>NZ_VHSY01000009.1:0-178662 GCF_013048625.1 Vibrio sp. 11-4(1) | reverse complement strand
ACCTTTCGTTCTCAGTGAGGTGTGTGTATTTCATGTTTTTTACTTCTTGGCGGGAGCAAACTTCATGATTATCGCATCTCACTGTTTTTATGTTCAGAGGTGTCGCACTTCGTACTTGAATCCAAGACGCGAAACAAATACTTAGCAGTGATTTCTCAGAATCATTAGAAAATGAACTTGCCGTTGATGAAGGAAAAGATGTTTGCCCTAACTGTGGTAGTAAAGAGCTATTTGCATTTACAAAAGGTAAGCGTCCAGCTTTCTTAGTCTTTATTTTACTGGGTTTTCCATTGTTCTTTTACAAGCATGGTTACAAGTGTAAGCAGTGTGGGGAATTCAGTGAAAGGCTTTAATTTAAGTCGTTAGATAACAAAGCGTTGAAGAGATAATTTACACGCGTAGCATTTTTACTATGCGTTAGGTGAGTGGCTACGCAGAAGTCAGAGTTCGTTTGCTTCCAAGCAAAGCATTATACGATAGTGAAGGAACAACATTGAATGAGTGAAATTAAAACAATAGAGCAGTTAAAAGAAATTTACGCAGAGCCAAGTGCGAGAGCTAAAAATAAAGCGTTGCCTGCCCTGGATGTTCATGCGATTACATTAATTAATAATTGCCATTTTGCAGTTCTAAGTACCGCCGATACTCAAGGCTATATCGATCTCTCTCCGAAAGGAGGGGAGCCTGGCTTCGTAAAAGTTTTAGATGAATCAACATTGTTGCTCCCAGATAGCTCGGGGAATAATCGTATAGATAGTCTAAAAAATATCATTAGTAACCCCAAAGTTGGGTTGTTATTGATGGTAAATGGTATTGATGAAGTACTCCGTATTAAAGGAATTGCAAGTATTCACACAGACTCCAAATTGATATCTGCTTGCCCCGATGGAAGTAAAGATCCTAAGGTTGTTATCAAAATAGTCATCGAGAGTATGTACTTCCATTGTGCGAAAGCTTTGATGAGAGGGAAACTTTGGTCTGATGACTATAAAGTCAATCGCTCAATTCTCCCTTCATTAGCTCAAATCTTTAAAGATCAACAAAAGTTAGAAAATAAAGCGCTTAATCAAGAAGAGATGTTGAAATATTACCAATCCAGTCTTTAGAGCGAGTGTAGTAAAGTGTTTAAAAGGGAGAAAAATGCTTGGCTCTTTAGGTTTGACCTGCTGTACGGCACTATGGATTAGTTTTGGTGGGGATGTTACTCATCCCATAACGTTAGTCCACAAATAAACAATTGTTAGTCCAAATTTTAAAATGAAAAATGTAGAAAACTTTACTCTAGAAAATTACGTTTTGGCTAGTCCGGGAATTAGGTGTGTTGGACAAATGATTGATCTTTTTATCAGTTTTAGCATTTTTACTCTCGTTTTATGGGGCGGCTTAGAAATCGGTATTGAAAAGGAACTTGTTCGCGCTATGGGAGTAACTGCGACTGTATCGTATTACCTTTTTTCTGATTGTTTACCAAATGGTCAAAGTGTGGGTAAAAAACTTTTGGGCATTGCAGTTATAAGTGCAAGAACGGGTAAAAGGTGCAATATTTTTCAGTCACTTTTTAGAAATATTATTACTCCATTCTTCGGTTTTATTGACTCAATTTTCATTCTTGGTAAAAAGAGGCAACGGCTCGGTGATAAGTTAGTGAGAACAGTGGTGGTAGTTCACTAGCTTGTTTAAGAAATTGACAGCGCTGGGGGCTTGGGTTCAAGTCGGGCTTTGTTTTCAGGGTGGGACAGCTTCGCTTAGGTGGTGGCGTTGCTCACACCTAAATTCGGTGTTAGGCAATCAGAATCAGTACGTAATTATGAATAAAGAGCATTCCGAAGCTTTCATTTTGGAGATTGATAAGGTTTTAGCCCCAAGCGGTTTCAAGTTTATCAAATCTAGAGGAGTATGGGAGCGCAAGGTGGGTAAGGTCGATGTCGAATGGTTTCACTTAAACTTTGGGCTTACTGTTTTGAACCCTTCCTTCGGGGTTAAATACAAAGATATAGAAAAGGTCTTACCTAGAGAAATGCGTTGTATTGGTGGTGTTTCTCGCATGTTGAGCAGTATCACTGGCAATTCATATACCGACGCAATTAGTCCTATAGCTTTCGCTTATATGGTAAAACAGTTACTACCTATTGAGTTAGAAAAACTAAGAGATAGAAAGCGGGTTATCGAGAGTTTAAAAAGCGAAGATGTAAAAGTCTGGCCTGTGTTCAGTTATTCCACTCGTATACGACTGCTTCCTTTGCTTCTAAGTAAAACTTCGCCAAATGAAGCAATAAAGTATATGGCCTATTTTGAGTCCGAACTTAGGACTCGTGATCAACTCATTCCAAACTATGATGCGTTCAAAGGTTACTTGTTGAAGCACTTGAAGGTCTAAAAATTGCTTCAATAGAGAATCGTGACACGTGGCGCTTTTACTATGCGTTGAGCTTATTAAAAAGTGTCATACGAGATCATTTGTATTACGTGTCTCACACTTTTATTGGATTTTCGTCACCAGTAACAAACCAAAAGGCTGGCTCCAAAATGTTAGTAACAAAGATTGAAACGGAACGATTAATTCTAAGAGAGCTAGTTGAAGATGATGCAAGCGAACTGTTTGGCATATTCTCAGACCATGAGGTCATGAAATATTGGAACACTGGCCCTTGGGTTTCAATTGAAGAAGCGCGGACATTTATAGCCAAGAGTGCACAGGCCATGAATAGCAATACAGAAGTGACACTAGGCATCTTCCTAAAGAGCAATGGCCAACTTCTAGGTAAGATAATGCTGTTTAATCACGTGAAAGAGTCTAGGCGCGCAGAAATTGGCTTTGGCGTGAGTCGTAATTTCTGGGGTAAAGGCATTGTATTAGAGGCGGGAACTGCATTAATCGAACACGCATTCAAAACACTGAATCTACGTCGAATCGAGGCTGAGATAGATCCAGACAATGCTTCTTCAGGTAAAGTCTTGGAACGGTTAGGTTTTATAAAGGAAGGTTTCCTAAGGCAGCGTTGGGAAGTGAATGGAGTAGTCTCAGATTCAGCAATTTACGGGTTGTTAGCTAAACCCCTAGACAGCGTTTAGTATCCGGCCTTAAAAGCATCTAATAGGTCTAGCCTGCTCGTGCTCTATACACAGCCTTACATTTGACGGTGAGGTTTCTTGAATTGACTTAGTGGTCACTGAATGTACCATCAAGGTTAGGACTTACTGCAAGGATAGCAGCATGAGCGAGAAATTATTTTGGGTTAATCCCTACCAAACAGAACTTAACTCAAGAGTGACCAATGTAGACGGAAATAAGGTTGAATTGGACCAGACTATCTTCTTTGCGGAGTCTGGAGGCCAAGAGAGTGATAAAGGAACGATTAATGGTATTCCGGTTTTGATTGCTCAAAAGTTAGGTGTTCGACTTATTTACACATTGGAATCCTCTCCAAATTTTACTCTTGGCGACATTGTAACTACGAATATTGATTGGAAGCGTAGATACGCCTTAATGAAGCTACACTTTGCGGCTGAAGTGGTGCTCGAGATGTTTTATCAGCGTCGGGAAGGCATTGTTAAGATAGGCGGCGCATATTTCTGAAAATAAGAGCCGCATAGATTTCGAGTGGTCTGAAAGTATTGGTCCGTTATTGAAAGCAATTGAAACTGATGTGCAAGATTTGATTAACTCTGATTCAGTTATTATTAGTGACTTTTCCGATCAAGAGAGTGAAAGAAGGTATTGGAGAGTGGATGGGTTTGCGCAAGTACCTTGCGGTGGCACTCATTTAAAGCGCACATCAGAAGTCGGCCAAATTCAACTAAAACGCAAGAACATCGGTAAAGGCAAAGAAAGGGTTGAGATAACCTTATGCTCGTAAGTCGATAGGGCATTCGAAATAGATTCCTAACACGTGGCATTTTAGTTCATGGTGAGATTCACATTTGCGATATGATGATTGAGATTGAGGGCGCGTTGGCTACTTCTTAATGCAACGCTACACGATAGGGGTGGGAGGATGATATGTCGAAGGTAGCATTGAAAGGCTTTATTTTAGTTCCGGAAAAGGATTTAGAATTAGTAAAACATGAGTTAATAACTCACAAAAGGCTCACGTTAGAAGAGCCGGGCTGCCTTACTTTTCTTGTGACTCAAAGCTCGACTAATCCTTTTCGTTTTGATGTCTATGAGGAGTTCGTCGACAAAGCCTCTTTTAAACAACATCAGGAAAGAGTTCAAGCCTCACATTGGGGAAAAGTAACAGCCAATGTTAAACGTCAATACGAAATCTTTGGATGTGTGCATGACTAATCGAATCGGAGTGATTTAGAGCGTTTATGCTTTATTTTTCAAGTTGCTCTACGCTCTACTATGTTGCTTTATTCATCTATTAACCTGGCTTAGTGTTCTTGATACTTTGCCGTATTAAATCTAGAAATTTTAATGGAAGTGTTATGTTTAGAGTTGTGTATGAATGGCGTGTGCCAAGTGAAAAAATGGATGAGTTTCAAAATATATGGCGTTCGACGACAGATTCAATTCATCAGTCAGTAGATGGGGCGTTTGGTCGCTTTATGCTTCGTTCTTACGATGTACCGGAAAAGGTTTTAACTATTGCCAAGTGGCGAACACGTGAAGACTGGGAGCGGTTTTGGGGAACTAGTAACCCAGAAAAAATGAAGAAGATGAGTGAAATTGCAGAGCGTATTTCAGTTGAACTATTTGATGAAATTGAAGATAGAACTAAGTAGGGCCAGAGGCAAACAATAGAAACGTTAAAGTGATGCCTGATGCACAGTTTGGCGGATAATATGAAAGACAATCTTAACCAAGGAACAGGGTTATGCAGATTTTAATTGTTGGAGGTAGTAAGGGTCTAGGAAGGTTCTTGGCTACGAACTTACAGGGTATAGAAACTTATACTATTTCTAGATCAAAGCTAGTTGAGGATGGAGTAGCTTCTGTTCGTATTGATGTTAGTCCGGAGAAAAAACCAGATTACACGTGCTTCAAAGGTGTAAAGTTTGACATCATAGTTTATTTGGCGTCGATGTGGGGAGAGTCTTCAAAATTGACAACAAACGAACTGATTGAGTTTATGAATGTTGGCCCGATTGGGTATCTTAATTTAGTCAATGAACTTAACGCTTTAGGTTCACTTAACGATAAATGCAATATTGTATCTATTGGATCTACAGCAGAGCTTTCAGAAAATAGTGAGTACCCTGCATTCAGCCTCAGTAAAAGATTACTCAAAGATATTTCTAGCCAGCTTCAAAACGTTTATCGTGATTACCGCTTTACTCACTTTACAATAGGTGGGATCGGGCATGCAGAAGAGGAACGTATTGAGTATTCGAGCGTTTTGGAAATTATAAATACGCTAACTAAGCTAGATCCAAACACATACCTTTCAAATATGCATATAAAGTCCAAGCTAGGAATGTAGCTCTCAAGCTGTATTACGTACCTGCTTCTATGATTTGGCATCATGTGCATTCTTTTTATTGAGCTATGGTTATAACTCCAATGAAAGGAGTTTACTTATGTCATACATTGATGGGTTTGTCGCTGCAGTACCGACAGCGAATAAAGAAAAGTATATCGCACACGCAAAAATAGCAGCAGAAATGTTCAGGGAGTTTGGGGCCTTAAAGGTTATTGAGACGTGGGGAAGTGAAGTTCCAGATGGTGAGATCACATCGTTTCCCATGGCAGTTAAAGCTGAAAGCAACGAAACCGTTGTGTTTTCATGGGTAGTCTGGCCTTCAAAAGAAGTGCGAGACTCAGGGTGGCAGCGGATCATGGGTGATCCTCGAATGAGTCCTGAGAATAACCCAATGCCCTTTGATGGAAAGCGTCTCATTTATGGTGGATTTGATGTTATTTTGGAGCAGTAAAATATCAGAGAATCCCCAGCTTGATTCGTGACACTTGGTGCTTTAATCAGGATTACGCTTCTGATGTACATTCAATAAAGTATTCCGCGATAAGGGTTGATAAAACTTCATGTGGAGGCTTAGAGTAAAAATGGAAGGGATAAATTATTCACTGATTGTCGTATCAGCTATAGCTAGCCCCGGGCCTGCGATGGCAGGCACGTTAATGAACTACGGTCAACGCCTTGATAACCGACGGAAACCTAGACGTTGCATTACTTATAGTTCGATGAGATGTTATCCCGCAAGAAGTTAATCTGGAGAAAAGAATGGATTCAAACTCACTATTACTATTTGTTGTCGCTTGTCTCGCTATCAACATGATTCCTGGACCTGATGTAATTTATATTGTTTCTAATACAATGAAAGGTAAGTTCTCTGCTGGGCTGAAAGCGGCTTTGGGGCTTGGTGTTGGTTACTTTTTTCATACACTAGCGGCATGTTTAGGTTTGTCAGCAATAATTCTGAGTTCAGCTTTGGCTTTTAGCGTTGTTAAATGGTTAGGGGCTGCTTACCTAGTTTATTTAGGTGTTCAGTCGTTACTGTCCATGTGGCGTGGAGAAAGTAAAATCGTTGAAAACAAAAACGTTGATAATAATAAAAATGTGTTTGTTCAGGGTGTTATCGTCAGCGTCTTGAATCCAAAAGTAGCGCTATTCTTCCTCTCGTTTCTGCCTCAATTTATTGATACGTCTGCAAGCTCAACATCAATACAATTATTAGTACTTGGCTTGCTGTTCAGCGTGCTTGCGACGACATGTAACGTTTTGTACGCATCTGTGGGTAATTGGGTATTGAGTCGTCCACACTCTCAACGATATTCAAGAACTCTTGAAGGTGTTTCGGGTATTCTGCTTATCAGTCTAGCGAGTAAAGTGGCATTTAGTGATCGTTAGATACAGGGCATTTTATTCTCGTGATTTTTATATGGCTAATGTTTGCTCAACCTATACGTAAAATGAGTGCTATTGCATAGGGTGAATCACAAATTTCATAAATACCAATAAGTGAACGTATTTATTTATAGTATGGTTGGCGCGATTTTATCGTAGCTAGGTTAATAACATGAAAAATAAAGTAATTCTGTGTTCCGCATTCCTTTTGGGTTTGTCAGGTTGTGCTTCTGTTCCTACTGTTGATTCGACAGTATCAAATCAAATGAAATCATTTGAAGCACCTCAAAAGGGGAACGCAGGGATTTACATTTATCGAGAAGATGCTTTTGTCGGAGCAGCGCTTAAAAAGTATGTTTACGTCGATGGGGAATGTATTGGTGAAACAGCTCCTGGTGTATTCTTCTACCATGAGGTCGAAGGCAATAAAGAACATCAAGTAAGTACAGAGTCTGAGTTTTCTGAAAATCACTTAACTATCTTAACGGAAGAGGGCCGTAATTATTTCGTTAATCAATACATTAAAATGGGTGTATTTGTTGGTGGTGCGGGCGTAGAACTCGTGGACGAAAGCAAAGGTAAAGCAGAAGTACTAAAAGTAGACATGGCAGAAAAAGGAAACTGTCCTTCGATCTAGTTTAACTGACTGATTTTACATTTAAAAGTACTTAAAAAAACACAACCCAGCGCTTGACATGAAAAGTTCAACGTTGGGTTGCGTTTTTATGGCCAACAGTTTTTACTTGGTGTTGTTATTGGTAATACATAAGCGTAAATCAGCAACAAGGATGTGTAATGAAAAATAAGATGTGGATCTTCGCAATTATCTTGCTCATTGGTGGGCCTTCACTATTGCCATTTAGTCTGGAAGTTATTTCTATCATCGAGTTATTTGGGCTGTTAGGGTTGTGGAAGGTTTATTCATCCTATGCTGAATATTTGATCAAGCATCCTCGGCTCAAAAGAGGCGCATCTTTAGCTACATGTTGGGATCTTCAACCTCAAATATTATTCTCACTTCGTGATATTAAAGTATTCCCACTGCTGATATTTCATATGTTTCCTGTTCAAAGTGTGTTGGTTTGGTCTTTAATTTTTACCTTTTCGGGCAGTGTTATTTGCCATTACGTAATTTGATCTAACCCATTGTTCATAGCATTTCCTTATTGAGTTTAATTGCTTGCTTAAGCGGTTACGCGGGGATGAAACAGGTCATTAAATAACTTGGCGATCATCAAAATGAGCATGATGTTTACCAGCATGAGTAAAGGTGTTTCGATACGATACTCTGGGGTCAAGTTAAGTGCGCCTGAGGTTAATACCACCAATAAATTGACGCCTAAGACCCTATGGATCATCAGCTGTGGTGTAGAAAATACCTTCCAAATCAAAATAATATTGATGAAATAAAATAACCCTAGTTGCCATAGCTCAGTCATCATGGGCATCAAGAAGATGTATTGCAGCAGTATCACTGAACCTGTTCCCAAAACGCCAAAGAAGGCATCTTTAACAACGCTAGGAGGCATTGTAGGTACTATTGATGAAAAGACACCGGCCAACATAGGGAAGATAAACCCACCTGGTACAGGGAGATAAATCCAAACCAATAACGAGGTGATAAACATCGATAGGCCTTGTAAAACCTTTCTTCGGTCTTCTTTCAAGTGCTGTATGAAAGTCCGGTGTTCACGATGCCAAGATGTTTTCTGGTTCACTTGTTCAGTCAATAAGGTACGGCCAATTAGATGCGTGGTTGGCTGAGCGATATCAAATAGCGTCAGGTTTTGAGCCACAGGTTTCCAGTCAATATCATCACAGTGAGGTTTTTCCACTTGTTCAAGTAATCGTTCTTGAATACGTTTCATCTCTTCGAGGCGCTGATGCCACAGTTTTCGATGTTCTTTGAGGTGGTAACTGCCCGTGAGCGGTAATCCCAGTAGTTGGCACATCTTCTCAATGTTTGCTGTGTTGGTTTCAAGCGCATCAATATCAATGTCATTTGGTTTGTCCATAGCTTTAAGCAACACCTCACGGCTGTTCTCAAAGCGTTGAATGAAATTCTCTTCAGTATTCACTGGCCAAACCAAACGATAAACAACGGAGAAGGTAATGATGCCAAGGATAGTTTCCTGCATTCGAAGTACTGCGAAATGGAACGTCACTTGACTATCAAACTCTCCCATACAAGCGATGATAGAGCACACAGCAAAGCCTATGGAGAACACATAACCGTACTTTTCGTCGCTCGACATGAAAATGCATACACCTAAAAATAGGGTAAAAAAAGTCAGGAACAAGAAGCGATCTTGAGAAAATGCTGTGATGAGGAAAAAGGCATAGCCGATGCCCAGTAGGGTACCCACTAGGCGATTATGACCTTTGTTTATCGAGTGAGCGAAGCTTTCATTTAATGCCATTACCGCGACGGCGATCGCTGCCCAATAGGGTTTCTCCCATTGAAACCATAAGGCGAGGCAGATTGCGATAACGATAGACAGCGCAGCTTTAATGGCTTCTTTGGTTGACGCATTAAACATACATTTCACCGCATTTATTGTTTGATGATTTTGATGGATGCCGTCATACCGACGCGTAGTTGAAAATCTTTTGGTAAGTTGTCTAATTTCACTTTAATTGGAATGCGTTGAGCTAAGCGTATCCACTGAAAGTTAGGGTTCACATTAGGCAGAAGGTCGTTACCTGTACTACCGTCTTGCTTCGCGATGCCGTAACCAATGCTCTTGATTTTACCTTCCAGCACCATTTCGTCGTGCATCATTAAGGTCACGTATGCTTTATCTTGTGGATCAACACCAACTAAATCCGTTTCTTTGAAATAGCCTTCGATCCAAAAGCTGTCTTCATCAATTAATGCTACAACTGGTGAGTTTGCGACAACTTGGGAGCCGGTGCGCAGATTAAAATTGGTGATGTAACCATTCGTTGGAGCGTACACCTTGGTGTAATCAAGGTTCAGTTTTGCTTCTTCGACGTTTGCTTTCGCCAGCTCCACGTTTGCGATTGCTGTCTCTACGGCGTTGTTCAAATTGTTCAACGTCAGCACAGATACCGCGCCAGGTGTACGCTTTTCTAGTTCCAGTGCACGTTGTTCTTCATTTTTGGCTTTCGCTAACAACGCAATGGCTTGCTTTTGAGCAGCCTGGGCTTTGTGGTAAGACGCTTTATAAATGCTTGGGTCAATCTCAAACAGTAAGTCGCCCGCATTAACTTGGGAGTTGTCTTCAACATATACCTTGATGACTTGCCCGGTTACACGGGGCGTTATAGACACAATGTACGCGCTGACATGACCATCTCTAGTCCAAGGATTGTTTGAGTATGATTGGTAGTAACTGAAAATCACAGTGCCAGCGGAACACAGTAATAAAAATGTGATTAGATAACGTTTTATCACGGAATTTGCCTCAAAAGATGGTTATGAATCGACCAATTACTCCAGTAAAAATCACAATTAGGCTCAGCTCTGCAAGTGCTGGAAACGCAACATATTTGTGTACCCCTAATTTTGTCGCAACGGTTCCAACCAAAATGGTGAGCATGTAAGCCAATGCAACAACCAGCAGCAAGGGTGGGAAGTAAACTTCACCCCACACAAGCTCATGTGGCATTGAGTTCATAGTGCTTTTCTCTATTTATTTGATGAATGCAAAGATAAGAGAAATCCTACAAATGTAATAATCGCTTTTGTAGGGTCAAATCCATCAATGTATTTTTTTAGAGAGTTCATAATGAGTTATGTCTAATGTCGAACGTGCTTTTAGGGGAGTATGAGTGCGATAAGTTTTCGCATTTACGTGCGGAATAGCTACGTATCTAGTGATGAGGATAAAAGCCTCGGGTTAACCGTCGCTCTTTCGAGCTAGCATTCTCAATAACTTGTGATAGTTTAGCCATGTAGCCCTAAGATATAAGAAAACCTATGAATTTTAGTCTTGAACAACTATTGGCATTCGTTGCTGTTTACGAGGAGCTTTCGTTTAGCAAGGCTGCTGTAAAATTGAATAAGCACAGAACAACCATCGGACAGGTTATTACGAATTTAGAAGACCTACTTGCTGTGAGCTTGTTTAATCGGGTTGGCCGTTCCGTAGAACCCACAGAAGATGCTCGCCTTCTTTACCACTATGCAAAGCAAACAATTGAACAAGCCCGTACGTTCGACAAAGTCGCATTGAGCCTTGCTCATGGTGGCTTAGAGAGTGTCAGCATTGCCTATTCTAGTGCCATCCCACATCGTTTGCTGGTGTTACTTCGTGTTCAATTAGCGGCAGATTTTCCGATGATGCGAGTTAACTTTTTTGTTCGTAACCGTAACGAGATCAAAGAAGGTTTAGCGACTGGTGAGTACCAGTTCGGTATTGTAAATGTGCATGATAGCCGTGCAATACACAGTCTAGACTCGACGTTTTTAGGTCACTTTGAATTTGTTCCCTTTGTCCAGAAAGGTGGTGAACTGGCTTCTATGGCACCCGACCAAGTGTTAACTGCGTTGAGGAATAGCAAGCAATTTGTGTTGCGATCTTTCATTGAAGAAGGAATGGGTGAAAAAGTTATCGTCAGTTCGAATCATGAAGAAGTCGATCAGTTGGCTCTTGTTGTAAAAATGGTTGAGGCAGGGCTAGGGTGGGCGGTTCTTCCTAGAACGCTGGCTCATTCGGAATTTTCTAATAATGATATAGAGCCCGTTGAAGTCTGTGAATTACTAGAAGGCTTTAAGTTTGGTTTTGGCCTTTGGTGTCAACCCTCTAAGCAAATAGGGGATGTAAAAGACTCTATCATGAGGGTTGTTACGGCGTATCGGGAGAAGCTAATCCGCGATTTTAAAGCGACGCCATAACCGTATTCATCCAGACCACATTTATAAACAAGACTCAATTCGAGTCTTGTTTTTTTACTTGAAAAATTCTTTTCTTCTGATTGGACGTTAATGGTTATTGGGAGGGAGTAATCCTCTGTATGTGAGTATAAGATCGATGCTTTTTTTATTTATTCAAGCTTCGTTCAATGAGAAAGCTCATATCGCTCAGCCGCTGTTAGTTTAAGAAAGAGAGGCTGCAGTTATTTCACCTCTTGCTCTGATCTAAATAAATTGAGAACCAGTACCCCTAGAACTATAGCGATAGAAATAGAGACGAATCGAGTCATTTGAGCAGAAAATGATTCGATGCCCGTATTGTTAATAATCTGGTAAGTCAGCACAGTGAAGTTAGTAAAAAGCAATTGATAGATGGTTAAGTGTGTCTGTCGACGTATTGCAAAACACGCTAGTTGCAGGCCACAAAAGATGGTAACGCCAAGTACAACGTAAGTAGGTGCACCTGTGGCTACTGCAAGCATGCATGGAATAGTAAACAAGATCCCTAGGCTTGTAGTGATAATTCGATACCGCCCAAAGGAATGACTGTCTTGATTAACTGGGTGCTTAATCATGCTGCCAAATGTTATTGCGATCAATAGCGTTTGAGAGCTTCCAGATGATATTAGCGCGTACAAAACAACACACAATGCGGTTGCTTTAAAGACGATAAGCCCGATATGTTCGTTTGCACCATCAAGAGTGGTTTGGTCTGGTTGTATATCTTTTTCGTCCCCAGGGAATAGCCAAAAGCTAATATATGTGGCAACCAACGCAACAATGAAACTAGTAAATAAGACCCATGGCAACCCCTCAAGCGACAACCCCATTTGTTGGCTTGTGACCACGATAATCAATACAACAATCAAAGTGAGTGTCGAAACGATGTCTTTGGGATCGCGATGACTTCGGTAATAACTCCAACAGAGAAGTGACCAAGTAAACAGTAAGAAGCCACTAGGAGAGCTCATGAGCGCTCCTGCTAAAGTTACGATGCCAAAGCTGAGAAGTGAGAGTATTACCAGCAATTTCAACATCATGTTGAACGGGGGCTTAGATGGCATCAGAGTTAGAAAAATCACAACGAATATTGGCGCGATAAAGGGAGTAGGCGCACCTGAATACTGTAAGTAAAACAGTAAAAGAATCGGAGTGAAAACCAATCTAATGATTGGATTTACTGAACTATGAAACATAAGTCCAGATACTCAACACTCTCATCCAGAAAGAGGCCAGCCACTCTCCAAAGGTGCTTTGCTCAGTTAAAAAAGCGACCGTTGCTTTCGAACCATAACGTACGTTTTCGGGAATATCTCCGCCTTCAAAAACAATATTTACAGGATAGCGCTGTGCATTTAAGGAATTATTGTCTGCAACCAAAAAGCCAGTTGTCGGATCGACGTCGTTACTGCCACCAGTACCCCAACCAATGCTTTCTACTCGCCCTTCAAACACTCTGCCAGGTAAAGCATCCAACACAATCTTTGTTTTTTGTCCCGCACGAACATGCTCGAGTGAGTTTTCGCGAACAAGCGCTGATACCCACACGCCTCTCGGATCAATGAAAGTGACAAGAGGTGAGCCAGTCGTCGCTTTTTGCCCAACAGTGAGTTGTAAGTTAGAAACGATCCCCTTTGATGGAGCAATCACTTTCGTTCGTTGTAAGTCGAGTTGCGCTTTTTCAAGATTTGCTATAGCTGCGAGAATCTGGGGATTATCTTGCCCTTCGGGACCAAGATTATGCTTGGCTTGAGCTAAGGACGCTTCTGCTGCCTCTAATGTGGCTTGAGCTCGTGCTTTAGCTTCGATGGCGTTGTCTAGCTCAGATTTACTCAATACCCCTTTTGCGGCGAGCTCGGTTACGCGAGCTGCTTGTTCTCTTGCGTTGTCTCGAGCTGCGAGTGATTCAATGACCTTAGCTTGTGCCACTTCAACAGCCGCGGTGTTGGCTCCAATGTTTTGGCCAGCAATGGCTAAGTTTGCTTCGGCTAAACGCAGATTAATTTGATAATCTCTTGGATCAATTTCGAAAAGCACATCACCAGCATTGACGACTTGATTATTACGAACATGGATTTCAGTTAGGTTCCCCGAAACCTCTGGAGTAATACGGACAAGATAAGAATGAATCCGAGCGGTGCCAGTGATTGGTGTTACTCGATCAGCCCACAAGCTATATAGCCAAACCACAAAAACGAGGCCAATAATAATAAAGCTTAACTTTCTGGAAGATGATTCCGCTTTAGACATCCAATTCTCTCTTGTTACAATACGTTAGGTAAGCAATGTTACAACATGTGACATAAACAATGCTTCCAAAAAATCAACTATTTGTCGATAAGGTCATGGGATCGTTCCGAAGGTGCCATTTAGAGAGGCTGAAGCATGCTAAACGAACTTTCCAATCACGTTGGCTAACGTCGCCAATAAAAAAGGGGCGATACTTCGCCCCTCAGATCGTCCATCAGGTTTTTGATTTGTGATTATATCTTTGAGCTGTAGAGAGAAATCAACTTAGACTTTCTGTTACAACTGGCTTGTTATTGCGCTTAGCAATCCAGTACGCAACGCTACCCCAAAGCACGGTGAGTGCCCAAAGTGCCGTCCAATGTGGAGCGACTTGTTGCCAGGTTGCCCCCATTTGGTTTAGCGCTAAGAAAGCTTTGATCGCCCATGTACTTGGACTTAAATCTGCAATCCATAGTAGGGGAGCAGGAATGGCTTCAATCGGCCAAATAAAACCCGCCAAGAAAATGAGAGGCATAGAGCTCACGAGGACGACTAAGGTAACCAGTTCACGCCGAGGTAATAAGTAACCCAGCCAGAAGCCTAGTCCGCAGCAACCTAAAAAGAACGGGAACAACATGGCCAGTAGTTCGCCCGCGTTGGCGATATGGTTTACGCTCAAACGTTCGAAGCTAAAACCAAAATAATAGGCGCCGAGTAAATAATAAATTGCCACAAATACTAACGTTCTCACAAGCAGCAGCGATCCCGTTGATACTTGAGACCAGTAGCCACGACCATGACGCTGTGTTCCCGTCTGTAATCCAACCGCCATGATCAACGTTTGTTGTAAAATCAGAACAAATACTGCTGGCACTACGTATTCGATGTAACCCATGGTTGGGTTGAACGTCGGTTTCATATTAAGCTTAATAGCAGAGTAATTATGGCTAGCCACACTCATGGGCACACCATCTATCACCATTTTACTGACTTTCACTTGGGCCCCTAATGTGCCTCCCGCTTGGGCCAATCCCTCTACCACGGTTCCGTACACGAGAAAATACGAGGCGTCCGCAGCGTAGGCTAGAGTCGGGCTTTTACCTAGCATTAGGTCTTTGTAAAAGTGTTCTGGTATGACTAAAAAACCGGTGATCTCTCGTTGTAAAAATGCTTGTTTTGCATCGGCAATCGTATGAAGTCGAGTAACTAAGTTGACTTGTGGAGTGGCATCAACCATACGTTCCAGCTTTAAACTCGTCTGACTACCATCTAAATTAACAATCGCGATTGGTTGTTCACGAGGCGTTTGTTGTGCATAAGGCAAAGGGTATAAAAACGAGTAAAATACGACACCACCAAACACGGTCAACGTAACGACTGGATTGGTTAGAACGGCCTTCAGTTCCGCTTTAATCAGTTGCCACAATGTCATACCGCCTCCTTCGCTTGGCGTGTTGATGAAGCTGTTCGATGTTTACCCATCAAGGCTGCGGTAACGAGCAGGGGCACAACGTAGCCAATCATAGGCCATAGCGAGCTTAAAGATTGTGCGGCCGGTGCTCCATAGCTTGCTTGACTCACTTGCACTTCAATGTAATGGGTAATCGGCAATAATGAACGCCATGCATAAGCGAGCGTGTTCATGTCAGAAACTGGGAATGTAATTCCCATGAACGCGAAGCTTGGAGCCGTAAACGCGCCAGCAAAACTCATCGCACGTGCAGGATCCATCGACAAGAAGAAGAACAACGCTCCCATAATGATACAGGCGATAACCGTCGCTAATTGTGCTAGTAGCATAACCACAAAACTGCCTTCCATTGGCCAATCAAGCACGGAATAAAACCAATACAAGAACAACGCACCTTGCGCCATAAAGACCGGAATGTACTGACTTAATAGGGAAGTGAGCCTGGCGTATGGCTTTTCGCCCAAAAACGCAAAGCCATTCTTTCCACCATAAATGCGAAAGTGCGCGGTAAGAATCAAAATAGTGCTTACTACAATACATATTTGCCAAATGGCTGGCACGATAGCCGTTACCAAAAATTGTGCGTAGTTATTGTTACGGTTAAATAATGCGGTTATTTGTGTCGACACGGGTACAGCCTGACCAGCCGCTGCTAACGTTGTGGTGTTACCTTTAGCCAAGTTGCTCATTACTTCAACCTGAGCGTCGAAATAGCCTTGTGTTTGCGCAACGGCAGAGTTGATCAATTTCGCTACCAAAATGTACTGACTGTTGTAAAAGACAGAAAGTTGAGGTTGGCGGTGTTGGAGAATATCTTGGTCGAACTTAGATGGGATGACCGCGTAAGCGTAGATATCGCCTTCAATCATCGCATTTTTTGCTTCGCTTGCACTGGTGTAGTGATAATTAACAGCCAGACTCGACGACGCATCCAAAGATTGAATGAGCTTTCGAGAAAGTTGGGAATGTTGCAGATCAACCACACCGATTGGCAGATCCCGGGCAATGCCCGCAGAGAACACTCCCCAAATCATCATCGCGAGCAAAATCGGTATCCAAGTAAGGCACGAAAGTAACCACTTGTCTCGTCGTAAGATATGCCGCTGTGAAATCTTAATCGTCATAGCATTAACCTAGTGGTTGTGATTAAAGTTCAACGACAACACTCATTCCCATACGCAGTTCAGGTTCGGGTTGAGCTGGACGAGCTTCTACTTCAAAGGTACGAAGATCAAAACCTTGAGAAGCATCGGTTGCTCTCCACGTTGCAAAGTCACCCATAACGGCAACATGCGTTACTTTGAACTCAACATTTTTATTTAAGGCAGGCAAATAGGCATCAAAGGTTGCTCCTTTTTTAAAGTGTTGAAGGTAATCTTCACGCACATTAAGTGTCGCCCAGGCATCTTCTGTATCTATCACAGTAACAACCGGGAAGCCCTGAGGTGCTAATTCACCACTTTGAAGTAGAACTTGAGAGACTTCGCCGTCAAACCAGCTGTAGATCTGAGTATCTTTCGCATACGCTTCTACTTCGGCTACGGCACCTGATGCCATGCGCGCTTTTTCCGCCGCTGCCACTTTGGTTTCACTTCTCGCGCCTTCTTTTGCCATTTCGTACATTTGAAACGCGGCACTTTCGGTGTATTTCGCTGCTTGCCATTGCGTTAAAGCTTCATCGCGCTTTTGTTCTGCAACCACGCCATCGTTATAAAGGTTATTCACACGATTGTAGGTTTTTTCCATTAAATTCGCAGCGGCTTTGGCTTTCATCCACTGATCTTTTGCTGCTTGGATTTGTTGCTCACGTGCGCCTTTCTCAGCTTCTTGAGCTAAGGCGTCCGCCGCTTTTTCACCTGCTTTTGCTTGTTCTAACTTCGCTTCAATTTCAGGACTATGAAGGGTAAAAATAAGCTGGCCTTTCTCTACATCGTCGCCTTTACGGACCATGACCTCATCAATACGCCCTGGAACTTTTGAGGAAATGCTGTATTGCTGGGCTTCAATTAATCCCTGTAAGCGGATCGGTTCAGGTTGATAGGCTTGGTAAAATTGATAGCCAACCCAAGAGACAACACCCAAAGCACAAAGTGAGAGTAAAACGGGTTTTAGTGATTTAGCTGCCATGATTTATTTCACCTCTTTGGATGTTGAAGCAGGGATATAAGCGGTATTTTGATATTGTTCGAAGCTGTTCATTTCACTGCTCAATGCGAGTAGTTTGGTTAAAGATATTAAATAGCGGAAACGTGCCGCTGAACGTTGTGTTTCTATACTCGCGACATAAAGTTGTGCATCCACAACATCCAGAGAAGACGACAGACCCTGAGTAAATGCTTTTTCACGCAAGCGCAGGTTTTCGTTAGCGAGTTCAATGCTAGATGCGAGCCCTTGTACTTCATCAATGGCTTGCTGAGCCTCCAAGTATGTCTTTTGGACTAACAGCGATAAGTCTTGTTTGGCTTGGGACTTTAATGAGTCGACCTGCGAGACGACGCTTTGAGCGGCTTTGACTTTTTCGCTTCGCCCTGTTGATTCAATCAGTGGAATGCTCACCCCGACACCAACTAACCAGTCAGGCTTCATTTGGCTTGCGAGAGAGTCGTCTTCATACAAGCTGTAGTCGCCGTAAAGGTAAACTTCAGGATAGTATTTCCCTTTTTCTGCTTTGATTAAGCTAGAGGCTTGTTTGTGTTTAGCGCTCAGAAGGTCTAACCCCGGATAGGTAAGCAACGTTTGATCGACAAAAGCGGTTAGAGGGGGAAGACTGTCGTTGATAAACAAAGATTCAGCGGGCTCTACGGCGTCATCTTGTGCAAGTAATTTACCTAATGCTGCTTGAGCGATACTCAAATCGCTGGCGGCTTTACGTGTTTCTACTGATGCTTTATCTAGAGAAGCCTCGGCTTGCAGGCGCTCAACGTGTGCGATTTGTCCTTGCTCTTCAAGCTTAATGGCAAAATCTCTATGCTTTTTTAGTCCAGCTTCAACCGCTTGCCGCGTTGCGAGTACTTCCTTTGCCAGCACGACAGAAAAGTAGTACTTCGACAAATCTTCAAAGCGCGCTTGTTGTTCCATTAGAAGCTGGCTTTTAGCCTCATCTGTTTTGCCTTCTGCTGCTGATTGAGCAGCAGAAATACGACCACCAGTAAAAATTGGCCAAATGGCACGAATAGACGAAGAGAAAATATCTCGTTCGGTTATGGTCGAAGTGGTATTAGCTAAGGCACCAAAAATAGGTTGAAAAGCAGGAGGTACGTTAATGTGTGTTCCTGTGCTGTCTAGGATCTGTTTTCCCGACAGCGTGATATCGGTATCTAAACGCGTGTAATTCGCGCCAATGGTAACCTGAGGTAAGTTGAGATTGCTGGTGGCACTCTCTTGGTATTGGTAATTCTCGACGTTTGAGCGTTGAGCTTTAAGAGAATAGTTGTTTTCTAGCAATAGCTGCCATGCGGTATCAAAAGTGATCGGTGCCGCATGACAGGCAAGGGAAATCGAGCTGCTAAGTAAGCCCAGTATCCAAAACTTTCCTGTTTTTTTCATAATGGCTGCTTTGTCGTAGAGTATAAGCTCTAATATAAAGGATTCGTAACTTGGTGTTAAGTAGGAGGGGAAATTGGATAGTAGTATGCGCCCAGTTATGTTTGTGCTGGGCGCGGGAGATGTTACAAGTTTACTTCGTATATGGACAGTGAAACTCTGCTCTCCACTCGAGCTGACGAGAACCTCGCATCGTATTCAATAAGTCTTTTCCACTCATTTGAGGGAACGATAACAGGACCTTGAGATCAGAAGTACCGCCTCCGTTTTTTTCATAAGCCCTGACGTGTGTAAACGTTGAATACATATTCTCTGACAGCATGGCCTTATTCAGGCATATTCCAAAGGTATCGCGTTCCATGTTTGGTGTTCCTTCTAACTATAAATGCACCTCTGTTTATAGTTTTCCAGTTTTCAGATGGTGTCTAAGTGTTTGTCATATAGTCAGTATTTGTGTTTTGTTTTATTTGTGTCCAAATCACTGACATCAATGTTGAGCTTTTAATAGACTTCCAGCTTCACTGCTTTCTAACCGAAACTCTCAATGGTTTCGTTGATTAAAAATTATACGTTGGAAAGTCTAAAAACGCCTCAAAAACCGCTAAAATCGATGTGATCACGATCATGTTTTAAAGGGCAATTTATGTATGGAATTGAGTATCAGAGAGGAATGCTGAATTTGGTGAATGGTTGTAATTTTATGTTTCAGCTCGTCGATTAATTAACCGTAAACTCTGCGGTTTGCTTGTCTTCCTCACAGATTTATCACCGCAACAAAGCCATGCTGTTAACTGAGTGTTAACGTGATCCCTTGGGAGTGAATCATAAGGATGTATCAATGAGTTGGAAAACGATCAGCTTTCGTAAGCGAATGCTCATTATTATGACGCTGTCGGGGTTGATAGAGCTTCTATTACTTGTCGCTGCAGGATTCACTTATCTCAAAATCAATCAAGAGCAAGAAATGGGAGAAAAAGCACTGGGTGTTGCCCGTTTTTTAGCAGACTCCGCCGTTGTTCGCGAAATGGTCACAACCCAAAATCCTCAGCCATACCAACTTCGTTTCCGAGAATTAACCGAAGCCATTGGTGCTGCATTCATCGTTATTGGCGACCATAAGGGAGTACGCTTAATCCACCCTGTTGATGAGCGGTTGGGCAAGCCAATGAGAGGTGGCGACAATCGTCGAGCGCTAGAGCAGGGATTGTCTTATGTTTCGACGGCACAGGGCTCGTTAGGTTATTCAGTTCGTGGTAAAGCTGCGATTTTTGACGAGCAAGGCAACATCATTGGTGTGGTTTCGGTTGGCTATTTGCTTGACCGGCTGCAAGACCGCATCGAGCCATTTTTGGCCTTTTTGATTTTAATGGTCATCGTAGTTGTTGTCGCTAATGCCATTGTATCCAATTATGCGTCGAGAAAGTTTCAGCGCGCCATTTTGGGGTTCGAGCCTGAAGAGATAGGGCGGTTGTACGGCGAATTAGAAGTGACGATGAGTACCATTAAAGAAGGCGTGTTAAGTATTGATGCCCAAGGGATACTTCGCTCGATCAATCGTAGCGCCTGTCAGATTCTCGGTATTGATAGAGAGGCAGCTCTTAATAAACCGTTGACTGAGACGTTACGCGATAGTGACTTATATACGGTGCTAGAAACCGGACAGGAAGATCATGATATTGAGATATTCCTTAATCATAAACGTCTGATCGCAAACCGTTCGCCAATTTATGTGGATGGAAAAATAGTGGGGGCAGTATCGAGTTTCCGTTTAAGGGATGAAATCAACGACCTAACCGAGCAGTTATCACAAACCAAAGAATATGCAGATTTATTACGTTCGCAAACCCATGAGCATCGAAATAAGCTAAACACCATTAGCGGGTTAGTTCAGATGGGTGAGCTGGATGCCGTACAAAAGTTAATTGGGCAAGAAACCGCACACTATCAAGCGATGATCGAATTTTTAAGAGACACCGTTAAAGACCCGTTAATTGCTGGTATGTTGCTTGGAAAAACAGAACGTGCTCGCGAGTTAGGCTTACAGCTGGTGGTTGAAGAAGGCAGTCGTTTGGAGCCTCTGCCTGAGTGGCTAAATTCGGAAGACCTTGTCACCATTCTGGGCAACTTAATTGATAACGCTTTCGACGCAACGTTAACCTCGATTCGTGATGAATCGAATGTCGCATCGGAGCGCAGAAATATCGATGTGTCAGTGAGCGATTACGGAAATGAAGTGATACTTGAGGTGATAGATCAAGGCTGTGGTTTACCAAGCGATATAGAGCCGCAGGCGCTATTTAAAAAAGGGGTGTCGACGAAATCTCGTCAAAATCGGGGGGTAGGATTGCATCTTGTCAACCAGTTGGCTACTCGATATCACGGCCATGTTGAGATGACGCCCAACACAAATTATGGAACAAGAATAACGGTGTATTTACCCAAGGAAGAACAATTATGAGTATGGCGACTCGCGTAATGATCATTGAAGATGATCTGGCTATTGCTGAGCTGCACCACAAATACTTGAGCCAATTGGCAGGTTTGGAAGTGGTCGGCATTGCGACCACGAGAATAGAAGCGGAAATGCAACTCGATATTCTTAAGCCAGACCTCTTGTTGATGGATGTATACCTTCCTGATGGAACAGGGCTTGAGATACTCAATACATTACGTGCGAACAACCAAACGTGTGATGTCATTTTGATTACCGCGGCAAGGGATGTCGATACGCTACAACAGGCAATGAGAGGGGGAGTCGTTGATTACCTACTCAAACCAGTGATGTTTCCACGCTTAGATGCCGCACTGAAAAAGTATGTGTCCCAACGCCAACAACTAGACATCGCAGAGAGTTTGGATCAGAACCTCGTTGATAAAATGCTGCAGTCTCACGTCAATCAAGACAACTTGCCGAACCGATTACCGAAAGGGATTGATGGTGTAACCTTGGATAAGATCAGAGAGTTGTTCCCAAATGGTAGTGTGCTGACCGCTGATGAGGCAGGCGAAAAGATCGGTGCGAGCCGAACAACGGCAAGGCGCTATTTGGAGTATCTGATCAGCACTGGTGAACTAGAGGCTGATTTAAACTATGGGTCGGTAGGTAGGCCTGAAAGGTGCTATAAAAAAGTGACGCGGTAGCGTTTATATTGATGCTCTATGCAAAATAAAAAGCGATGGCTTATTGTAGAAACCATCGCTTTACAAATTACTGCTGTTCCGCTCTAAGAGGTTAGAAGTTGTATTCTAACTTCGCTTCAATAGAGCGCTCAGCGCCAAACCAACAGTTATTTTTGTCGTAACAAGAATAGTATTCTTTATCGAATAGATTGCTTGCAGAAAGGGTGACGCTAGCCCCTTTCATTGATTCAGATACTGTTGAGAAATCGTAACTTGCTGCCAAATCAAACAAGGTGTAGTCAGGCACTTTTTCGCTGTTTTGAGCATCAATTTGTGCTTCTCCGACATAGCGAACGCCAGCACTGGTACGAAGGCCTGAAAGATTTCCTTCAAAGAAGTAATTGGCCCATAAAGAGGCCGTTTGCTCAGGTACCCAAACTGGCGTTTTACCTTCTTGGTTGTAATAACTGTCCTCGGTAATCTCCATATCGGTATACGTGTAGCCTAGAGTGAAATCAGCTTGTGTTGTGGCTTGCCACTTTGTCTCTAGTTCAACACCCTGTGATACCACTTTGCCCGCTTGATAGTTCGGTGCATAAGGATTATTCGGGTCGGTCAAGATCGCGTTTTTCTTCGTAATATGGAAGAACGCTAAATTACCCGAAATATCGCCAGACAATGGCGCGTACTTAAAACCGAGTTCCCACTGATGCCCGGTTGATGGTTCAAACGCTTTGCCTGTGGCATCTGCACCCGCAATCGGCTCAAAACTCTCGGAGTAAGTAAGGTATGGGGATAGGCCGAAGTCGAGTTCATACAAACCGCCGACTCGGAAAGATACGTTGGTGTCGTCTAACTCTTCCTTGCTGTTGGATATTGCTCCTAGGTAATCGCTCACGGCGTCTGTATTTGAATCGTATTTATCCCAACGAAGACCCGCAATCATTACAAGTTGGTCGTAACGAACTTGATCTTGGAAATAAACGCCAATCTGCTTCGTTTTGATACCTAAGTTTTGTTTGTATTGGAAATTTAGTGCATTACGATCAATGCTGTTGTGGTCAGGATTAAAAATGTCCTGAGTTAGCGAATACCCAAGCGTGTCTTTGTATTTTACATCTGAATCTAGATACTGATAATCAAGCCCGAACAATAAGTTATGTTCAAAATTTCCTGTTTTAACGTAGCCAGATAGTTGGTTGTCAATCACAAAAGATTTGGACTTTTCATCGGTTAAATAAGCATTTCGACCAACGGTACGGTTATCCGCCTCAAGTGCGCCGTTATATGTGTTTTCCTGATAGGCATCGGCGGTCATGTAGCGGGCATTCTGTAGAAATTGCCAATTGTTGTTAAAGTCGTGTTGGACTTTGTAACCCATCATCAGAACTTCGCGTTCGTAAGTGTTCCAGTCCTCATCCCCCAAATAAGTGCTTGGTGACATCGAGCCAAGTGGGTTGTCAATCACTGAGCCAGACGCTGGCACGGTCGTGTAGATACCTGCTGATGGATCATTTTGATAGTAAACATTCACGTTGACTAAGGTGCTTTCTGTCGCTTGCCAATTGAAAGATGGAGCGAGGACATAACGTTCGTCTTCAGAAGTATCGGCTTGACCATCTCGCTGTTTTGCGAGGCCGATAATACGGTAATCAACATTAGAATCACCAATTTGTCCTGTGGTGTCGAACGTCAGTTCTTTTAGGCTGTTAGTCCCAGTACTAATCGAGACAGAGTGCGAAGGTGTTGACTGAGGCGACTTGGCGATAATATTGACCATACCTCCTGGTGGAATATTGCCGTAAAGAACAGACGTTGGCCCTTTAAAAACCTCGATTTGTTCAAGGGCAACGGAATCGACCTGAGGTTGAAGGTTCCAACCATTGTAAAGTAAAGGCAGACCATCATAAAAGTTGGTGTAGTTGATAAAACCACGAATATTGAATAGGTCAAGGCGAGAAACGGCACCGCCACGCAGCTCTGTATTTACGCCAGGCGCGTAACGCAATGCTTCGCTCACTGAGTTTACGCCGCGTAGGTCCATGTCATCTTTAGTGATTACCGTGATCGCTTGCGGCGTTTCTTCCGGTTCTAAAACGGTTTTAGTTGCGGTGTTTCGGTATGTTTCGCCAAGTACTGTGATAGTTTCGTGCTGAGAAGTGCTCTCAGTGGCACTGGCGTGACCAGCAATAAGCGCGGATACCACGACTGCAACCGCAGAACGATGAAATCGATTCGGACTTTCCATATTTATTAATTCCACTACTTTTATTTGTTGATAATGATTGTTGTTTGCATTCTATAGCGAAAGAAATAGGAAAAGTTAACAATTTGGTGCAAAGCCAGAACCTAAGTGCTTAGGCTTCTATCTAATGGGCATGGCTTCGTTCGGTTTGACAGGTATCCAGTAATGCATTTGGGCGTTCTCGCTCTCAACATCATAGTCTTCTGGATAAACTTCTAACTCGTAGCCATCAATACCGTGATAATTGGAATAGGGGAGCCAGTGCAAAATGAACCACTCAAGCGTCGCCGCTAGATTTAATGCTTTACCTATGTGCGTAATCACTGCGTAGGTTTGCTTAGGAACAACCAGAAGATCTGGTTCTTGCGTAGAGCCTTTGGATATTGAAGTTCTTGACGCAGAGTTGTACTCATAACCGGCCCAATACTCGAGTTGCTGGTTGCTTGAATACGCTTTTGTTACGTCAATCACACCAAGATAGTTTCTTTCCAGATGAGTATGGTTTTCAGATGAATAGAGCTGTGACCACAGAGAGGGCACTTTGGATTGGAAGTTGGGCGTTGCGGAAAACAATCCATAAATAGGTTCATGATAACCAGCAAGCACAAAAGCAGGTTTTGTTTCTATTCGAACTTCGATAAAGCACTTATGTCTATTTTCGTCTTCTGGTGTCTCGCGCAACGTTAAAGGTTGCCTCAAGCCCGTTAGTTGCTGAGCTTTACGATAATCCCGAGGACTCTTTGAAAACATATTTTTGAACGCTCGACTAAATGCATGTTCAGACGCAAACCCCATTTCTATCGCAATATCTAACGAGCGATCTGATGTATGGATTAAGCGTTCAGCCGCAAGGCTTAGTTTTAGCTCTCTAATATAGTGAGCGACGGATACGCCAGTGTGTTGCTGGAAAACGCGTTGCAGTTGCCAACGTGACCAGCAGCTTGCTTTCGAGATTTCATCCAAACTAAGTGCGATATCTAGATTGTTGTGAATGTAATCAAGCACAGAGTGTATTCGGTTTATCGGGTGCAGATTCTTTGTGCCTGGTTTCATGGCGTTCTACTTTCGCATTAATAGTATCCTCATTATCTTTAATTGAGTATCATTATCAATAGAGTGAGAGGATAAAATTCAGGCTACATAGATCACAATAAAATTGTAATGGATTGCAAGAGTGGGTAAGAATTGTCCATATTAGAGTTTTTGCTTAATTTTTGTCTTACGTTAGTGCAACTTTTTTTATCCATAAAATACAAATATTTATGATGTTTTGTGTAACTTATTTAAACGTTTGCACTGGCAAGTGTTGATGTAAATCAAATAGTCGTAGACAATACTGCACCGTGTCGGACTCTCCTCCAGCGAGTACAGTGTGTACTTTTGAGACATAAGTGACCTAAATGACCTTAATACGTCGTGCTTCCAACAGATTTGGGAGTGCTACTTCTTGAGGTTCTTTGGGCCTATAGACTTTACCTATCAACGTAATAGGTAAGACCAATTTTCTATTTTGAGGTGCCATTGATAGGGTTGGCTCATCCTTTAGCCGTATCCGGGCACACAATAAGTACCTCGTTTTTAAGGGAAAGATGATGGTAATACCAGAAAACAGCAGCATCGTTATTTTTGGTGCTTCAGGTGACCTTACATATCGTAAGCTCATTCCTGCTTTATACCACCTCTATGCGAACAAGCAGCTTCCAGAAAATTTTGCCATTCTGGGTGTAAGTCGCACTGAATACAGTGATGAGTCTTACCGCGCGAAGCTGAAAAAATCGCTTCAGGAAATGGAAAAGACTGAGCCAGAAACGCTTGATGCATTTATTAACCATCTGCACTACCAAGCTATCAATACTTCTGACACACAAGATTACAGTAAGCTATCTTCTCGTTTAGACCAACTTGCTGACGAATATCGTTTCGATCAGCGCAATACGCTTTTCTACTTAGCAACCCCACCAAGTTTATACAGTGTGATTCCTGCAAGTCTTGCAGCACACGGCCTAAACAAAGAAGAAGATGGTTGGAAACGCCTGATTATTGAGAAACCATTCGGTTATGACCTTGAATCAGCGCGTATTCTGGATAAAGAAATTCACGAGCACTTCCAAGAGCATCAAATCTACCGAATTGACCATTACTTAGGTAAAGAGACGGTACAAAACCTTCTTGTACTTCGTTTCTCAAACGCGATGTTTGAGCCGCTTTGGAACCGTAACTTCATTGATTATGTTGAAATCACGGGCGCAGAATTCCTCGGCGTAGAGGAGCGTGGTGGTTACTACGACAACTCGGGTGCCGTGCGCGATATGTTCCAAAACCACCTGCTACAAGTATTGGCGATGGTGGGTATGGAGCCACCTGCACAGATCAATGCAGATTCGATGCGTGATGAAGTCGTTAAAGTACTCCAGTGTCTAAAACCTTTGGACGAAAACGCTCTGCGTAACGATCTAGTATTAGGTCAATACACCGCTTCTGAAGTTCGTGGACAAAGTCTACGTGGCTACCGTGAAGAGCCGGGGGTTGCAGATGATTCTCGTACCGAAACTTACATCGGTTTGAAAGCATACATTAACAACTGGCGTTGGAATGGCGTGCCATTCTACGTGCGTACTGGTAAGCGTCTTCCAACACGCGTTACTGAAGTGGTTATCCACTTTAAACAAACACCGCACCCAGTGTTTGGTCAAAACGCACCAGAAAACAAGCTGATCATTCGCATTCAGCCAGACGAAGGCATTCAAATGAGCTTTGGCTTGAAAGAGCCAGGCGCAGGTTTTGAAGCGAAAGAAGTGAAAATGAACTTCCATTACGCTGACCTACAAGAAACGCAAATGCTAACTGCGTATGAGCGTCTTCTACTTGATGCTTTGAATGGTGATGCTACGCTATTTGCACGTAGTGATGCGGTGGAAGCGTGTTGGCAGTACGTACAGCCAATTTTAGATTTTAAACAAGATCCACAATCCCTCTTCGGGTACGCATGCGGCACATGGGGTCCTAAAGAGTCAGACGACCTGCTACAGCGTGATGGTCGCGCTTGGCGCTTCCCATGTAAAAACTTAACAGATACGGATTACTGTGAACTATGATCAACCATAAGATCTACCAAACAGCAGAGCAGGTAGTTGAAAGCCTAGCTAACGACATGAAAGCGTTCAGCGAAATGGGCCGACCTGTTCACATCTCTCTTTCTGGCGGCAGCACTCCTAAAATGCTGTTCAAACTGTTGGCTTCAGAGGCTTACGCAACCTCTATTCAGTGGCAAAATCTCCACTTCTGGTGGGGTGACGAACGTTGTGTCGCACCTGACGATGCGGAAAGCAACTACGGAGAAGCGAACGCGCTACTGTTTAGCCAAGTAAACATTCCAACAGAAAACATCCACCGTATACGCGGTGAAGATGACCCTAAAGTGGAAGCGGAACGCTTTGCGAAAGAGATGTCAGAGGTGATTCCGACTGAAAACGGAACCCCTGTGTTTGACTGGATCTTATTAGGTGTTGGTGCAGATGGTCACACCGCTTCTCTGTTCCCTGGCCAAACCAATTATGATGATGC
Source organism: Vibrio sp. 11-4(1) (assembly GCF_013048625.1). Classification (NCBI taxonomy): domain Bacteria; kingdom Pseudomonadati; phylum Pseudomonadota; class Gammaproteobacteria; order Vibrionales; family Vibrionaceae; genus Vibrio; species Vibrio sp. 11-4(1). The sequence goes on along the minus strand of NZ_VHSY01000009.1, from coordinate 150,802 downwards.
GAATCTATCTCTTGTGGCGCCTCATCCTGAGTCAGGCCAGCTTCGTGTGTCAAAAACGGCACGCGTTTTAGAAGCAGCAAAACGCATCAGTTACTTAGTGCTTGGTGCAGGAAAAGCGGACATCGTTGAAGAGATCAACAGTTCACCTGCACACGCACTGCCATACCCAGCGGCTAAGATTCAAGCGAAATCTGGCCTGACGGAATGGTATTTAGATTTGGACGCAGCAGCAAAAATTGCTTAAACGCTGCTCGTCAATGAAACAAAATTGGAGAGAAACAATGAAAGGTGATATCGGTGTAATTGGCCTAGCGGTAATGGGTCAAAACCTTATCCTAAACATGAACGACCACGGTTTTAAAGTGGTAGCTCACAACCGTACTGCTGCCAAAGTAGACGAGTTTCTGGAAGGACCAGCGAAAGGCACGAACATCATCGGTGCATACTCTCTAGAAGAACTAGTAGAGAAGCTAGAAACGCCACGTAAAGTGATGCTAATGGTTCGCGCAGGTGACGTTGTCGATAAATTCATCGACGCTCTAGTCCCTCTACTAGACAAAGGCGACATCATCATCGACGGTGGTAACACGAACTACCCAGATACAAACCGTCGCGTTGCAGCACTACGCGAAAAAGGTATCCACTTCATCGGTACAGGTGTATCTGGTGGTGAAGAAGGTGCACGTTTTGGCCCATCTATCATGCCTGGCGGCGCTCCAGAAGCTTGGGAAGCGGTTAAGCCTATCTTCCAAGGTATTTCTGCGAAAACTGACGCTGGCGAGCCTTGTTGTGACTGGGTTGGTAACGATGGTGCAGGTCACTTCGTTAAGATGGTTCACAACGGCATCGAATACGGCGACATGCAGCTGATCACTGAAGCTTACCAGTTCATGAAAGACGGCCTTGGTATGTCTGCAGATGAAATGCAAGCGGTATTCGCTGAGTGGAACAACACTGAGCTAAATAGCTACCTAGTTGAAATCACGGCTGACATCCTTGGCTACAAAGACGAAGATGGTGAACCTCTAGTTGAAAAAATCCTAGACACTGCTGGCCAAAAAGGTACAGGTAAATGGACGGGTATCAACGCACTAGACCTAGGTATTCCACTAACGCTTATCTCTGAGTCAGTATTCTCTCGTTGCCTATCTGCACTAAAAGATCAACGTGTTGAAGCTGAGAAACTGTTCGGTAAGACAATCACGCCAGTAGAAGGTGACAAGCAAGAGTGGGTTGACGCACTACGTCAAGCGCTTCTAGCGTCTAAGATCATCTCTTACGCTCAAGGCTTTATGCTAATGCGCGAAGCATCAAACGAGAATGGCTGGGATCTAAACTACGGTAACGTTGCTCTTATGTGGCGTGGTGGTTGTATCATCCGTTCTGCGTTCCTAGGCAACATCCGTGATGCATACGAAGCAAACCCAGAACTAGCATTCCTAGGCTCTGATGATTACTTCAAAGGTATCCTACAAAGCAGCCTAGTAGCATGGCGTAAAGTTGCAGCTAAGTCTCTGGAAGCAGGCATCCCAATGCCATGTACGACTTCTGCACTAACGTTCCTAGACGGTTACACAACAGCTCGTCTACCTGCGAACCTACTGCAAGCTCAACGTGACTACTTCGGTGCTCACACTTACGAGCGTATCGACCGTGAGCGTGGTGAATTCTTCCACACTAACTGGACTGGTACAGGCGGCGACACAGCGTCTACAACTTACGACGTTTAATCCGCAGTCAGTAAACGGATAAAAGCAAAAGGGTGCCCAATTGGCATCCTTTTTTTGTGTCTGGCTTTATGAAATTCAAAGAGCGCCTAGGCGCTCTTTTCAGTGGTCGTTTTCTTGTTTTGATAAAACCTGTCTTTGAGGTAGAGAATTGCGCTGACCACAAGAGCCACTACAGAAACAGTAAATAGGGCATACATGCTGAGAATCCATGCGAATGTAGCCGTCAAAAACGCAATGAAGGAAAACATTCTGCTGAAAGACATCACATGGCCAAGTTTGTTACTTTTCATAAACGCCTCCCAAAGCTGAGTGGGGATAGACAAGTGTGGTCATATACCACGCTTTGATTGTCTGTTCTTTTTTGGCGTTTCACACAAAAAATCGGCTAAAGATTTCTCAAAAAAGGTGAAATATTGAACTGGTAGACAAATCCATAAACGGATTTACAAATATATGAATGCATTTGTCTATCACTTCAAAGTTTTTGCTGTGCGGATTAAGGCCTTTTAACGCTATTATTGCAGCCTTCGAGTTTACTAGGCGTAATTTCAAGTCAATAATTCCGGGAAGCTCATCCTCATTATCAGTCACGATGAAAATCACTTTTCTTTGCTTAACAATACTTTATTGAATATGTGTGATTGCATCAGATTTGAGAATGAAACTAAGGTTGCAAGAAAGGCGAAAAAGAGTGCTAGGTAAGCCTTTGAACTACGCCTATAATTAGCGCCCACATGGAGGATGTTTAATAAATGAACATCCTCTATTTTTTGAAACCAGCAACAAGGATCCAGTAAAACGTGTTTTTCTGGTGTTGTTTACGTTGACCAAGAAGGTGATTAACACAACAAATTGAGGTTCTAAGATGACTCTTAACAAGTACTTTGTTTTCATTCCGGCAGAATTGGATCAGGAAATACACAAGGACAACCAAGTGATCTCTGAGAAGGAAACTCAACGTCAGGCATTAGTAAAACAGGCTCAACAACAAGGCGGCCTGTAAGCTAGGTTTCAAATAGAAAGAGCACCGCAAAGGTGCTCTTTTTGTATCTGAGGTTATGGATTAACCCAATATGCCGAGGCTTTTCAGCTTTCTATAAATCGTATTTCGACTGACGCCAAGCATACGAGATGTTTTGCTTATGTTCCCCTGATTGGCTTGATATGTTTTGAGCAGTTTGTCTTCGACGGTTGCACGCAGTTCTAACGTGGGTTCGGCAGAGGTTGTTACGTCTTGAGCTTGGCTGAGTTTCTTACTCAAGTGAGTCGGTACGTGAGCGAGCTCTAACGTTTCTTCACCTTGCGCCATTAACGCGGATACTTTGATTAAACTATCAAGTTCACGCAAGTTTCCTGGCCAAGAGTAAGAAAGCAGCAGAGAAAGTAGGTGAGGACAGAGTTGTTGTTCAGATTCAGCGTGACGTCGATGAATATTCTCGATCAGTTGTTGCTTATCATCTCGCTCTTCGAAGCGAGGCAATTCGATGATCAAACCATTGAGGCGATAGTATAAGTCTTGACGGAACAATCCTTCGCTAACCAAGTTCTCGAGATCTTTATGTGTGGCCGCAATGATTTGCGTATCGACTTGAACACTTTGGTTTGAACCCACAGGAAGCACGGTTTTATCTTGTAATACATGCAGCAAGCGGCTTTGAGCTTCCAAGGGTAAATCTGCGATTTCATCCAGAAACAAAATCCCCTTGTGCGCTTGGCGAATTTTTCCCTGATAGCCTTTGCTGTTTGCGCCAGTAAATGCACCAGCTACGTAGCCAAACAATTCGGACTCAACCAAATCTTTCGGTAGTGCGCCACAGTTGACGGAAACCAACGGCCCCGTTTTTCTCTGGCTGTTTTTATGTAGCGCTTTCACAAACTCATTTTTACCAACCCCAGTTTCTCCGAGAATCAGTAAGCTGATGTCTTTATCGATAACGCGATTGGCTTGTTGCCAGCAATGTTCGACAGTAGAATCGCCGTAATGCAGATCATTGGAAGCGGTAACGGAACGAGACTTCACTTTTTTGTCGGTCAACGGCTTTGTTTTGAACACGAAAGGATGGTCGGCACTTTGGATAGAAAGAATGTCGTCGAGCGATTGCCCGATGACGTTTTGTTGCGCGAGGAGCTGAGAAGCAACTTGGTTGTGCGCGAGAATCTGTCCATCTTCATTAGCGATGATAATGCCTTGCCATCCACTGTTTAGTAAGCCTTTTTCACACGCCAAATCCACACGAATATGCCCTTGTGGAATCAAGTTAAGCAATTGATTTTCAACTTGCTGAACCATGTTCTGTACCAGCACTTGCGTTGAGAAATCATGTTTCTTTTGTTCGCTGGTGATATCTAGCACGCCAATCAAATGACCAAGATGATCGAAAATAGGATTGGCCGAGCAGCTAATAAAACGATGATGTTGGATGAAGTGTTGATCGCCGATGACTGAGACCGGTTTTGCTTCAACTATCGCAGTCCCAATCGCGTTGGTGCCTTTGACCTTTTCTTGCCAGCACGCACCAGAGCTTAGCGCAATTTCGGTCAACTTCTCGCGGAACTTAGGTTGTCCCCAACTGCCGATGATGACGCCGTCGGCATCCGTCAGAATTAAGCGGCTGTCACTATGAGCAAAAAGCTGATTAAACAGCGGGAGAGCAAACTGGGTGACGGTTTCCAATAAGAAGTTGAGTTGGTGACGCCTATCTTGAAGTGTCGCTGGTGTCACTCGAATATCTTCAGGGCGTCGACGCTGTTTTAAACCCGCCTGTTCACTTCGGATCCATGAAGTTGAAAGCCAATTGTTATCGCTAATGTGTTGAAGTTCCATGACTGTACCATTTTGTCACAGTGAGGGTGTGCCATTTTGGAACACTTGAACATTGGTGTTCACACCATACATCCGCTCAAACATCGCTCACTTGGTTTGTTATCGCTTGGTAATCATAGTTTTACATTTAATTAACAACAAGTGTGGTGTAGTTGGCGTGTGACTTGCGTAATGCTCTTTGTGAACAGTGCGATACGACACTGCAATAACACATTGAACGAGAAACAAAAGGAAGAGTTATGATCTATGCACAGCCAGGTAGTGAAAATGCCATTGTTAACTTTAAATCGCATTACGATAACTTTATCGGTGGGGAATGGGTAAAACCAACGGGCGGTGAGTACTTTGACAATATCTCACCAATCAACGGACAAGCGTATTGTAAAGTTGCTCGTTCTGGCGAGGCGGATATCAACTTAGCATTGGATGCGGCACACAACATCAGAACTAAATGGGCAAAAACCAGTGTGACTGAACGCTCGAACATCTTGCTGAAAATTGCTGATCGTATTGAGCAGCATTTAGAAGAACTTGCAGTTGCAGAAACATGGGAAAACGGCAAACCAGTTCGTGAAACCTTGGCTGCGGATTTACCTTTGGTGGTGGATCATTTCCGTTACTTTGCTGGCTGCATTCGCGCGCAAGAAGGCAGTGCGGCGGAGCTGGATGAGCACACGGCAAGCTATCACTTCCCAGAGCCGATTGGCGTAGTTGGTCAAATCATCCCTTGGAACTTCCCTATGTTGATGGCGGCTTGGAAACTGGCACCGGCACTTGCGGCAGGTTGTTGCGTGGTATTGAAGCCAGCAGAACAAACTCCAACGTCGATTCTGGTTCTTATGGAAAAGATCGGTGATCTACTGCCTCCGGGCGTCATCAACGTTGTTAATGGTTTTGGTTCAGAAGCGGGCCAATCGCTTGCAACCAGCAACCGCATTGCGAAACTCGCATTTACGGGCTCAACACAAGTTGGCAATCATATTCTAAAATGTGCAGCAGACAACTTGATCCCTTCGACTGTTGAGTTGGGTGGTAAATCTCCAAATATCTACTTCTCAGATATTTTCGATTACGAAGATGAGTACCTCGACAAGTGTATCGAAGGTACGCTACTTGGTTTCTTCAACCAAGGCGAAGTTTGTACCTGTCCATCTCGCGTATTAGTTCATGAAGCGATTTACGATAAGTTTGTAGAGAAATTGACGGAACGTGCGCAGTTAATCAAGCAAGGTAACCCGCTCGATACCGATACTCAAGTAGGCGCCCAAGCTTCTCAAGAACAGTTTGATAAGATTTTAAGTTACCTCGAAATTGGCCGTGAAGAAGGCGCAAAAGTGGTCTTTGGTGGTGGTGTTTCAGAACAGCCAGAGTCTATCAACCAGGGGTACTACATTCAGCCAACAATGTTGGAAGGCCACAACAAGATGCGAATCTTCCAAGAAGAAATCTTTGGCCCCGTCATTGCCATCACTAAGTTTAAAAATGAAGCGGAAGCATTAGAAATCGCGAACGACACCGAATATGGCTTAGGCGCAGGCGTTTGGACGCGTGATGCGAACGTCGCATATCGTATGGGCCGTAATATCGAAGCTGGTCGAATCTGGATTAACTGTTACCACGCTTACCCTGCACACGCTGCGTTCGGTGGCTATAAAAAGTCGGGTATCGGCCGCGAAACACATAAGATGATGTTGGATCACTACCAAAATACGAAAAACCTATTGATTAGCTACAGTGTTGATCCACTAGGCTTCTTCTAAATGAAGTAGTTAACAAAGAAAAAGCAGTACTAACCAAAACCCCGAGCCTTCGGGGTTTTTTATTGCATGGGCTTGCGGGTGGGAGGGTGTGTATACGTGAAATTTATATTTTGAACCCATCTATATTGCGTGCTCAGGAACGTTGAATTACGGCTACTTTTCGTTCAAGTAGTTTTTCGACCGCGGTGTTTTGCTTTTCAAGACTAAACTGCTGATCAAAATCCAAGACGCGATTACAAGACTCAAGACTCGCAAACTGGTTTAAACATTCGCTAAGTTCTCTTTTAGAGCTCATTCGAGCCAAACTGCTTTCTGATGAAGAGAGTAGGGTCACTTTGCGGCCATGAAACGTTCCTTGTGGCAGAGCATCACTTTGCTGCGCTTGCTTTACTTCATGAACCGGTAAGTTAGTGTATTTAGATTGGATGTCGTTGGACATAGAGACACCTAAACTCTTAAGTCTAAAGTTTGTGGCATCGGAGCTACCTCAGCAGTGGCGACATGAGCAGACAATAACGACTCCCACGACTCACTTTGCGTCAACAATTCCGCCAAAGCAGTTTCAAAATACTCATAATCCAGTCGCTTAATGTTAATGAGTCGGTTTAAACAGAGTACATGTCGATGATTATCTAAACTAAAGAATAATTGATGCTCAGGCCAGTGATAATTAAAGGCTAGGAAAGAACGATAGAGATCGGAATTAACGATTTGAAGACCAACAATCTCAGCTTCGAGCTGGAGGGTTGTCGATTCAGGATGAAAGATGATATGCACTCTTAGATTATCATCAAACGCTAAGCTTACTTCATTTTCCGTTAGATGCAGTGCAGGCAAGCCTATTTGATGAGCAAACTTTAGCAAAATCTCATCGATAGTTTGGCGTGCTGACATAGGAATAGTCCCTTTTGAAATTTTATCAAGGAAAATATTAGATGTATCTCTTCGTGTTTATCAATATTGGTCGGTTGTTATTATATTTTGGTTTTTAATTTCGGTGAGCTAAATAGAACAGCGATAACAAATGTGCTCTGATGCATATTGTGGTGCTTCTTAGATATTTAAATATCTTTGTTCTCTAATATACCCACCTAATTGAAAGTGTATTAAGGTGCAGTCTCTAAGAGTGAAATTAAATCTAATGTTAAATATGTGTTGTTGAAGAATGCGATTTATTGTCCGCTTGTAGTATAAATATAAGTTGATCTTTTATATTTTTACATAAAGAATTGTGTGAAATTAAAATGAACTAAGTCTATAAAATAAGTTTATGGTGTCATAATGAACAATTCTATATGGGCTGGTTTTATCGGACTATTCCTACTAAGTGGGTGTAGTCAGTCTGTGCCGATTGTAAGGGAAGGTGTCTTTGACACAAAGAGTCAGGCGACACTCTATGGGTGGGTTTCTGTCGATGGATACTTTCCACCTTCGATTACGTCTCTTGATGTGGAAATATGTAAAGTGATTGAAAATCAGTGTCTTAGGTCTGCGTTGCAGCACTACCAAGGCGTTCAATTACCCGTACAGTATTCATTTTTAATTGCACCGATTCAAGCTGGTGACGGAAACATGAAGATAATTGGAAAGCTATACTCGAATGGGGAACTTGTAGCGGAAAAAGAAAAGAACTATTTATTTTCAGTGGAGGGAAAACAGGAAAACTTGATACTCGTGCCAAAAAAATAACCAGATAAAAAGTAATCGGTTACATTTAATTAGACCTTACTAAATTATTAAAAATAAAGATTTGCTCTTTCCTGTTGTGAAAGTTTTGTTGTTTTTTACAAACATTAATCACATGGTTTAAGTCATCGGGTCAGTTGCTTTTTAGACTTATACTTGTTGCAAAAATAGTATTCTTTATGATTATATCTCGCTCCTTGAACACGTTGGCTTGGCGTTTTAGGCTATAAAACATACAATTTCAAGATTTTGGAAATTTCAGTTTGTTCGATAAACGATACCATAATCTATTTAATTTTATTCTAATGTATAACAAAAATCCTAAACTTTAATAACGAAATGATATTTAAGTTTTGGCTAATAATAAACGCTATCTGATAAAAATAATAAAGACGGACAGCAGAGTTTACTAAGATAAACTTTTACCTTTAGGTAAGGGTAATGCTTAGGATATTCGCTAATTATTCGGGGGGTATGGTAAGTGATATGAACTTCTATGCTCTTTTCTTTGCTTCTTTAATTGATATAGCAGTACTTAGAAATAACAACAATCAAAGTATTGCTTTGAAAGTTTCTCAACACTCGTACTGAGAAACTCAAAATAATGAAGGGTAGAAAATGGATGTGTCAGGCCAACTAAACACAGAAAAGGTCGGCTCGAGCTCGCGAAAAATTCGTAGTTTTTCCCGCTATGAAAAATCTGACGAAGTATTTCACTCAGACCAATCTCACATTGTTGTCGTTCACAATGGTCAGCTTCGAGTTCAAACAGGTGATTGCACAATCGATGTCGCGGCAGAAAACGGGGTGTTTCTATCCCAAGGGGATTACTTATTCGAGTACTCGCCCATAGACGGGGCATACAAAGCGTCGATTATAACCTACGACAACGAACTCGTTAGTCAGCTATTACAGAAGCACAGTGATCTTTTGATGATGCTGCCCAAGGTAGATAAAGTTTGTTCTGGCTTGTTTACTTTTGGTTTGAACATACTCGTAGAGCAAGTGCTTTCCAGCATGCAGACGCTTGAGCAACAGGCGTATCCAGATGCGATCATGTGCCTAAAATATGAAGAGTTACTCATTCTTTTGCTGCACGGCAAAGGGGGCGAATCACTCTATGCGTTGCTGTCACAACAAACTAACCGAACATCGGAACGGTTACGTCGATTTATGGAACAACACTATCTCAAAGAGTGGAAGTTGACTGACTATGCGCAAGAGTTTGGTGCTAGCTTAACGACTTTTAAAGAGCTATTTAATGAGCACTATGGCATTTCACCAAGAGCTTGGATCAGTGAGCGCCGATTGTTGCACGCTCATAAACTCCTGTTGACGAGCAAGATGAGCATCGTGGATGTGGCGATGGAGGCTGGGTTTTCTAGTCAGTCTTACTTTACGCAGAGTTACCGCCGTCGTTTTGGAACGACGCCAAGCCGTGTACGTTCGGGAGACGATCAAGTAGCTATCGCGAAATGAAATGACTTGGGACTAAAATTTTCTGACTAATTTTGAAAGTCACTCATCAGCGTAAATTCTATTATGCGTCATGTAACAACGAACGATTAAAAATTATTACACCTCTTTCTTTCTGGATCGTTCGAGAGGGGTGCGGAGACGAACATAAATGAAAAAGCAGCATTGGCGACGCCGTTCGCTTTTTCCAGACAGCATTGTGACACAACGGAAAGTGACTGTTTTGCAGAGAGGGGCTCGATATGAAAGTGCTTCTAAATCAACGCAGGATTTCAATGTTGTGCACGTCAATCACCGACAATTGTTGAGTGAAGGCGTCATTAATTATGAACAGTTATCTTTACTTCAGCGCTTGTTGGATAGAAGCGTCGTCGATAGCCTGTGCGCAAGCCAGTTGGTGAAAACGTATCAAAAGCTCGGTGCGTCGCTTGACCGATTCGCCATGCGTTTATTTTTGGAAATTGGGTCGCAGCTCAGTGATAGCCGCACACTCGTGACTTTTGAACAAAGACTGGAATACATCAACGCGCGTCTTGGTTTTCGCTTCAATTTAGCGGTACCAAAAACGTTGATGCTTTGTTTTCATTTATCTCTAAACGAGTGGATTAACCGTCAAGTTGACCAAAGCGCTTTGCATGCCTCCATTAAAGTGGAACAGCTTATCAATCAGCTCGATATTCAAAAGGAATATTGGTCGAAACTATCTGGAGAGGACACCAGTGCGGTGTTTGTACAACAGCAACTCGATTTAATTGAGCGCCAACAACACCAGTTGAAAGATCAACTCGGGACGTTGAGCGAACAACAGATGCAAGTGATTGAATGTCATCGTTCGTTAATTGAGAAGTGGCAACCGTCCCTAGACGAGCTTAAAGGGTTCGCAGAGTACACTTCTACGACTGCTCAGTTTATCTCTGAGTGGAAAAAGTGGTGTTCGGAAGTTCGACTTGAAGCTCCTGAGCTGAACGAAGTCTGGGATGCATGTGATGTGGTTTACAACGACCAAAATGCGGTTGCGAAAGTATGGCAGTGGTTCAAGAGCATGCAAATTGTTGGCGACATCGATCACTACTATTTTGACACTCAAAGCGGCCAGTGCGGCCAGGCTTGCAATCACCTCAGCCAGATTTAAATAGGGCGTTAAATGTTAGATAAGATGATGAAATCTTTAGCGGAAACGCTAAAGGTAGGGGATTTTATTGCCTCAGAAAATGGCTCTTACAACATCGAGGTTGATCAGTTGTCACTGACCATCAAACAACACGCATCATGGTTTTTATGGGAAGCGGCTTTACCTTTCCAGTTTAAAGAGCATCTAGATTATCAACAAGAACAAGCGTTGCAACGTTGCATGCAGCTCTCATTAAAAACAATCCGTGAAGATGGCTGCGTACTAACAGCGAATGATGATCAGCAGCTGATTTTACAAAGCAAAGTGAGGATCGAGGACTGTTCGATTGAGCTGTTCTCTTCTTTGCTTTCCAAGCACGTTAATCTATGTGAGCGTTATATGGCATTATTGGAGCAAGAGCGCGTGAACCACACGATTAATCATAATGTGTGGTTGCCATGATGCGAAAAGTCTTTCCGAACATCAGACGTGCTGCCACAAAGATACTGTTGTGTGCTGTGAGCTTTGCTCCGTTGGGATTCGCACAAGCAACAGACTTACACTGGCCCGAACAACCATTCCGATACTATGCAGATAACGACTCATTAAAAGAGTTGTTGAATAACTTTGGCGCAAACTATCGCGTTTCGGTTTCTGTGAGTGACAAAGTTAATGATCGAGTGAGTGGACGTTTTACTCCTGATGATCCGGCTGAGTTCCTCGACTACTTATCGCAAGTCTATAACTTGATGTGGTATTTCGATGGTGCCGTGTTACATGTCTATAAGGCGACAGAAACGCGCTCACGTTTACTCCAATTAGAATTATTGACCGCCAGAGAGCTACGAAGCACGTTAATTTCCACTGGAGTGTGGGATTCGCGCTATGGGTGGAGAGCCGCTGAAAGTAAAGGGTTGGTTTATCTTGCAGGTCCTCCACGTTATGTCGACTTAGTTGTACAAACGGCCGAAGCATTAGAAACGCGCCTGCTGCAGAAATCGAATTCAACCGACGAGTTATTCGTTGAAATAATTCCTTTGAAGTACGCTTCTGCAACGGATAGAGAAATTGCATATCGAGATCAGACCATTACGGTTCCGGGTATCGCATCGGTTTTAAAGCGAGTCGTGTCTGGTGTTCAAACTCAAGTGACGAGTGCGTCGAACAAAGAAGTTACCAGTTCAGATAAGCCTGTAAAAAGCAATAAAACCGCCTCAGTTCATGGCGGAGCAACGGTTGAAGCAGAGCCGGGCCTTAATGCGATTATTGTTCGTGATACTCAAGCGCGATTGCCGCTCTATCGCAAACTGGTCGCTCAATTGGACCAACCGCAATCAAGAATTGAAGTTGCGTTATCGATTGTCGACATCAGTGCCAACGATTTAAGTCAGTTAGGCGTGGATTGGCGAGCGGGAGTGTCTGTCGGAAATAATCGAATTGTTGATATCAAAACAACAGGGGATGTGAGTTCGGGTGATGTGACTCTCGGCAGCGGACAAAATTTTAAGTCTTTGCTTGATTCAACCAATCTGAATTACCTGTTGGCTCAAATCCGTTTATTGGAATCTCAAGGCAGTGCTCAAGTGGTTTCAAGACCAACACTGTTAACCCAAGAAAATGTCGAAGCGGTACTGAACAACAGCAGCACGTTTTACGTCAAGCTGGTTGGTAAAGAGACCGCAGCACTGGAAGAGGTCACGTATGGCACGTTACTGAGAATTGTCCCGCGTATCGTTGGTGACAGGTTTGCTGCCCGACCAGAAATCAATCTGAGCCTTCATCTCGAAGACGGGGCAAAGATTACCGATGGTGGTGTCGACGACCTTCCTTCCGTTCGTAAAACTGAAATCAGTACCTTGGCGACGGTGAAACAAGGGCAAAGCTTGCTCATCGGTGGTGTTTATCGAGATGAAGTGAGTCATCAGTTACGTAAAGTACCACTGTTGGGAGACATCCCATATTTAGGTGCGTTGTTTAGAAGTAATACCAACACTAAACGCCGCACGGTGCGCATGTTTATTCTAGAACCGCGAATCGTTGTGGATGGTATTGGCGATAGTGTGTTGATTGGTAATGAGTACGATCTGCGACCAAGCATTGGCAAGCTCAACAACATTTCCAACAACAGTGCTGAATTTAAATCGGTCGTCGAAGTGTATAGCTGCACATCAAAGACTCAAGCAGAGCGCTATCAGCAAGACTTATTGTCACAGCAACAGTCGTCTCAATTGACGCAGTGCCAATTGCCGACAGGGCAAAAGGGTTGGCGTGTAAAAGTATTGGAATGCGATGACTCACAAAGTGAGTGTGTGCATCCATCAGAGGAGCCTTAACCGCGATGCAGCAATGGAAAATTCGTATTTTATCAGGCGTGCATTCCGGAGTTGAAGTCACCTTACCTGAGGGCGCTCTTGTGCTTGGCAGTGACGACTTTATCGCAGATCTCGTGCTGTCTGATGCTGGGGTCGAAGCAAACCATTTCACGTTGGTTTGCCAGCAAGACTCGGTCATTTTACGAGGCTGCAAAGAGGCAAATATTCACGGTGAAAACATCTCTGTTGAAGATGATGGGATCGAGTTGTCACGCCATGCCGTTGTCTCTGTAGGCGTTGTGAAGTTCGCACTGGGGTACGCAGAAGATGCGTTAATCGTGAGTAACGTCAGCGACGAATCTAGCGAACAAGATACACCTGTTGTTGCTGTGCAACGCTCCAGTTGGAAAAAAACAACGCTCATCGCCTTGCTTTGTAGTTTTGTCCCGAGTGTCATTTTTGCTGGTATGTGGTACAGCCAAGCTAACGGAAACAACAACGAGACTGTCACAGAAGCAGAACCCATTGTTTTGGTGCGCAACATCTTAGGCGAGCTCAAACTTAGCGACGTTCGTGTGGAATGGAATGCCGCCGCACGCCAAGCGGTTTTGGAAGGCTATGTTGAAGATCGAACTCAGAAACTCGATCTGCTTGGTCGAATTGATGTATTAGGTATCAATTACAAAAGTGACTTAAGAACGATGGAAGAAATCCGTCGCGGGGTTCGATTTATTTTACGAAACCTCGGCTATCACCAGGTGAAAGTCGAAAATGGGGATGAGACGGGCACACTGTTACTGACGGGTTATATCGATGATGCAAGCCGCTGGAACCAAGTTGAGCAAATTTTAGAGCGAGACGTACCGGGCCTAGTAGCGTGGAAGGTTGAACTGCAAAGAGCGGGTGCCTACATGGATACGCTAAAAGCCTTATTGACGGATGCGGAGCTACTGAAAAAAGTCCAGTTGGTTACCAGCGGTGATCGCATCGAAGTACGCGGGGAACTTGATGATATCGAAACGACTCGATTTTACGGTGTGACTCGAGACTTCCGAGAACAATATGGTGAAAAACCATATTTAGTTTTGAAATCCATACCTAAGGTGAGTAAAGGCACCAACATCGATTTCCCGTTTCGTAGCGTGAACTTTGGTCAGGTTCCATATGTGATTCTGACTGATAACGTTCGTTACATGGTTGGTGCAAGAACGCCTCAAGGCTACCGCATATCCAGTGTTACGCCTGCTGGCATTGAGCTGGTCAAAGGCGGGCGGGTGATAACAATAGAACTCGGATACGAGGGCGAGACGAACAATGACAAATCTTGAACAAATTTTAAATAACGACAAAAACGGTGCGGAAGTGCACAAGATTAAGAGCAAGCTCTTAGAAGCACAAGCGGTGGTGAAACGTCAGTTGGATTTAGGGTGCTCACCACAGCAGTACCAATTGCTACTCAAACAGTATGAAGCTTACACCGCCGCACATGCGGTCGTTGAATCATACGAAGCGAACTAAAAATACGAGGAAGTCTTATGTCATTTTACGATGCTAGTAACAGTGTAAACCTTGATGATGTTAAAACTAAGTTAGAAAAACAAGCGAAAGATGCCAACACAGAAGTGACGACTGCCATCAAGAACCTAGAAACAAACGCCGATGATCCATCTAAGCTGGCTGAACTTCAGCACGCGATCAACAAATGGTCTGTTGTTTACAACATCAATGCGACCACCACTCGTGCGATTAAAGATGTGATGCAGTCGATTCTCCAGAAGGTATAAAGCATGGAACGAGAAATGCGCCAATTGCTGGCTGAAATTGCGCTGATGGCTACCGGTATGCATCGTCATCAAGAAGCTAATACGATAGCGGACGGCCTTGAAGCAAGCTCTGGTTCTGAAGAGACCGTGGTGATGATTCGTGCAATGAGCCTCATGAATAAAGGCTTGTACGAAGAGGCTCATCAATTGCTCGAACCACTTTGCAACGCCTATCCAGATCTGATCAGTTTAGCGGCCCTTGCTTCCGCCAAAGCTGGTTTATTGAGCAAAGCGGAAAGTTGGGTAGAACTCGCATCACAGGGAAGCGAAGAAAGCCAAGCATTTGCTGCAAGCTTTTCTCAGGACATTAGGAACCTTGGATGATCGTTGATTCAAGTAATCTAACTCTTCAACCACAACCTCTGCGCCAATCGGAGTCGCGCCATTATGAGCGGAGCGATGAAGATAAGATGAATGTGCTCATGGAGCGTAATGCCAAGCAAGCGGAAGTTTCACACGCCTCTCCAAAAGAGACGTTAGAGAAAACAGAAGCCAAACTGGCGGAGATTAAAGCGTGGTATGAATCATTAAAAGACGCAGAGGTTGTCAGTAAACAAAGTGTCTTATCATCGTTAAATGAAGCGTTCTCCGACCCTCAAGTTAAACGAGAGGCAATGTGGTACGCCTTTCATGAGGCGAAGAGTGCAAAAGGCAACGAGCAGCCACAATCTGATTTGTTAAAGGTGTTGAAGCAGGAGTTACTAGGGAATTTTTCGGGACAGCTTATTGCCGAACCACCTGCTGATAAAACAGCACTAAAAGCAATGCTAGCGCAGCATTTTCCACTGGGTGCCCAGAAAGAACAAGCCTTGTGGCACAGCTGGGCTGAGTTGAAGTCGTTACCTGATATGGCATCAACACTGGACATGGTTCGTGATGAGCTTAGCTTCATGATCCAAAAAAATGCGATGGTGAAAAACATCGTGACTCATAGTCACAAGTTAGATTTGTCTTAGGAGTACATATGATAAACACGCAGTACACCGAGGTGATGCAAACCAACATTGATAAGTTGCAGGATGCACAAGTCGAGGACGGTTTGAGTGAACGTTTCGAACAAGCCATGTCGGTTCCCGAGGCGAATAATGGCTTGGAGGGCGGTTTGCTCGAAAACATCAGCGAGTTAAAAAATACTATCGATAACGCGAAAAGTAACCTGCAAGACAACATGAAGATGGTGGGTGATGATCCGGCCCAATTACTGCAAATGCAGTGGGCACTGACACGCATTACTTTTCAAGAAGAGCTGATCGCAAAAACCGTGGGTAAAACCACACAAAACGTAGAAACCTTATTGAAGGCACAATAGTGATGATGAATAAAATGAGAGCGGCTTTCATCATGCTCACGTTGTTTCTGGTGGGTTGTCAGACCGAGCTGTACACCAACGTAACTCAGAAAGAGGGGAATGAGATGTTGTCGATCTTATTATCCGAAGGTGTCGTTGCAACAAAAGAACCTGACAAAGACAACACCGTCAAGTTAATGGTAGACAGTTCTCAAATCGCCTTCGCTGTAGACGCGCTGAAGCGAAAAGGGTATCCAAGAGAGCAGTTTTCTACATTGAAAGAGGTGTTTCCTAAAGACGATTTGATCTCGTCGCCATTAGCAGAACGAGCACGTTTGGTGTACGCGAAATCTCAAGAACTTTCTTCAACCTTATCTCAAATTGATGGCGTGCTGGTGGCACGTGTTCATGTTGTTTTGGAAGATCAAGATCTACGTCCAGGAGAGCGTCCAACGCCTGCATCTGCCTCTGTGTTTATTAAACATGCGGCGGATATTGCGCTTGACTCGTATGTTCCGCAGATCAAATTATTGGTGAACAACAGTATTGAGGGGTTGAATTACGATCGAATCAGCGTAGTGATGGTACCCTCATCAGAGGTACGAGTTGCTACTCAAAACAATCAATTTAAAAGCATTTTGTCGGTTCAGGTCACCAAAGAGACGGCGAATAATTTTGTCGCCATCCTGGTGTTCTTGGTAGCTGCGCTTATCGGTTCAAATATCGCTACTTTTACTTGGTGCCGCAGGAACACAAAGCGTGGTTAAACCAGAAACACCACTCGCGCAGGTACAACATCAATTTAACTACGCGCCTTGCCAATACATCCATAAAAGTTGGATAGAACAGAAACAGCCTTGGTTATTAAATATTGAAGGTTGGAGAGATAACCCCATGTTTAACCAATGGTGCATAAATGAGTGGGCGTTATCTCCAGTTCCAGAGACGGCTTTTAACAAACCTTGCCATAGCTTGGCGTTGCTCCCAGCGGATGCGTTGAATCAACTCGTATTGATGGTGGGCGGAGCTTTACATTGTGTGGCAATGCGAGGCGTTGTTTTAAAACATCCGAAACAGGTTCTGAACAACGTCTTTGGATTGGAAGGCGCTCGTTTCTTGATTCAAAACGGGCCGATGTTGTTATCCAGTTGGCCGCAAGGTTGGCAACATCCGTTGCCAGAATCATTGGATGAGCGGTCTGTTGAAGCAAAAATGCAAGCGCTTGGGTACTCCTGGATAAGGTTTGTTTTAGTTAACTCGCCAGAAGACATTGTTCTGCGTTGGCAATTCAAACTAGAACAGCAGCTCAGCGAGAGTACGGAAATGGCTAGCTGGTTGGCAAAAGATCAGCGAGATTTGGCGTATCGACTCACAAAAAAAATCGCAAAACAGGTTATTCCCCAATGGTTTCATTTGTTGAAATAAAAACAGACAACTTGCAGCTGGCACCTGGCTTAAAGGTGCTGAAAGCGAAAGATTATGCCAGTTATCTTGATTCGCAACACTTAGTTGAAGCCGCGAACTCCAAAGCTGAAAGCATAATTGCTAATGCCCAACAAGCCTACGAAACTGAAAAACAACGTGGTTATCAAGATGGCCTTGCACAAGCTAAGATTGAAAATGCGCAAACGATGGTTGAAACCTTAGCACGTTGTAATGACTACTATCAGCAAGTCGAAGAAAAAATGACAGGTGTGGTGTTAGAAGCGGTGCGTAAGATCATCGATACCTTCGATGATGTCGATACCACGGTGAGTGTCGTGCGAGAAGCGTTGCAACTGGTGAGCAACCAAAAGCAGGTCATTTTACATGTCCATCCAGAGCAGGTTGTTGATGTGAGGGAGAAGGTGGCTGGTGTATTGAGTGATTACCCTGAAGTCGGTTACGTTGACGTGGTAGCAGACGCTCGCTTGAAAAATGGAGGCTGCATTCTGGAAACTGAAGTCGGGATCATCGACGCCAGTATTGATGGACAGCTGCATGCATTAAAGCAAGCGATGGTGAAGCAACTCAGCGAGCGTAAAATTACGATTCATGAATAAATCTTAAAAAACTCAGTACTTGCTGAGTTTTTTCATTTTAATGCCTTTAAACAAAAAAAATCCGACCATTTCTAAAATATTCACTGCCATAAATCCTTAAGAATACACCTAAGAAAGCTGCTTAGGTGATAAGTGTTGCAACCAAGCAGCGCCTCTAAAACAACAAAAATAGGATTATTTAGTCGAATGGCTAATGGATTTATAACTTCTTTACTGACAGATTTTGCCAGCCGCTGCCAACTGGAGTCGCTGGTTTTTGATGAGGATGATTGTTGTCATCTACTCATTGACCAAAACACAGCAATCACAATTCGCGCACAAGAAGATCGCCTGACACTTATTGGGCTGATTTCAGGCGATAAGCCGAGTGATGATGCTTTGCATCAACATATGAAAGATGCCTTAACGCAAGGCTCTCCAGCGGTATTCTGGGAGGCAGAAACGGGATACATCGGTTTCATACACCTGCACCAGCAACTGTTAACTGCTTCTTTTCTTGATGAATCATTAGCGAATTTCATCGAATGGCTAAAAAGTGCGAACACGCAAAAAGTAACCAATAAAACAACCGAAGTCCCGGCAACGAGTACTACTCATTTTTCCACATTAAGGGTTTAAAACATGATCAGTTTTGGAAGTGTTAGCGCATTGCAGGCTGCCATGCCGCAAGCTCGCAACGAGATACTAAACGAAGGCAAGCTGAGTATTGGTGACAAAGAATACCAAATCAACGCAGCGACCCAAGAATTTACTCGTGCCAATCCTACTAATGGTGCGGTAGCGCGATTTTTTGAAGCGACAGGAAAATTGTTTCGCGAAGGCAGCTCACAATCGGTTGCGAAAGCCC
Organism: Vibrio sp. 11-4(1); assembly: GCF_013048625.1. NCBI lineage: Bacteria > Pseudomonadati > Pseudomonadota > Gammaproteobacteria > Vibrionales > Vibrionaceae > Vibrio > Vibrio sp. 11-4(1). The sequence continues at coordinate 131,903 of NZ_VHSY01000009.1, read as the reverse complement.
TTACAAAAGCCGTATTTGATAATGAGCAAGGCCAAGCTCAGCGTTTACGAGCTGCTTCTTCTGTTGAGCATGGACAAATGTTCTTCAAAGATGGAAACATAAAAACCGCATCAGATGTATTAAGTGCATTCGCGAAATTGGATAGCAAAACGGTCCAATCGCACTCTGCTGAGCTAAACCAGTTAGCGGAGCGAGCAATGACAGAATCAATGCTAGAAACCGATTCTGGTAAAAACCTCACATCACTGATTGGCGAAAGTGCAGCGAAGTCGCTTGCTGGACGTGTAGTAAAAGACTATGGCGGTGGTGTGTCTGCAGCGCAAAAAAATCCAGCAGGTAGCATCAATCAAATGCAAGCGGTGTTTGATATGGAGGTGATGCATCTTAAATCGGCGCAACGCCATATCGAAGGTCTAGCAAGCACCGATCTAAGCCAAGGTGTATACGCTGAAGGACTGGCAGAGGACGCGTTTAACAAAAGTGGCGTCACCGATAATGTCGAACGAGCTGCGGCGTGGATCATTAATGCTTCTAACTCTAAAGGAAACGATGCCGAAAACATTACGTCTTTACTTAAAGAGTACGCGTCTAATGGTAAAGACTTATTGAATATGGACAACTTAAAAGAGCTACACGCTCGATTGGTACCTGATGTTGAACGTGACTACCGAGGGCCAAATATTTCGGGTGGTACTTTGCCTTCAAGTATTGGCGGTGAGGGGATGCTAAAGCAGCACATTGAAGGATTTTTGAAAGAAAACCCAGTGGCGGATAAAGATCTGGGTAAACACTTGTTTGCAGGAGTCATTGGGTATCACGGGTTCACCGATGGAAACGGTCGCATGGGACGCATGCTATACGCGATAGCAGAACTTCGTAACGACTCATTCAATCCTTTAGCTATGAACGCAGAGAACAGCCTTCACGGCATCAAGTAATTTTTCTCTTCTATTCCAATTTTAGAGCGGCGATTGCCGCTCTTTTCTTATTTCTTTATCCAACTTACTCTTCATTTTTCTACCTCGCTAAAACGGCTAATAGCAATAAAATTGAGACGTTTAAATAAAGCTCTTGTGTCTATCACGCCATAAAATCGCTCTTATCCTTATGAGCTTATTTAAATAAGCCGTTATACCCAAGTCGTCTCGCTGCATCATATATTTCGAGGCTACTTAGGTATATTAAATTAGACAGGACACAACATGGATACAGGAAAGATTAATATGCTTCTCTCTGAACTGGGAGAAGTGCTGAACCTTGAGCGCGTGACAGCGTATGACGATCAAATGTGGTCACTGCATTTTGCTGAAAATAACAGTGTCGATGTTCTGCTCGTGGAGGAAAAAGGCGAGTTGTTGATTTCTAAAAACCTGCACATAGAACAAGAGGATATTACGTTAGAAAAACTTCAAGTTTTACTTGAATACAACTTCTTATATCGAGAAACCGGCGGTGTGCAGTTTTGCGTTAATCCAACCACTAAAGATGTGGTTCTTCAGGTTGCCATCGCGGCCGAGAGTGAACTCACCAATATTGCTAACTTGATGATTCAACTGAATGAGCTAGTGGATACTTGGGCTCAGCTATTTCAGAACAATACGGTTGTAGATTTTAGCCAAACAGACGTACACGCATTTATTCAGGTTTAAGGCATCACACATGGTCAATATTAATACATCACACATGCACTCGTTGAGTCAGTTAACATCCCATTTGGCGACACAAAATCAATCTGACGATAAAGAGGTTCGAGCACACAACGGCAAAGATATTTTTGTTAAAGAGGGTGCACCAAAAAATAAAAGTATCAGCGCGCGTATTAGCCACCAGAATAAAGCGAAAGATATTGTAGTGAACCTGCTTACTAAGCAGGGTATTCCTAAAGATGTTGCGAAGCTGATGCTGAAAAATGTGTTGAACGGTGAAAACAAGTTAACGCTTGGTAGTCTGAAAAACCTAGAGAGATTGTCGTCTGGTCCGAGCTCACATTGGCCAGCCGCGCAAACGGCCTCTTCTTCCAAAACCAATAAAGCTTCATCGAGTGTCGCGCTGATCAACGAACATAAAGCTAACCTTCAAAAGCTTGGTGATTTTGCCTGTACAGACTTAAATACATTTGGTGTAAAAGGTTCGCAGTTTTATGAAACCAAAGGAAAGCCTAGACTAGAAGCGCTTCACGCGAATCAAGCGCGAATCATGCAAGATCAACGAGCGACTATGTCCGCAAACGGAGTTCAAGCTGCAGCACAAAGAGGAACCGCACCGCAATTAAGCACCCTACAGAACATTGCTAAGGCAGTACAAAACGCGAAAGCCGGCTGCTGTACTACATTTGCCTTTGCTGCCGCGGCTGAGATGATTCAAGGCATGTCAGGCACACCTGAAGGTGAGCCTAAAGTAGAAGTGGTTGCGTTTAAAAAGGGTCATTCAGGTACACACCTTTATGTACTGGTTGGTCGACAAGAGGGGAGTGATATCAAAGATCCATCAACATGGAGTAAGGATGTGAAAATTGTTGATCCTTGGGCAACATCCGCATTCGGTGCTCCAATGTTTGGAGATGCGCAACGACCACCTGTTTCGAATATGTTCCCGCCAACAGAAGTCATTTTTGATAGTCATAAACTGGGTTAGTCGCTCTGCAAAAGAAGTAAGCAAACACATAATGCTAGTCATCCAACCTTTATTGAAAGAGCAGCCCTGAGCTGCTCTTTTTGATTACTCTGGCAACTCGTTTTTAGAGCGAGATTTCTGCGGAAAACCTCACAATGAAGGCGAAAAAGTGACAAAAATAAAGCCATTACCGACATCGTTCAATCTGCAATCGTTGTTCAATAGAGTTATTGAAACAAAAGGAAAAAGTTATGAACACGATTCAACAACTGCTCTTGGAGTTTTGCCAACTCAATGAGTTACCCGAACTGAATTTTGAAGACAATGAACGTTGTCAGCTACTGGTCGACGACCGCTACATGCTGTATTTCATCGCGACAGATACGGATGACTTAATGTTGTCCGTGACGTTCGGAGGATTAGAAAAGTCGGGCGAACAAAGACTAAAAGGTTTAGAGCTTCTTGCTCATGCTAATTATCAGGGCATCGGTAGTGGCAGCCTTGCACTTGCTTTAGCCCCAAATGGTCGACAGCTTGTCTTAGCGGGACGTAAACCCGTTGAGCACCTAAACACGACGAATCTTACTGCTTGGTTTCATGAGGTTATTGAACAGACTGAATTGTGGCAAGCGCGTTTTGCAATGTTGGATCAAGCGATTCCAACCACCCCTAATCATGAACAAGCTCATGTTCAATCACTTCGTGTGTAGGAGAGAAAAATGGTCAATACAACCCAAAAAATCAGCCAAAGCCCAGTACCTGATCTAGAACAGTTTCGTGCAGTCGCTGCGCAAAAAGATGACCGAGTGATCAGTAAAAGAGGTGAAGTAAAAGAACCTTCAACATTCCATAAAGGTCACAAGTTTGCTTCTATCCACGAAGGCGTGTTGAGAAGTAAATACACTAAGTTTTTCCAAGAAAACATCAAAACTCACCTTGATTTGAAACAGGCGCTACTTAAACAAGAAAAGCCTGAGGTTGCCTTGCTAGCTTACTCATTAGTTAGCCCTTCTGGTTATCGCGGTGAGCCGCTTACTGAGCGCAAAATCTTAGAAGTTGTCAGCTTGTTGGATGAAGTCAAGGTGAGCAGCGATACGTACCAGCAGCTTAAAAATACGTTTGACGCGATCAGCAAAGATCCGCGTATGCAGGTGAGTTTAGAGGCTCAGTACCCGGGGAAAATGGATGGTTTTGGTGCCGAACTGTTACAGATGGGCAAAGAAAAACTGAAAGGTTCTGGCGTTAATGCTGTCATCAACCTAGCTTTGCCTGGCGTAGGGCTATTAATTTCAACAGGACGTGAGCTGCACAAAGCGGCAGTCAATGGCGATGCTGAAGCTTACCACCATCAGCTGGAGCAAATTTCGCAGCTTCCAGGGCGAGACCAACGTCTCTCTATGCCGATGCAACAAACATTGGCTCAAGGTCATGCAATGTTATCAGCTGAAGGTGCAGTTGGGGCAACATTGGGCATGGCGACAGGTAGTTTGGGTACTTTTGGTGTGAGCTCCGTAGCGACAGCGGGCGTTACGCCGATAGCAAAAGAAGCCATTGGTTCGGCTGCCACGACTGGCATTATCAGTGGTGGTGGTTTTGTTGCGAACCAAGCTGGAGCATACGGACTAAATACAGAAGTCAAAGAGCAACTCATGCAAGGTGAGATGTCTGGTGTCTTACCAAGGCTTGAAGTTTCTAATGCCAAAGGAGACTTTACCTTCAGTATGCAAGATCCAGCTTCTGTACGCGCATTGATGGCGTACCTTGGCCCTAAAGAGAACACGGCGATGACATCACCTCAAGCGCCTAAAGAAGCACAAGAGATGGAAGCTGCTCGCTTAACGTTGAAAAAGATGTTGGGATCAGAGCCAGGTGAACACTTAGTCCCTGACGTTGATTCTATCTTGAAGCTAAGTCCAGAAGATGCGCCAAGTGAAACTGAGGCAACTGCTCATAGTGCGTTTAAAAAGCTATTGGGCGAAGATTGGGATTGGCTCATGCCTGCAGTTCGAGCGATCGATAAAGGTGAGGCGAGTCAAATCAATGAAAAGCTGACTTACAAACTGCCACTTGATGCAGAAAATGGACGAGTATACCTTGATAAATGCCCAAACCTGAGTGACGCTCAGTTGGATGCATTAGATAAACTGGGCTCACCAAGTCAATTGCGACTGATGTACTTAGCGGAAGGTTGGGTTTAATTGAAAGTAAGGGAGCAGATGCTCCCTTACCGTATATGGTGTTTTGCCGGATGTTTATCTAGGCGTTAAATTGGCCTACTGATTTCGCTTAAAAAAGCGCTCGGCATTAGCAAATAGAGATTCACAGTGCTTTTTCTGCTTGTCGTAGTCAGCCGAACCTTCTGGCATTGCGTCTAATACTTCTTTTGCGCTGTGGTATTCTTTTACCATCAACTCAAATTTATCTTCATAATTGCTTTTTTTATTCTTTTTTTGAAAGCTATCTCGTTTTTTTCTCATTTTTATTCCTCTAGAGCGTGTTTATTAAAGGTCAATCTAATTAACCTCTACTTTTATAGGAATAACGAAGTCAAAATGGTTTAAATTAAGTCTAAATATTCCATTGTCATCGCGCTGATTAATATATTTCACCGCTAATGACTATTCCTAAATAGTGATGATATATACACGAAGTGGCTATGCAGCGTTATGTCTTATTTTGACGCTTACTGATTGTTTTTATAAGGTTAAATTCCTTATAAACCTATCGATGTAAAGACAGCGCGTTGTGATAACCATGCTAAGAGAGCTAACTCTCGTTCGTATTTAAATCAAAACTGAGGCTATTTAATGGAAGATAAAGAATAAGTTGCTACAGGAGTTGAGTAACGAAATGACTCGAAAGAAAACTAAGAAGAGACTCGAACTAAATATTTCATCAATAGCTCACGGTTAGGAGCTGAGCTCACTATACACCGATTATAAGAAATAGATAGGACTTTCTATTTTTCTTCAGACAAAACCGCCCATGAAGGAAGCTTGCGCGTTGCAAAGCAATACCTAAAGATACAAAGGCATGGGTACATGCCTTTGTATTTGTGCCTAGCACACTTGGCGCTATGGTAGGTATGCGCCGCCACATACTGGATTGTATGTGCCCGTGATATGTCCGCTTTTTTCACTTGCCAAGTAGCTCACGGTGTTTGCTACGTCTTCAGGTGTGGCAATTTTCTGCGTTGGTGTGAACATTCGAATGGTTTCTTTAAACTCTTCAGGAGCACATTTTGTTGCGTCTGTTTCTACAAGGCCCGGAGCAACGACATTAGACGTAATCCCGAAAGGACCAAGTTCTTGAGCGAGGTATTTACTAAAGCTATCAAGTGCACCTTTTGCACTACCATGAGCAATAAAGCTTGGTGCAGGAGCTTCTGATAAGGTGCTAGAGATAAAAATTAAGCGACCAAACTGGCTGGCTTTCATGTTTTCTACCGCCAATTTTGCCGTTTGATATGCAGCGTGCATTTCGTCATTTAGCTTTTGTGAAAACTCTTCCCACGACTGCTCAGTGAAAGGTTTAGCGGTAAAGCTCATGTTTGCGTTTGAGACAAGAACATCAACGCCACCATGTTCATTTGCTATGCTGTCGAACATCCCTTGTATTTGTGCGTCATCACGAACGTCAGCTTTTAAAGTGTACGCCTCACCACCGGCGTTTTGAATTTCCTGAGCTAACGCTTCCGCGACCGCAGCACTATTTACGTAGTTGATAAAAACTCGGTAACCATCTGCAGCGAGTGCTTTTGCTGTTGCTGCACCAATTCCGCGAGCGCCACCTGTAATTAAAGCATTGCGTTTTGTCATCGTATTTCTCCAAGGTTGAGCCTGACTGTTAAACCAGCTTCTGTCGCAACGTACGCTGATAAGTTAAATTTGTCCGTTAAGCTTGCGTAAGTTCGCTACCACGCTAGAAAGTTGCTGTTTGCTGTTATCTAGGTCGGCATCAGCAAGGTTCTGTTGGGCTTCTTGCAGTACTAGCGAAGCGATATTTGCACATGTATCAACGGTGTCTAAAGATTTTTCTGTTAGCACGACTAACTTACTTCGACTATCCGTTGGCGAAGGTTTCCTCTCTGTCCAACCGCGCTTTTCAAGCCCATCAATTGATCGACTGACGCTCGATTTTTCTAAGTACAACAGTTCACAAATCTGACTTTGAGAAAGGGCACCGTTGTTTCGTAACAGCAACACGACACCCCATTGTTCTGCTGTCATATCAATACCAGCATCTTTGAAACGGGTAGTGAGTAATCGGTTAAACAGACGACTAGCAAGCCCCGTAAGGTGACCGAGAGACTGATGATGGTTGTATTGGGACATGGAAAATTTCACCAAATAACATGAATGAACAATATGGTTGTATACACAACTATATTGGGCGATGTCAAATTCGTTTGAAGAAAATGCTACTAGCTTGTGCTTATCGTTGGGTTGATGTGTCAGATTGAGGTGCTAATGAAAATTGGTGAGGTAGCTTCGAAAACTTCGGCCAGTCAAATGTTTGCGCCTGATGCACCGAGTTGGGGAGCAAGCTTCATTAAAGGTAGGGGAGTTGCAGTCCTCTCTTTACTTATTCAGTTTAAATGTGTTTTTTGTTTACATTACAAATGGTTAGATTTTAATTCTTTTCATTCGAAACACTTTTCTCAAGAAGTTCATGATAAATCAATGAGATTGATCTTTTTGATTGGCAATGATCAAATGTGTCTTTACTAAAACTGTACGGTACAGTACAGTTTGTGAAAATCATAAAATGGGTTTCAAACATGAAGAAGAAAGTTATCGCCTTGTCGCTTGTTGTTGGTTCGTTATTTGCTGCTGGCTGTGCCTTATACCAGCCGAATACTGTAATGACGGATAACGCATATGTTCATTCAGACGTTACGGCCATTTCACCTGAGGTTGGGGGGCAAGTAAGCGAAATCTTTGTCAAAGATAACCAGTGGGTAAGAGAAGGAACTCCTTTGTTTGTCATTGATGATGAAGACTTTATTGCCAACCAAGAAATTGCTCGAGCAGCACTAGATGTTGCGAAATCTGAGCTTACTGCAAATCAAATCAAAACGGATATGCAGTTAATGAAAATTGAGCAGGCGAAGCAAGGTATTCGCCGCGCGAGTGCAAATGCCGAACACCAAGCGGCGGAGTTTCAACGTCTTTCTCGTTTGGTACAAAAGCAATCTGTGAGCAAAAATCAGTTTGAAGCACAAAAAACGCGATCTATTGAAGCAAGCAGTAATCTTGAAACCGCTAAATTGGGCTTAGCTGCTGAGCAAAAACAGCTCGACACATTGATGACTGAGAAGTTGCAACTGACAGCACAGCGTAAAAAAGCAGAAGCAAACTTACGACTAGCTAATATTTCACTGGAAAGAACCACGGTGCGTGCACCATTCGATGGCTATGTGGCAGATAGACAAGTGCAAGTCGGCAAGTTTGTACAACCAGGAATGGGGCTCATCGTGATGGTGCCAGATTATGTTTGGATAGAGGCAAACTTTAAAGAAACACAACTTGAGAACGTTGTGCCTGGGCAAGAGGTTGAAGTAGTATTGGATATGTTTCCAAACCATCCATTGCATGGCCGTGTTTCTTCGATAACCCCGGCGACTGGTGCACAGTTTAGTTTATTGCCACCTCAAAATGCGACAGGCAATTTCGTAAAAGTAGTACAACGTGTACCAGTACGTATTGAGCTAGAGATCCCTCAAGAGTTGAGTCAACGAGTCTATCCGGGGTTGTCTGCAGAAGTAACGATCGAGACCGCGGCACAAGGTTAACTGCAATGGAAAAACGTTCACCGCTGCTGATTTTGACGCTTTTTGCGATTGCTGCTTTTGGTATTAACTCCGTGATGTTTACCGAGTTATCGTATGAGATGGCGGCAACGTCAGGCTTATCTGTCGATGAAGTTGCTCTGGTTAAAGTCGGCTTTATGATTACCCAGGTATTAGGTTTTATATTCACACCAATATTGGTGCGTAGATTGGGTACGTTAATTCTCTTACATGCCATTTTATTGGTAGGTCTAGCGAGCAATCTTGTACTTTACTGGGGCGGACAGCAAGAACTGGTGTTCACTCTGACTTGGCTCTCGAGTGGCTTTTTTATGAGCATGTTAATGGTGGTATTAAACCTTTACTTGCTCCACTTCTTTGAACAGCGTTGGCTACCTGCCATTATTGCTTTAACGCTAGTGTTCTCAACCTTGCTACCGATCGGCGCTTACCCTTGGGTAGTGGCCAATATTGTCGAAATCTTTGATTGGTCACTGTTGTGTGTCGTGTCGGCTTGGCTGTACTTCTCTGCCTTGGTAATTGCATGCATATACAATCCTAAGTCGATTCAAATCGAGGCCGAAGCCAAGTCGGGCTGTTGGTTTTATTTAGTTTTTGCCCTGACAATAAGTATCGTTGTATTTCTATTGATGAGAGGCAGTTATTACAACTGGTTTGACTCGGAATGGTTTGTTAAAGCCTCTTCGATTGCCGCAGCTCTGACTTTATTAGTGGTGTATTACTTTGTGAAAACCAGTCCTTTAAATACAGCATCAATACAGCTGCATAGTAAGTTGAAAACTAATGTTTTTATGTACAACGCTTTTTTGGCAGGTTTTGCTGTTATGGCGAGCAATGTGTTGTTTACTAGCTTTTTGAAAATGGCGTTGCAGTACAACAACCTTAATGCTGGATATGCCCAATTACCGGCATTTTATGCCATGCTAGGTGGTATGCTAGTCAGTGTGCTGGTGTATTACTTCCGCCGTCCATTAGCGGATGCAGTCGTCCCGTTTGGTGTGGTGATGATTATACTTTCGGTACATATGTTTAGTCAGTTACCTAGCTTTGCTGGTACGGAATCTTTGTCCGTTCCGATGATGTTGCGTGGGTTTGGTGTCGGCTTATTGAATGTGTCTGTGACCATTGCAGTCTTGATGTACTTCCAGGTCGGGCAGCGTTTAGAAGGCATCGCCAATTTCTACCTCTTTCGTACCATTGGTGGTGTGATCGCTGGTGCCGTGTTCTCACGGGTAATGCAAAGCCATAGTGCGCAAGCTGCTGGAGAGATTGGCCGAACGCTAGATGATGTGAATCATGCTTTTGATGCTTATAAAAATGCGTTGAGCAGTTCGATTCTGACTCATGGACACTTGCCAAATTCGGCACTAGGAATGAGCCAAATTAGTTCTGTTGTCAAAGAGCAGGCAACCACTCTCGCACTGAGTAATTCATTATTGATGTTTATTATCTCGGTCTTTGCTCTCGCGCCAATCTTAATAATCGGTAAAAAACTGGCGGCGAAGCGAGAGATTCACTAAGCCATAGAAACAAGAAGGGAGCGATGATGCTCCCTTTTATATTCAGTGAGTTTATCTTTGGTATAGATTTAGGAAGGCGGTGACCGCTTTTTTCGTATGTGCATCTAACTCTTCATCTGTCGGAAAATCGAAGCCAATTAGTGCCATGTTCTGGTAATCAAGTTTAATTAACGCAAGTAGTTGCTCACAAGCGAGGTCGGCATTTTCAACATCGAGCTGTGAGCTGACAGTTTCACTCTTTAAAAAGTCGATGAGGTATTGATGAATGCGATGCGGCCCTGTCTGCCAGAATTGATTTGGTACGGAATCATGTTTGTTGAAGTCAGCCGAAACGATCCGATAAAGTGATAGCATAGGATTGGAGCAAACACCTTTTAGGTACTTCTTGGCGAAGTCATTCAATGTTTCTTGTAAAGGCGCCGATTGCTTGTCGGCAAGCTGGAAGACGGACTCTAAGCTGGTTTTGGTATTGTATGCTAAAACTTCAACAAATAACCCTTCTTTGTTCGAAAAATAGCGATATAACGTCTGCTTTGAGCCTCCACAAATCGCGACGATTTGATCGAGTGATGTGTCTTTGTAACCTTGTTTTATAAAAAGGTCAGTGGCAACTTTGATGATTCGAGTTCGTTTCTTTTCGGTAGATATGCGCATAAATAAATCAACCTAAGCAAAAATCCACCTTTGTTGTGGCTGGCGTGGTTTCTTACCGAGCTCTAGGTGGTTTAGAGATGAAAGTAAAACTGTCCAGTACAGTACCACTATTGACGTTAGTAAACACGACTTTTCATGAACCAAGTGCTTCATTGAGACAAGCAAAAGTAGGCGAATTCGATATGCTGAAACCTATAGCGAAGGATGACACATTTAAAAATATCATTACGTATAGAAAGTGATAACCGTTCTTCGTACGATAGCTTTTACTCTCGAAATCGTGTTAGTTCAGCGTCTTATTGGACTCCAATGATGCCAACCAACGAAGCACTTCGGCGGTTGCTTCAATAAGATCACTTGGGATGTACTGGTCGACGTTGCCGTCCGCGTATAGTGCGCGAGCAAGAGGGACTTTTTGCATCACAGGCACACCTTCCTCTTTGGCGATTGCGATCATACGTTTGGCTACCGCATCGGTTTCCATCAAGGTAATGACGGGCAGGGGCGTTTCGCCTTTTTTGTAGTACAGACCAACCGCGATATGCGTTGGGTTTGTAACTAATACATTGGAGCGTTTAACGTTTTCACGTTGATTGGAGGCCTGTAGCTCTTGGTGCAACTGACGACGTTTACTTTTGATTTCAGGGCTGCCTTCCATCTCTTTGTATTCGCGTTTCACTTCGTCCTTGCTCATTTTGAGTTTCTTCGTGTGGTCAAACTTTTGGTACGCAAAATCAGCTGCAGCGATGACGATGAAACCTACCGAAGAGATAATCATTAATTGTTTAATCATGACACCAGTAATGGTCGGGACACATTCTAGCCCGCAAGTTGGAATTTGCATCAAAGCGTTGATGTTACCGCGTAAGGTCACCCAGATAATGCAGGAAAGAAGAGAGACTTTAAGGATCGACTTGATAAACTCAATCACACTCTTAAGCGAAAAAATGCGTTTGGCACCTTCGACGGGATTGATCTTTTTGATGTCGGGTTTAACGGATTCACCACTAAATAGGAAGCCGAACTGCCCCATATTGGAAAAGATGGCGACGAGTGCAGCAACCAGAATAATCGGAGCGAGTAGATAGGCAATTTCTTTTGCGATGGCGATAGCGACATCGACTAGCGCATCTTGGAAACCCTGATAAGCAAGCTTACTTGGTAGGAGAATAAGCGCTGAGATGTGCGACATGTAATAATCGGCGAACGCAAACAGTACAATTATGAGCGCCAAAATTAATGCAGAAGATACGATTTCTTGGCTTTTGGCTACCTGACCTTTCTGCCTGGCATCGCGTAACTTTTTTGCGGTGGGTTGCTCTGTTTTTTCTGCGCTCATAAAGAATCCTAAGCGTTATTGCCAAATGGTATTGAGTTGTTCTGCGAATCGGGTAATGCCATAAAATTGCACTTCAAAGTGATCCATCATTAGCCCGAGATACACGATCAGTAAAACACTCGCGATGGCACTTTTTATTGGCATGGCAAGGAAAAAAACATTCAATTGCGGTGCAAAACGACTGATAAGCGCCAGACCAAACTCAGCAAGAAACATTGCCAACACTAATGGGGCTGACATCAGCACACCAAGCCACATAAGCTGTTCAAATTGCGCGTAGAAGAAGCTTACCCATGCATCGCTAACGGTTGGGAAAAAGTCCACGATCGGCCAAGATGTGTAGCTTTTGAATAACGCGTAGATAAAAGTGACAAAGCCCCCGCCAGAGAAGAACAGGGTAATCAACGTTTGGGTCAGCAACACTGCGGTTGGCGTCGATTGCGAGCCTAGCGTTGGATTAAACATACTTGCCATGGCAGCACCACGTTGGTTGTCGACCAGAAAGCCAGCCGCTTCTATTGCCCAAAAGGGGATAGCAGCAACAAACCCGATCAATAGCCCAATTAATACCTCTTTACCCAAAATCACTATCAGCCAAATACCGTCGGTTTCTGCGGGCAAGCTTTGCTGATTAATCATCGGAAATATAAACAGTGCGAGTGAGCAAAGCACTCCATTTCTCACCATGGTGCCGCCTAGCATTTGCTTGCTCAAAATAGGCAAAAAGATGAAGCATGCCATTAACCGAGGTAACGTCAGGCTATACAAAAATAAAGCCTGGTGTAAGTCGTGATAACTCATCGTATTTGAGGAATTTTATCCATGGCAAGCGAGGCGAAGGCGTGGAGCTCTGCCCCTAACCATTGTGTTGTGACGAACAGCGTAATAATTACTGCGATAAGCTTGACCACAAACCCCAACGTTTGTTCTTGGACCTGAGTTAACGCCTGAATCAGCGACACCAATGTGCCGACCAATGCTGCGACTAAAATCGGCGGTAACGACAAGTACAAAACTAGGGTTAATGCTTGAGTCGTGAAATGAATAATTTCAGCAGAATGCATACTTTCTCCGTGATTAACCGTAACTCAGTACTAAGCCGTGAGTGAGTTTCGTCCAGCCGTCAAGCAAGACAAAAAGCAACAATTTGAAAGGGAGAGAGATGGTCATTGGCGATACCATCATCATGCCCATGGCGAGCAAGATATTAGAAACAATTAAGTCGATAGCGATGAACGGCAAGTACAATAGAAAGCCAATCTCAAAAGCACGGGTAAGCTCACTGACCGTAAACGCTGGCAGCAACAGCAACAAGCTATCTGACTCTAAACGGTCCACGTACTTTTGCGGCCATAATGTGCGCGCAGCATCGGTAAAGAATATGGCTTCGGTTTCCCGAATATGTTTTTTCAAAAACTCTCGATAAGGCTGTAAACCGCTTTCAATGAGGCCTTCCACACTTGCAGAATCTTCAAGAGAAATATCATGCTGCTTCACGTAGTCATAGGTCTCAAACCCGACGGGAGCCATGATGAAAATCGACAAAATTATCGCCAAGCCATACAGTGCCATATTCGGTGGAATTTGCTGTACACCGAGAGCGTTACGCAGCAGTGAGAATACAACGGCGAGTTTTACAAACGACGTCGCCATCATCGCGATAAATGGGATCAGTGCCAGCAGTGCTAAGCTGACAATGAGATTGAGCTCGTCAGGTAACTGGATCATGCTGGCTCCTGCGTGCCACCAAACAGTTCCAGTACGCGCACACCTAAATGCTCATTAACATTAACCAGTTCACACTCACCGACGATTTTGCCGTTGGCACGCAATGTTACCGGCTTAGATACAGGTTGGTTTAGCTCGAATACGTACCCAGGCTGAAGCTGGTTAAGCTGTTCTAGAGTGATGGTTTGATGGCCGATATCAAACGTGAGTTCCACGGGCAGTTGCTGGTGGTCGGTTAACATTTCTGAAGTGTTTACGTCATTCATATTGGTTTCTTTTTCAATAATGTGAAGAATTTGGTCATCCAGTTGGCAGCGCCAGAGATTCTGGTTAGATACTTGAAAAATGGCTTGTTGTTGGGCGATATAACAATCGTCAAAAAAGATCACATCTCCCAGTTCGAGCGAATTAAATTCGCTTAACATTAAATGGGTATTTCCAAGGCTTAACCACACAGGTAAAGCGAGATGTCGCGCCTGAAGAGCAGCGCTGTTTGGTAGTGCATCCAACAGCACGTTTGCTCCTTCGCTAACCCACAAACAAAGAGAGCCGTTAGGTTTATTGAGGGTTAACATCAAGGTATGCTCTTGAACTTGGCTCGACTCTAACGGTTGTAACTGGCTAAGAATGGGCAACTGACCAAATAGTGCTTTGAATGCCTCACTATGCGGTTCAATCTGAGAACTCAAAAGTGCTAACTGGAGCGAGTTGGGCAGTGACTCGAATGCAGTGGCATTCAGAGTAGACTCAAGCCATTTCTGGAGTTGCGCACGACAAAAATCCACTTGGATCGTTTGCCCTCCAATCAACGTGGTTAAACGGAATCCTTCAAATGAAGGGATTTGAGAAACAGTAATCGATACGCTCTGACCATCAGCCCCTTGGAAATGGCATTGCTTTGCACAAAGTTGATTACTGAGCGCAATACTGTCTGAATCGACTTTGGGTATCGTTAACGGCGTCATAGGTCATTCTCCGCTTGCCATTCTTCATACACGCTACGTTTCTGGCGCGAGTGTTGTTGTTCATGTTGTTGTTGATCGAGCTGTTGAGTTTGTTCGCTGATCGCTAGACGAAGTGGCTGATCACCGCCAAATCGATTTAGGCGTTCGGCAAGATCTTGTCTAGCTTGTTGGCTAATAATGGAAAGGGCATGCTCTTGTCGAATCGTCACGCTATAACCTTGCGCGTCCAACTTGATGTGGATTTCGCCACCTTTTAATTGCCCTTCACTCAGAAACAGTCGAACCTCTTTGTTGTCCGATGCGGTTGGCAGCGAAACATAGATTTTGTCCACCAATTGTTGGAGTAACGTGTTTACTTCTCGTACAGGGGCCGGCTGAGCCTGTGAAGCAACACTCTTTAAAATGACATCGCCTTGTGTTGCCGCGCTCGCAAGGTGTTGAGGTTCTGCTTTTTCGTCATCCGCTTTAACGGCCACTAGTGCGCTTTTCGTCTCGACTTTCTCAAGCGATTTAGTTTCAGAACGACTATCGGTTTTATCTGTTAGTTTGCCTGTGTCTTGTAGTCGCTGCGTTGCACGCTTATTGTGTGTCGTTTCGGTTTGTTTCGTCGTGAAGTTAGCATTGTTAATTGCATCTTGAGCGAGCGATTTCCCTACGGCCTTTTTAGGGAGAGAACCGTCGAGAGAAGCTTGTGCTTGAGAATGGGGGCCAACGCGCTCAATCGAGGATGAGCTTGGAGCCAGATCGCTCTCAAGTTTCTTATCTTTCTCATGCAATTTACTGTTTTCAATTAGGTGTTCTTCGCTATTTGTTGCGTCGTCTTGTGGTTTCTCTATGCCTCTCTTGGTGACGACGTCACTTTTTCCTTTTGATGTGGCGGTATTTCTATAAGTGCTGGCTTCTTGGTTAGAAAGTTTCGGTTGTTTGTCTAGGCTTTGAGACGCTTCATGTCTTAACGGAAAGCTCTCGTCTCTGCTCTGAGTGTCTTTTTTGCTCGCAACGGTAGATTCTTCTTCCTTGCGAGGTTTCTCCGTCATTGCACGCTCGAACTGTGATTGAAGCTCAACCTCTCGTTCCAGGGGCTTTTTTTCTGGCGTTGATTTGTACAGCGTATTCGGTGTTTCTTCTGTTGGAGTAATGCGCATAATGAACCTTTAGATAATATCGACAGTGCGAAACTCTTCTTGTTCGAGTTCTTCTTGGTATTGTCTTTCTCGCGACTGTTCCGCGAGTTCTTGTTGTTGCAACTGAACGAATTTTTCTTTGGTTTTATGGGCTTGCCGTGCCTCTTTTTGTTTTTCTTTAAGTACCGAACGTTCGTACTCAAGCGCTTTTTTTGCTTCGGCAACGCGCTGTTTAAGCTCGGCTTCTCGCTCTCTCAACAACGCGATTTCTTGTCTCAATGTTTCCAACTCTTTGAGAACGAGTGTGTGTTGCTTTGCTTTGGCAAAACGTCGCTCTTCTTCTTCCTGGCGCCAAACGTGATAGTCCTTTACGGAACGTTCGGCCTTTTGAACCTGTGCTGCCGAATTTGATACTCGGTATTCTTGGCGCTTAACGGCTTTATCCGCACGCTCAGCTCGAATTTGTTTGATTTCTAATAACCGTTCGATCATCGGCTCGCCATCTCTTTTAGTTGAGCGATAGCACCATCAAGATCACTTGGCTCATGCGTTCCTTGACGTAAAAAGGCGCGTATATCATCACTTTGCGCAATCGCCATATCCGCTCGGCTATCCGCCCCATGCTGGTACTCGCCAATTTTGAGCAGTAGCTCAACTTCTTCGTACTTGGCTAACATTTCGCGAAGGTGAGCAGCAGACGCCTGATGATCAGGTTCAACGATTTGATTCATCACGCGGCTTGCTGATCGGAGTACATCAATGGCAGGATAATGGTTCATTGCAGCAAGCTTGCGCGAGAGAATGATGTGCCCATCTAAAATGGAGCGAGTTTCATCGGCGACAGGCTCTGTCATGTCGTCGCCTTCAACCAACACGGTGTACAGCGCTGTAATTGACCCTTTGTCAGATTGACCGGCTCGTTCCATCAGCTTTGGCAAAGCGGCAAAAACGGAAGGCGGATAGCCGCGTCGTGTTGGTGGCTCACCTGCGGCTAGGCCAATTTCTCTCTGTGCGCGGGCGAAACGCGTTACAGAATCCATCAGCAGTAACACGCGTTTACCTTGGTCACGAAAATATTCAGCAATAGAAGTGGCAACAAAAGCGGCTTTGGCACGTTCCATGGCCGGGCGATCGGATGTCGCGACCACTAAAACCGACTTAGCCATACCTTCTTCGCCCAAGTCATGCTCAATAAACTCGCGCACTTCGCGTCCGCGTTCACCAATCAAGGCGAGAACGGTCACGTCGACGTCTGCGGATCGAATCAATTTTGCGAGGAGGGTACTTTTACCACCGCCAGCCGCTGCAAAAATGCCCATGCGCTGACCTTCACCACAGGTCAGTAGTCCATCAATGGATCGAACCCCAAGAGAGATTGGCTTTTCAATCAGTTTACGTTGCATTGGTGGCGGTGCATCGCGATAAACCGGATACCAAGCACTTGGTTCCTGGCTTTGCGTACCATCGAAAGGACGCCCAAGCCCATCAAGCGTTGTACCTAACAGGTGATCGCCAACGCCGACCTCATGCATTTTTCCCATTGGGCTAACTTCTGTATTTGAGGAAATTCCAAACATATTTCCTAACGGTGTGAGCAGAGCGTGATGCTGTTGAAAGCCAACGACTTCCGCTAATAAAGAGAGAGTTTGATCAGGATTACGCAACTCACACAGCTCACCAACACGAACGCCGGGGACAACTGCCTTGATAATGGTACCGGTTACTTGCGTAACGCGCCCGCGAATTTGGATCAGACGAGTTTGCCTGATCGCAGATTGTTGGATATCAGTGATGTATGAGAAATCGTTCAAGGTAAAAATATGCGCAATGATTGATGTTGGGAGGATAGAAAGGATGAGGGGGTATTTATAGTGAATATCAGTCGGGAGTTTTTAGAAAACTGAAAACGCACTAAAAAAACACGTCTGATTTTGACAGCTTCGAGAAAGCGCACTTCCTATAATTCGCCTGTATTGTACGGAAGGAGTGCAAGTGAATGAGTATTATCAACAATCATATCGCAACAAACCCAAAGTTTGATGCGTCTATCCAAAACGGGTTGGAATCGTCTCGTACCGACGCTTCACGAAAAGGCAATTACCGCGGTGAAACGGTCCGTGTTCACAATGCCACACAATCACTTTTTGATGCGATGGAAGAGCTCACTTCACTCGGTTCCGAAAAAGCAGAAAAAGATTTGACCAAGCGTAAAGTGAAAGATAGTGGCGTTCGAGTTAATGAAGCGCACGAACTCGTTTCTGACTATCTGCGAAAAGTCCCTGATCTTGAAAAGAACCAAAAGATCAAAGATCTGGCTGCAAAAATGGCGGGAGGTAATATCTCGACCATCGCTCAATTGCAAGCTTATTTGAATGGATTTTCAGAGGAGAAAAGCCATCAATACCTTGCGTTAAAAGCCGTTAAAAAGTTTTTGAGTGCGAGCCCAGAAAGTAAACATCTACTAGCGCTGATTGACCAAGCGATTCTGAGAATCGAGCAAAACCCAGATTCTTGGGCTCAAATTGATACGGAAATTCGCGTCTCAAACTTTGCTGATGAGTACAGCCAAGAGCAAGAGTTTAGCTCATTACACCAGCTGCGCGGTTTCTATCGCGATACCGTTCATAGCTATCAAGGGCTCGGAGCCGCTTATCAAGACGTAGTGGCGCGCTTTGGTGAGCAGGAGGTATCGACCGCTGTTGACTTTATGCTGCAAGGCATGAGTGCAGATCTTAGTGTTCAAGGCAGCAGTATCGACTCGGTTAAGTTGCAGTGGTTGATGTCCGATATGCAAAAACTCAAAACTCTAAATACGTTGCAAGATCGCGTGAGTCAGTTGTTCCAAATGTTTAAACCGGAAAGGACGAGTTATGGCTTATCAAGTTTCTAATTTGATGGCTGATGTGATTGCGTTGGTAGAGCAGCGATGGGTAAGCAGTGATGAGATATGGAAAGTCGCCAACGCAATGGAATTGACGGCGGTACAACAAAAAATCGATTTTTTTCGAGAGTTCCACAAGTTAGTTCGCGCGATCCCTATTGACGTATTCGCCGATGAAGAGCAACGACAGAATTTAATACAAGCGGTACAAAAGGCGCTAGACGAAGCCATTGATATAGAAGAAGAGGAAGCGTGGGAAGATGAGTTGGATTGATGCATCCGTCAATGAATTTTGCCGAGGAATGGGGCTCGATGCCGTCGATTTCTCATCAGCTGGACGGGTGCAGCTGGATTTTGAGCAAAGCGGTACACTACATATTGAGCGACACGGAGAACAGCTATTCTTGATGTTGTCTCAAGCGTTATCTTGGCATCAAACCAGTGACATCATTCAAAGAGCCCTCAGTTTGTGTCATGCCGATCAAGGCTGGCCTTTCGAAATTAAAACTGGTTTGTTAGATGAGCAAACTTTGGTTTTTTCCGCGAGGTTAAACGGAGAAGAGGTCACGCTTCCGACTTTAGAACAAGCGTTTACGCTTTTGGTTCGTCTACATAACGATGTGGCAACCTCATGACTCGAGTAAGCACTTTAAACGTAGGCATAGAAGCCTTCACGCATGTTACTCATAGTGAGGTTAAGGCCGATTTCCCTGAACGGTTTCAATTACTTCCTGATGGACAGGCGGTCGCTACGCATTTAGAGAAGCTCTATGACCTCAGGCCTTCAGACCAATACCTAATCGCGTTAACCAAGCCAAAATTGTTGCACTCAGAATTGTTGCGTCCAGAAAAGTACCGCCAACAGTTCGATGAAACGTTGGCTCAGTTGCAAGTTCTTGCACAGGATTCAGGCTCCGCTTCTTTTATCAAAGCATCCGAAACTCTACAAAGTACGCAACTTGATCAGCGTTACCTCACTATGGCGCTCAATCTCCTTATCCAGGTCTAACCAACATGTTGAGATCCAAAGACATTGAACTGTTGCTTGTTCACGCTGCACTACAAGTTCAATACCAAAAGCCAGAGCATGCTATCTCTATTCTCGATGCGGTTTTAGAGATAGACCCGCAACACAAAGAGGCGATGCAAACGCTCGCAGTGGCGTGTTTACAAAGTGGTCGATATGCCCGTGCGGTTGAGGTATGTGAGCACTTATTAAAATCCGACCTTAAACCTGATTCGGCAGGACTCTGGTTTTGCTTAAGCCAAGCTCGTTGGAAACAAAACGACGTCGATGGGGCACGCCAAGCGCACCGACGCTATCTGCAATCTTTAAATAGTGAATCACATGAATAAGTTGATCGATATTTTAAACAAGGTGGGGCAACGTAAAGACATTATGCTTGCTGTGATGTTGCTCGCGATCGTCTTTATGATGATATTGCCACTGCCTACCGCGTTGGTGGATGTGCTGATTGGCACCAACATGAGTATTGCGGTGGTGCTGCTTATGTTAGCGATTTACATCACTACGCCGCTTGAGTTCTCTGCGTTTCCCGCAGTGCTACTGATCACGACATTGTTTCGTTTGTCTTTATCCATCACGACAACCCGTTTGATCTTGCTGCAAGGCGATGCTGGTCAAATCGTTTATACCTTCGGTAACTTTGTCGTGGGCGGTAATTTGGTGGTCGGTATTGTTGTTTTCCTGATCATTACTATTGTTCAGTTTATGGTGATCACCAAAGGCTCGGAGCGGGTTGCAGAAGTTAGTGCGCGATTCTCACTTGATGCGATGCCTGGTAAGCAGATGAGTATTGACGGTGACATGCGCGCTGGGGTGATTGACGTACACGAAGCACGGCACCGACGATCACTGATTGAAAAAGAAAGCCAAATGTATGGCTCGATGGATGGCGCGATGAAGTTCGTTAAAGGCGACTCCATTGCTGGTCTGGTCATCATTGTGGTCAACATCTTAGGTGGCGTCACGATCGGGGTAACGCAAAAAGGCATGAGTGCTTCTGAAGCACTTGAGTTGTTTGCGATTTTGACCGTTGGCGATGGTTTGGTATCGCAAATTCCGGCACTGTTTATCGCGATTACGGCCGGTATTATCGTGACGCGTGTTTCTCATGAAGATTCTTCTGATCTCGGCTCGGACATTGGTGGGCAGGTCATTGCTCAGCCACGTGCGCTTCTTATTGGCGGTGTGCTTTTGGTGCTGTTCGCACTGATTCCTGGTTTTCCAAAAATTACTTTTCTGGTCTTGGCCACAGTGGTTGGTGGTGGTGGTTTCTTCCTTTTCTATCAACAGAAAAAACAGGCTGAATCAGATAGTACCGACTTATCAAGCTTTGTTTCGCAAGGGGCGGGTTCACCAGCAGCGAAGCCAAGCAAACCAACCCCATCTAGAAACAGTAAAGGCAAGTTAGGTGAGCAAGAAGAGTTCGCCATGACGGTCCCACTCTTGATTGATCTTGACGCGAGCCTTCAGGAAAGCTTGGAAGCGGTCGCATTGAATGAAGAGCTAGCAAGGGTGAGGCGCGCACTATATCTCGACCTCGGCGTGCCTTTCCCGGGTATCCACCTGCGTTTTAACGAGGGGATGCAAAATGGCGAATATTTAATTCAGTTACAAGAAGTTCCGGTTGCACGAGGACGAATTGTAAAAGACCAACTCTTGGTGACAGAAGGGAATGAACAGATCGATTTATTAGGCGTGCCTTATGAGCAAGATGAAGATTTTCTACCTAGTATTTCTAGCATTTGGGTGGCACAGAGTTATGAGCAAAAACTCGTAGCCAGTCATGTCGGTTTTCTCACACCCGACAGGATTTTAACGTACCACTTGTCTCATGTTCTCAAGGAGTACGCACAAGACTTTATTGGTATTCAGGAGACGCGTT
This sequence comes from Vibrio sp. 11-4(1), assembly GCF_013048625.1. Taxonomy (NCBI): domain Bacteria; kingdom Pseudomonadati; phylum Pseudomonadota; class Gammaproteobacteria; order Vibrionales; family Vibrionaceae; genus Vibrio; species Vibrio sp. 11-4(1). The sequence goes on along the minus strand of NZ_VHSY01000009.1, from coordinate 110,358 downwards.
ATCTGTTGGAGCAGATGGAAGGCAGTTATTCGGAGCTAGTTAAAGAGGCCCAGCGCATTGTCCCGTTACAAAAAATGACGGAAATCTTGCAACGCTTGGTTTCTGAAGACATTTCCATCCGAAACCTTCGCGTGATCTTGGAAGCCATGGTTGAGTGGGGCCAAAAAGAGAAAGATGTTGTACAGCTGACAGAGTACATTCGTTCCAGCTTAAAACGTTACATTTGCTACAAATACGCGAGCGGACAAAACATGTTGCCCGCTTACTTATTGGATCAAAGTCTCGAAGACACAATCCGCAGCGGTATACGTCAAACCTCAGCAGGGAGCTACTTGGCGTTAGACCCGTCTGTAACTCAACAATTTGTGAGTGATGTGAAACAGACCATTGGTGATTTAAGCCGCATGCCGAATAAGCCTGTGTTAGTTGTGTCTATGGATGTACGCCGATATGTGCGAAAGCTTATTGAATCGGAATACTACGATCTGCCCGTTTTGTCATTTCAAGAATTAACCCAGCAAATCAATATTCAGCCACTTGGAAGGGTGGGGATGTAATGAAAACAAAACTAATGCTCTCGCTTGCGCAAGCGGGGATCGAAGTGACGCCATACTTTTGGCAAAAAAGTGAAATTCAACTTGGTTATCGAATTGAAGTTGAGGGTTTAGAGCTCGTTTTTCGTGTGGAGGACTGTGAAATCATCATCGTTCTGTTGAAACGTGTGCATCCAAACCTAGGGTTGAGTAACCCTTTTGCAGGCTTATTTCTCTTAGCTGAGCATGCTGTTCAACTTTATCCCTCCGATTGGGTCATTCGCGGAAACGTCGATGTGTTACGTGGTAGCAACATGAGCAGCCAGCGATTAGCCCAGTTTTATTTAAGAGCATGTGGTGCTAGCCATGATGAGCAGGCCGATTGGTACTGTTTACGTCTGGCAGATTATAGACCTTTGAAAAAGTTGAAAAAATTGAAAAAGTTGAAAAAGTAAAAACTCACGACTGTTACTGACAGCACCGATGAGATGACCCGCTTTAAGATAGGAATCAAGATGAAGCAACCGTTTACCGATGCGATTGAGAACGCTGAGCTCGCCATTAGAAAAGCTGAAGACAGAACCGATATTTTTAACGAGCTATTGGAAGGCTTAGGTGTTGGTCCTGTTGCGGGTGATGTTTTACTTGGCGGCATAAAAGCGCCAGTAGATACCATGAAACGTGCAGAGCAAGAGCTAATAGACGAAGTCCAGCGCCGCCGGCAACAACAAAATCAGCTACAAGGTACGTCAGGTAAACGCAGAAAGCGTCCCGCAGTGATGCGCGGCATGATGATTTAGAGGTTTGGAAATGACGAATATGAAAACGACTGGCTCTACGACAGGAGCAACAGACACAGCTGCGAGTAGTGCACCATTACCCACTTTCCAACAAAACTTGATAGAGGCATTTATCCCTGTACTGGGTGAAGCAGAGACTCAGCAACTTGCCTCTCTAATCTCTTCATTGCCAACTATCTCGGGACAAACGGAATCACAAAGCATCGCGCTTTATGTTGATACACTTGAAAACCTAAAAGCGAAAAATAACGCGTTTGCTGGTATATCATTGACCGACACCGCATCTGTTTGGATAAAGTCGCTACAAAGTGCTAATTCAGATGGCGAATTAACCGCAGCCGAGTTCAATGCTCAAACAAACCAAACGCTATCAAATCAGTTTCAGTCTTGGTTTAGTAAGTTACTGACGGAAAACGTAGATAGCTCGTTATCTACTGAGTTTGTTAGTCAATTTAATTTGGGTACTCAGAGTAACCAAGCGGAGCAGATCGCCAACCTCTCCGAGACAGGTCTGGCTAATGCCACCAAAGAAATTTCTCTTTTTGTTGCAGAGCTTGCTAATCAAATGAGCTCCCGTGAAGTGAGAGATGCTTCTATTTCTTTTCTTCGCAATGCCTTTAGTAGCTTAGGTTCCCTTAATCTCGCGCAACTGAAGAGCTCGGACTTCCTGTTGACTAAAGAGAGTTTCGCTCTTCAAGTCTCAGCTCAATTAAAAAGTAGTTTTCAAGGTATCGGTATTACTTTAAGCACCGATGACGCAAGTGCGCTAGCTAACAGAATTACCTGGACTCCTGGTATTTCTAAACAGCAGCTTAAAGAAGCGTTAGATGAAATGGCCGTTCAAGTGAAAGGCCAATATAGCGCAGCTTATGGGGATGCGGCTGGAACGAAAAATCTTAAAGCGGCACTTAACACTGTCATTGGTGGAACCGAACCTTTGACGCTTTCTGGCTTGTTCGCCAACTTCGCCGTGAGTTTAACAAAGATAGAAATCGACAACTTTTACCAAGATAGCGCGATAGCCGATGTCCAAAAGACACAAATAACGGCAGCTCAAGTTAATTTAATCAAAGAAAACACCGAACGAGACATCCGATTACAGTTTGAAAAAATAGTAAAAGGTGAATCTACCGGGGCTTCGTTTACCGAGCGGTATGAGGCATTGCGCAAGAACTTAGGGGCATTGAAAGAGCGTCTACTCAATATCACCGATAAAGAGAAAGCGGATCGCGAGGTGAGAGCAGAGCACTCTCTAACGGCTCGTGATTTGTTGGCCGTTGTTGAGTCTAGCATTGGAGACCGTTTTGATGAGCAAGTGCTGCTTGCACTAAATGAGCGTCGTGTTAACCGTTTAGAGAAACGTAATGACCAGAAAGAGGCATTAGAGGATCTCACAATACAGCTTAAAGTTTTTGGTGTTGTGCAATCAAAAATTCACTCTACGCAAAGTGTTGATGGGGTTTATAAACCGGGATATCCAGAAAGTAACTTCAAAGCGAGTGACTTTAACTACAGTAATCAAACGGATTTTGAAGCTTCACCTGAGTACAAGTATTTGACGGATAATAAGATAACAAACCATCGAGACTTCCTTCAAAAACAAGGTATTACTATCGGTGATGGTGCGTCGTACCAAGACGAAGAGAAGTCGAAAAAACTGTCTAATTTTTCTAGTTCTGTCAGTGCTAAATCCAAGTTGCTTAACGATGAAGTGCAAATCAAAACCACTGAGCTGAACGACACCAGTTCCCAATACAACTCGACCGTTGAAGCAATGAACAAATTTGTTCAGAAGTACCACAGTATTTTACAAGAAATCCTACGAGCCATTTAAGGATAACAACCATGACTAAACAAAACGCGACCGATCCATCCCAAATGCAAGCAGAAGAGCTGCTGTCTTTTCTGGAAGAGGGAGGCACGCTAAAAATGTTGCACGATGTGTCTCAGGACACCATCGAACATATTTATGCCGTAGGTTACAACTTTTTCCAATCGGGAAAGATTGAGCAAGCAGCGAAAGTATTTCAATTACTCAGCATGCTTGATCATTATCAGGCGCGATTTTTCATTGGCCTTGGCGCGGCTCGTCAGGAGTTGGGTGAGTATCTGCAGGCAATAGACGCCTACAGCTACGCAGCGCTAGTGGACGTAAATGATCCACGCCCACCTTTTCACTCTGCTGAATGTCACCTGAAACTGGAACAACTGACAGAAGCAGAGAGTGGGTTTTACAGCGCGAAGGAGATGTCTGCCGGAAAATCACAATATGCAGATTTGCATGAGCGTGCAGGCATCATGTTAGAAGCGGTGAGAAATAAAAAGGAGTAATTAGACTATGAGTTCTATTGCACTTGACCGCATCCAGACGCAGGTTTATAGCCCTGAATCTGGCCAAACCACGTTAGATAACGTGCAGAAAACGGCGTCTACAGCGACGCCTTCTGTGACGGTAGAAAACGTGAAGAGTAAAGATGCAGATGTACTGAACACTGGAAAAGTGAAAGTTCAGTTAGATGCACCTAACGCAGCTGTTAGCGACAAAGTGAATGATTTGACGCTAAAAGCCATGGCACAGCTGCAAAAGATCGTCGATACCATTGCAAAATCTCTCCATGCAGTTGCAGATCAAACAGGTTCGATTGCAGTCAAAATCATCGCAGGTTCTGCTGATGATTTTGAAGTAGAGCTTGCTGCTATCACGGATAAACTGAAAAGTGCTCAAAACGAGCTGAAAATTCAGGAAGTGAAGGTCGCAAAAGCTAAGCACGAAAAAGAGATGGTTGAAAACCAAGACAAAATCAAAGAATCGGAAGCCGCTGCAAAAGAAGCCCAAAAATCAGGCTTAGCAGCGAAGATCTTTGGTTGGATCAGTGCGGTGGTTTCTATTGTTGTTGGTGCCGTAATGGTGGCAACGGGTGTTGGTGCAGCAGCTGGTGCTCTTATGATCGCTGGTGGCGTCATGGGAGCAGTGAGCATGGCGCTGCAAGAGCCAGCCGTTCAAGATGCGCTAAAAGAAGCGGGCGTAAATGTCGATGTGCTAAACAAAGTCGTAATGGCATTAGAAATCGCAGTCGCGGTTATCGGAGCTGTTGTGACGTTTGGTGGTGCAGCAGCTGGCGGTATCGCGAAACTTGCAGCAAAAGGTGCTGGCAAGATAGCTCAAAAGGTCACAGACATCGCTACGAAAACAGCTGCAAATATGGCGAAAGTGGCGGACATGGGCTCAAAAGCCGCGACAACGACCGCAAAAGCGATTCGTTACGGAGCAGAAACTGTCGATATTGCCGTCAACGTAGGTAAAGGCGCTACGGACAGTGTTCATGCCGCTAACAATGCTCACGTAACTGAGATTCAGGCAGATATCACGGACCTTCGCGCCAAAATGACCTTAAGCCAGGCCGTCATCGACAAGCTTAAAGAAGAAATTGGCAAGTTGATGGAAGATTTCCAAGAGCTGATGAGCGTCATCATGCAAATGATCCAAGCGAAAAGTGAAACCATGCAAACGGTGTTAAGCCGTCCTGCAACGGTATAAGGAGTTTATTATGCTAGATAAAGTAGGCGGAACGGGACGCGGCGAACTGTATGGTTTAGGCGATACCATTAAAACCAACAAAGCAGAAAAAGCGCCGGAAACAAAGCTTGAAGCAGGCGCCGTTAAAAGCCAAAGTGAGTCAGGTGTTTCTGGTGCAGCACGCTACCAGTTAGAGACGCCTAAAGCTCCTACAGTGAGTAACCAAGCTCAAGTTGTTGCAAACCTAATGAGCGCTCTTGCACCGACGGTGAGCTCATTAATGAGCACAACGATGAAAGCGCTTAACGGTGAGGAGGTGATCAAGTCACCATCAGATGCGGTATCACAATCGTTGACGCTATTAACATTGTTGTATCAAGTATCAAAGCTGAGCCGTGAGCAGCAAGTGCTACAACGTGAAATTGCTGTTGAAGCAAACGTCGCGAGTTTAGAAAGCCAAGCGGCAGAACTAAACAACTCGGCAAGTGCGATGATCGCGATGGCAGTCGTTTCGGGTGTATTAGCGGGAGCCACAGCCATTATTGGTGCCCTTGGTTCTTTCAAAGCAGGGAAAGAAATCAAGAATGAAATGGCGAGCAATAATGTACTGAAAACGCAAAAAGCTGGCTTCGATCAAGCAGAAGAGTTATTGAATAACAATAGCTTGTCTAAAACTCAGCAAGATCAGGTTAAGCGTGCGCACTCACTAGCGAAAGACAATATCGCAGACACGACAGCGCAGCTGACAAGTGGTGGCCGTAAGTTCGATAAGTTGATGAGCTCAAACCAAGCGAAGAACGCTATTCTTCAAGCTTTGGGCCAGATGGCAAACTCAGCATCGAATGTAGAGCAAACCAAAGCGCAAGCGCGCAGCAAAGATGATGAAGTACAAGCGACTCGCGCACAAGCAGCCAAACAGAAAGCCGATGAAAACATTGGTTTCCAAGAAGGTTTATTGAAAGAACTACGTGACTTGTTCCGTTCTATCTCAGATAGTCAGAACCAAGCGTGGCGAGCGTCAGTCCCAACGGTGTAACCGTCCATCTCACTAACTACAAAGCGTTGTTTATACAACGCTTTTTTTGTGTGATTCAAGTATAGATATTATTTATCAGTAGGTTACGTTGATAAAAAAGTACATATCTATAATTCAACCTTCAAAGATGAGAACTCAAACGTTATCAAATTGTTAACGGTTGCTATACTTAAACGGTCATCAACACAGGTAAAAAGGATGTTCAATGTTTAAGTTTAAGCAAATCGCACTTGCTGCTTCTTTAGCGGCACTCACAACAGGCTTTTCTGCATCTGCGGAAGAAACGTTTGTCACGATTGGTACTGGTGGTGTAACAGGGGTTTATTATCCGACTGGTGGAGCAATTTGTCGCTTAGTCAATAAATCGCGAGAAGAACACGGTATTCGTTGTTCGGTAGAAAGTACTGGGGGATCGATTTATAACATCAACACCATTCGTGCTGGTGAATTGGATCTCGGAATTGCTCAATCAGACTGGCAGTATCATGCTTATAAAGGAACCAGTAAGTTTAAAGAAAGCGGGCCTTTTAAAGAACTACGCGCCGTATTCTCCGTTCATCCAGAACCGTTCACTGTCGTGGCACGTAAAGACGCGAACATCAAAACTTTTGATGATTTGAAAGGTAAGCGCGTCAACATTGGTAACCCTGGCTCTGGTCAACGAGGCACCATGGAAGTGTTAATGAGCCAGTATGGCTGGAGTAACGATGACTTTAAGCTTGTGTCTGAGTTAAAAGCAGCAGAGCAATCAAAAGCACTTTGTGATAACAAAATTGATGCGATGATTTATACCGTTGGTCACCCAAGTGGAGCGATTAAAGAAGCCACTACGTCGTGTGATAGTAATATCGTAACGGTAACCGGACCTAATGTAGAAAAATTGGTTGCAGACAATAGCTTCTATCGTGTCGCAAATGTACCGGGTGGTATGTATCGTGGCACAGATAGTGACGTTCAAACCTTTGGTGTGGGTGCGACGTTTGTTTCCTCTACTGCGGTACCAGAAGATGTGGTTTATAACGTGGTTAAAGCGGTATTTGAAAACTTCGATGATTTCCGCCGTCTCCACCCAGCGTTTGCGAACTTGAAGAAAGAGGAAATGGTAAAAGACGGTTTATCTGCGCCTCTTCACCCAGGTGCGCTCAAATACTACAAAGAAGTAGGGCTGATTAAGTAACCGTTACTTTCTCTTCTTATTGATGTAAAACGCCATCTTTCTCGATTAATGCCACTCGTTTAACAGCGAGTGGCATATTTCTATCTCTCGTCATCCTGTACAGCGACGGAGGAGCGTGATACAGGATCTTCTATCCGAGCCCTTTATGGTCAAAATTGTTTCATTAGCCGCTCAACGTACTGCTATTAGATCCCTAGTCACGCCAAGGCTCGCTGTAATGACACAAAAACCTCGTTCAGCGATCAGCATTAATCATTCGCGATGGCGTTTTTTATAGGAGTGTTATCTACTTGTGCAAGTTTTACTTAAGCATAAACATCAATGAAAAAGTAGATAGTGATGAGAATAGAAGAAAGAGCAACAAACCCTTTAACATGATTGGGATTAAGTTGACGAGATACACGAGCTGCAAGATAACCACCCACCAACGTACCGACCAAAACAACGCTACCTGTGCGCCAGTCAATGGAGCCATTGGCAACAAAAATCACGATAGCAATGAGTGAAACACACGTAGATACCAGCAATTTCAAACCGTTCATTAAATTAATGTCTTGGTGGCCCGCTACTACCAGATAACTCAGAACAATAACCCCTAAACCTGCGTTGAAAAAACCACCGTAAGCAGAGACACCAACAAGTAGTAAACCCAACGCGATTGCTCCGAGTATGCCAGCATGTTTGTGCTCTTTCGCGATAGTTTTGATTAGCATTGTTAAACGAGAACCAGTCAGGAAAAGCACGGTGGCAAACAAGAGTAGCCAAGGGATGGCTTCCAAAAATAGCGATTCTGGTGTGTTGAGCAGCAGATATGCTCCGACAGCGCCACCTACTAAACTGAATGAGACTGTGAACAACAGTTCTTGTTTGTTCTTCATGATCTCTTCTCTGAAGCCAACGGCTCCGCTAATGTATCCCGCACATGAAGCATAAGTATTTGTTGCGTTGGCCATAATTGGAGGTACACCAACCGCCAATAGGGCCGGAAAAGTAATAAAGCTTCCGCCCCCCGCAATGGAGTTAATGATCCCACCAACTACGCCGGCAACGAATAAAAGCGCTAGTTCTAAAAGCATAAACAATCCTTGTTATGTTCTTTTTCATTGTTAGAGCTTTAGATGGCCCATCCCACATGCTCTAGTGTTCTGATATGAAGTTTACTTTACCCGCTCTAAAACAAAATTGTTCAGTTCTGTGACGTTTTTGATGACATGAACGGTTTTACTTTGAGAATACCCTTCGAGACGAGACATGAAGTCATCATTCCAGAATGCAGGGCATTGCTGAAGAACTTTGTAGCTTTGTAATGTTCCTTTAAATACCGAACTGCCATCAGGCCAACCTTCGGGTTTAATAAATAGTCCTTTAAGGAGACGTTTCGTCACAAACCAATAGCTTACGGAGTATGGTAGATCAATATAAACGAGAGTATCGGCTGCATCTAAACGAGCATTAAAAGAGCTGATAGGCCCCAGACCATCTATAATCCAACGATCTGAGTGAAGTATATTGCTATGTGCTTCATCAAAAACGTCACGCTCAACGGGCTCACCGTTTGGTTTATAGACTATGGAATCTAATTGATGAAGAGGGAGAGCGGTAGCAGACGCGATTGCTTTACTTATCGTCGATTTTCCGCTGCCGGGCTTACCAAAAACCGCTACTTTTTGCATGTGACCGCCTCCAAGAGAGTATTTCCCATACGGTCGAGACAGAAAACCCACCGCTATGGGTGGGTTCGATAAATATTGAGCGCATCAAATATCCCACCATTCCTATAGAATGATGATAATTCGTTGGTTAAGTTGCGCTAAGTGTGTATTCATGCAACTACTCTTATATATAGGCGATGACTTGTCAATATTGTTTTGCTTAATAAGTGAACGATTTGATAGGAGAAAGAAAAGCCATCGCGATGGATGGCTTTGTCTAGGTTGAAAGAGACAGCTATTACTGCTCAACGCTCACTGGCTGTGCTTTAAACTTTTGAATCAGCTTTACGATTAGTGGACTTGCCAGTACCAATACGGCTAAAACAGTAAAGGTAAGGGTAATAGGGCGCTCCCATAGGAAACTCAATTCGCCGTCTGAAATCATTAATGCGCGGCGTAAGTTCTCTTCCATTAATCCCCCAAGGATGAAACCCAGCAATAAAGGCGCAAGTGGGAAGTTAGCGAGTCGAAGTGCAATGGCAGCCATAGCGACAATCAGCATCACGAACACATCCATGGTATTGAATGAGACCAAATAAACTCCGGTGATTGAGAAGAATAAAATCATCGGCAGAAGTACCGTTCTAGGCACCGCCAAAAGCTTTGAGATGTACGGAATCAACGGTAAGTTCAGGATCACGAGTACGATGTTGCCGAAGTACATGGAAATGATCACCGACCAGAACACGTCTGGGTGCTCAACAAACAGGCGAGGACCAGGTTGAATACCATAAGCGATCAGCGCACCGAGCATTATTGCTGTTGTACCAGAACCCGGAATGCCAAGCGTTAGCAGCGGTACAAATGAACCACTAGAGGCTGCATTGTTCGCTGATTCTGGCGCGACCAAACCACGGATACTGCCTTTACCGAACTCTTCCTTTTTCTCTTTAGGTGCGAGGTTGCGCTCCATGCCATAGCTTAAAAAAGCAGCAATGGTTGCTCCTGCGCCAGGAAGAACGCCAGTGAAGAAACCTAATATTGAAGAGCGAATTGAAACAGGCGCAACATCTTTGATTTCGTCCTTGGTCACTTTCATTGAGCCAATGTTACTCAGCTTTTCCTGTTCTTCATCGCTGGTGTCTTTTGATGGTTTAAGAATGCCCATCAGCGTCTCACCCAGTGCGAATGTCGCCATTGCAAGCAACAAGAAGCTAAAGCCATCCATTAAATCCGTTAAACCGAAGGTAAAGCGTTCAACGCCTACGCCTTTATCGATACCAACTGTAGATAGCATCAAACCAAGAATGGTCATCATCCACGCTTTGATGACCTGACCTTTCCCCGCAAAAGCCGCGACTGCTGATAACCCAAGTAGCATCAACGCAAAATAGTCTGACGATTGGAAGCTAAGTGAAACGCTAGCCAATGCTGGTGCTGCGACAAGCAACATAATGGCAGATAGCGTACCGCCAGTGAAAGAAGAATAAGCTGCCAAAGCTAATGCTTTACCTGCTTGGCCTTTTTGAGCCATAGGGTAGCCGTCGAATGCTGTCACCACGGTTGAAGAACAACCCGGCGCGTTAATTAAAATCGACGATGTAGAACCACCAAATACCGCACCGTAATAAACACCCGCCATCAAAATAAGGCCAGAAGAGGGCTCTAGGCCATAAGTAATTGGGATCATCAAAGCAATGGCTGAGATCGGCCCAAGCCCAGGTAACATGCCGATAAATGTACCGACGAAACAACCAACGATCACCATCATGATGTTCATTGGCATTACTGCAGTGGATAAACCTTGTAGAATTCCATCTAACATAATTCAGTCCTTTCTTTGACTACCAGATGGTGAAAATCAAACCCGGTTCGAGATAGATGTCCAAACCTTGAGTGAGTAATAAATAGAACGCGATCACGAATGGAAACGACGCGCCGAACAGAACGGGTTTACGTCTTTCCCCCAGCAGATAAAAGCCAGCCAATAAAAAGAAGCCAGTAGCTATAACAAAGCCTAGGTAAGTCAGGCCTACGCCGTAAAGCGCCATCAAAACCAAGAAAGCGATCAGTAACTTCCAATTAAAGTTCAGCACCGCGCCACTTTGTTTATCTGGTTGTCCTGTTACCAGCAATAACAAAGAAAGGCCTGCACCAGCGTAAGTCAGGATGGTTGGCAAAGTACGTGCGGTGAACGGTTCGTATTCATCACCAGGGAACAATGGAATTTGTGAGGTTTGATAACCGTAGCAAAGACAGAAGAGTAGAAAGATCATTGCGCCGACACGGTCACGACAGAGCAAATATTCTTTGGTGAAAAAGTTGGTTGAACGAGACATATTCAACTCCTAACAAAAATAAAAAAGACCGCATATGGACGTTAATGAATAAACTAAACCATTAACAATTAAGCATTTCGCTGCTAGTCGAGCTGCTTTGGGTATATAAACAAAGGAGTGTGCATGCCGATTGTCGACAATATCCATATACGGTGAAACTTAGAGTGCAAATATAGTTGGGGAAATACCAACCCCACGTTATTGGGTGAGGTTGGAATCTGAGGGACCCAGTTCGACTGTTACTTTAGGAAGCCTAACTCGCGCATTAAGTCACCCATTTGCTGCTCTTGCTCTTCAAGGAACGCGAAGAACGCTTTGTCCGCCTTGTAGTTGTCTATCCAACCATTGCGGTCACGGACGACTTGCCATTCGTCAGTGTTGTACATTTTGGTAAATGCTGCATTCCATTCATCCAGCTTTTCTTGGCTAGTACCTGGTGCAGCAAAGAATCCACGCCAGTTAGCGAAGACAGTTTCGTTACCATATTCTGTTAGCGTAGGGATGTTTGGTGCGGCTTCTAGGCGTTTTGGTGCAGTTACCGCTAGCACTTTGACTTGACCAGATTTTGACATCTCCAGTACTTCACCTAGGCCCGTAGAGAGCAGTTGAGTTTCGCCTGAAAGAAGGGCTGCCATGGCTTTACCGCCCGCATCGTAAGCGATGTAACGAACTTTACGCGCATCAAATCCTTCGCCTTTAAATGCGGCGGCAACGACGAGGTGGTCCATCGAGCCACGAGCAGAGCCACCCGCAATTTTCACTTTGCGAGGGTTAGATTCAAATGCTTTTACTACGTCTTCCCAAGAATTGTATGGCGAATCAACAGAGGCTACGATGGCACCGTAATCCGCAATGGTGGCTGCAACGGGAGTGAGATCTCTAAAGGATTGAGGGAAAATACCTGTTAGAGAGCGAACGACGATCGGTGTTGAATTCACCATCAGCGTATCTTCTTGGCGATCTGCCGTTTCAATCAAGTGCGCAATGGCTTTACCGCCGCCGCCACCAGAAAGGTTTTGGAAAGATACCGTCTCAACGATGTCTGATTTAAGTAGCACATCACCTGTACCTCGTGCGGTCATGTCCCAGCCGCCACCGGCACCTCCAGGGATCAAGAAATGCATTTTTTCTACATCAGCAGCAAAAGCGTTAAATGAAAATGAAGCTGCGATGATCGATGCGGCGAGCGTTGGTTTGATTACCTTTAACATGTTCACGTTCCTTATGTTGGTGACTCTATTTTTAGATGAGTCTTATTTTTGTTTCAGCTTTTAACTCGAACTGGATGCTGATGTGTCAAAGGTTAATCAAGTGTTAAATTGATGTCTTTAAAACGTCGATAAAGAGAATATTGAGCATAACGGATATTTTGTTCATAAAGTTCACGCTGAAAAATTGGTTGCACATCACGCGTGCGTGCTAACAATTGCGTCATAATGGAATGACATCAAACGAATAAGGAAACAGAGAATGAAAGGGACATGTTTGTGCGGCGCTATTGAAGTGATCGCAGATGCTAAGAATGAAGTGAGTCTATGCCACTGCTCGATGTGTCGAAAATGGTCGAGTGGAGCACTCCATGCTGTGCATTGTGGTCCTAACGTAACGTTTAAGGGGGCCGAGCCAAAGCGTTATCAATCGTCTGACTGGGCGGTGAGAGGTTTTTGTGGCGAATGCGGCACAAACCTTTTCTATCATTTGTTACCGACAGGCGAGTACATTCTCTCCGCTGGTTTGTTCGACAATCCAGATTTCAAACTCTCATTAGAGATCTTTACCGATGAAAAGCCCGCGTATTATGACCTCAATCCCACCTCACAAAAGATGACATCGCAGCAAGTTTTTGAGCAATTTTCATCTAAAGAATAACCTTTTGTATCCTTAATTGTTCGACAGCTTAATTGTTTTTCTTTTATATCATAATGTTAAAAGGTGTTTAGTTGTCGACAATTTGCTTTTTCCTTCGCAATTACCCCTCAATTTAGCTCCTAATAGATGATTTTCATCGATTTAAATTACGACCTTAGTCTAAATTGTCGACAATTTACTTGATTGTCGACACTTTGATCGACTACTTTATATTCAGGTTAAGAAATTGTAGACATTTTGATGTCGGTAACGTGAGTATCTGAGTATGAACTCTGAGTTGAAAACTCGTTATAAAGTACTGGGTTCTGAGAAAGAACACACCAAATCAGAAACACTGACAGAAACACTGATTGAAGTCATTGTGAATGGCGATGTTAAGCCTGGTCATAAAATATCGGAGCCTGAACTGGCGAAGAAATATCAAGTCAGCCGTGGCCCTTTGCGTGAAGCATTAATGCGTTTAGAGGGGCTAGGGCTCATTGAACGTATTCCTCATGTCGGGGCTAGAGTGACCACTTTTTCTCCAGAAAAGCTGATAGAACTCTATGCGGTTCGCGAAGCGCTAGAAGGTATGGCGGCAAGGTTAGCAGCGCGACATATTACGCAAGAAGAGCTCTTGAGCTTGGAAATGCTATTGTCGACACATTCTAAGCACATCGATCAAGTGGAAGGAGCCTCTTACTTCCATCAGCATGGAGATTTTGATTTTCACTATCGCATCATCCAAGCAAGCCGAAACAGCAAGCTGATTTCTCTGCTGTGCGACGAGCTTTACCACTTGTTACGCATGTACCGCTATCAGTCACCGCGCGCGCAATCTCGTCCAAATGAAGCGTTGACTGAACACAAATTCATTCTGGAAGCCATCCGTAATCGCGATGAAGAGCTTGCAGAAATGCTGATGAGAAGACACATCTCAGGAAGTCGAAAGCTCATCCAATCGCAAATTATACATACAGAAAGTTTAGACAAAGACTAGAAGGAATTCGTCATGAGCTTAACACCGGGAGCGAAGTTCAGACTCGCCATTGAACAAAACAATCCGCTGCAAATTGTCGGCACCATTAACCCTTACTGCGCCATGATGGCGAAAAACTTGGGGCATCAAGCGATTTATTTGTCTGGCGGCGGTATTGCAAACGCGTCATACGGATTGCCGGATCTCGGTATTACAACATTGAACGACGTACTGGTCGATGTTGACCGCATCACTAACGCGTGTGATTTACCGCTATTGGTCGACATCGACACCGGTTTTGGAGGCGCATTTAATATTGCTCGCACGATCAAAGCAATGGAAAAGGCGGGTGCTGCTGCGGTTCATATGGAAGACCAAGTCGCACAGAAACGTTGTGGGCATCGTCCGAACAAAGCAATAGTCAGCCAGCAAGAGATGGTTGATCGCGTAAAAGCCGCGGTTGACGCACGCAATGATGAAAGCTTTGTGATTATGGCTCGTACTGACGCGCTAGCTGTTGAAGGTATGGACAGTGCAATTGAGCGTGCGATTGCGTGTGTGGAAGCTGGCGCAGACATGATCTTCCCAGAAGCGATGACCAAGCTGGATCAGTACCTTCAGTTCTCAAACGCACTTGAGCAAGCAACTGGAAAGCACGTTCCTATTCTGGCCAACATTACCGAGTTCGGCGCAACGCCACTGTACGGCTGCGACGAGCTTGCAAAAGCGAAAGTCGATATGGTGCTTTACCCGTTAAGTGCGTTCCGAGCCATGAACAAAGCCGCTGAAACGGTCTATAAGCATTTGCTAGAAGTGGGCAATCAGGAAGCTTTGGTTGATTCAATGCAAACACGCAAAGAGTTGTATCAGCACCTGAACTACCACGATTACGAAGACAAACTTGACCAGCTATTCTCTGAAGGAAAATAGCGGGAAAAGAAAAGATAGACGGAAGCCCAAGAAAAGATAATCGGAATTTATCTAATTCAATAACGTGAAATTCGTCTGGCTAAAAAACGCTCCAAAGAGGGCAAAGCCAGACAGAAAAGGAGTTCAAACAATGTCTCAAACTGCAGAAAAGAAAGCAGAGTTAGGTGGTGCAGGCCTACGCGGTCAAAGCGCTGGAAGCACAGCTTTATGTACTGTCGGAAAAACGGGGACCGGTCTGACTTATCGCGGTTACGATATTACTGACCTTGCCAATAATGCTCAATTTGAAGAAGTTGCACATCTTCTGTTACGCGGTCACTTACCAACTCAGAAAGAACTGGATGCGTACAAGACACATCTCTTAAACCTTCGCGGCTTACCAACTGAGCTTAAGCAAGCGTTAGAGCTTATTCCTGCTACTGCTCATCCAATGGATGTGATGCGCACTGGTTGTTCTGTATTAGGAAACCTAGAGCAAGAAATGAGCTTCGATGAGCAATTACATTCGACGGAACGTATGCTAGCGCTTTTCCCAGCTATCATCTGTTACTGGTATCGTTTTAGTCACGATGGCGTTCGTATCGATACAGAAGATCAAACCGAAGACTGCATCGGCGGTTACTTCTTGCGATTGCTTACAGATAAAGAGCCATCAGCGCTACACAAGCAAGTGATGCACTGTTCCTTAATCCTTTACGCTGAGCATGAATTCAACGCATCAACTTTTGCAGCGCGTGTTTGTGCATCAACGTTGTCAGACATTCATTCTTGTATCACGGCAGCAATCGGTACGCTTCGCGGCCCACTTCATGGCGGCGCAAACGAAGCAGCGATGGAAATGATTGAAGATTGGCAAACGCCAGACGAGGCGGAAGCGAACATCATGAAAATGCTGGCCAACAAAGACAAGATCATGGGCTTTGGCCATGCCATCTATCGCGAAAGTGATCCTCGTAACGCGTTGATTAAGCGCTGGTCTAAAGAGCTGTCACAGCAAGTCGGTGATACACATCTATATGCTGTTTCTGAGCGTGTGGAATCAGTGATGAAGCGAGAGAAAGGTCTGTTCTGTAATGCGGACTTCTTCCATGCATCGGCTTACCACTTCATGGACATTCCAACCAAGCTGTTCACACCAATTTTTGTGATGAGTCGTTTAACGGGCTGGGCGGCACACGTTTATGAGCAACGTGCCAATAACCGCATCATTCGCCCAAGTGCTGATTACACGGGCCCAGATCATCAAGAATGGGTACCTATCGAGAATCGCTAGCGCGAAGGTCAATTAGGGCACATACGCTTTGATTGACCACCTCCTTCCTTTGTACCTCTCTCTGACAGAGGAAGGAGCCCCTCTCATCACGATGTTTCTGGAGCAATGGAAAAACGTTGATGAAGGCAAGATGTACAGACTGAATGGAAGCAAACCATGAACACAAATATTAATACCCAATATCGTAAGCCGCTTCCGGGAACTCAACTGGATTACTTTGATGCACGCGAAGCCGTCAATGCCATTTCTCCTGGAGCCTATGAAAAACTCCCTTACACCTCCCGCGTGCTAGCTGAGCAACTGGTCCGTCGCTGTGATCCGAACACATTGACGGATAGCCTGAAACAGTTAATTGAACGTAAACGTGATCTTGATTTTCCTTGGTATCCAGCACGCGTTGTTTGTCATGACATTCTTGGTCAGACTGCTCTAGTCGATTTAGCGGGTCTGCGCGATGCTATTTCGGATCAGGGTGGCGATCCTGCAAAAGTGAACCCTGTGGTTGAGACTCAGCTGATCGTCGACCACTCTTTAGCGGTTGAGCATGCGGGCTTTGACCCTGACGCCTTCGACAAAAACCGCGCGATTGAAGAGCGCCGTAATGAAGACCGATTCCACTTTATCGAGTGGTGTAAAACAGCGTTTGAGAACGTAAGCGTGATTCCTGCGGGTAACGGCATTATGCACCAAATCAACTTGGAGAAAATGTCTCCTGTGGTGCAAGCGAAGCAGGGTATTGCCTACCCAGATACCTGTGTGGGTACAGACAGTCACACGCCTCACGTAGACGCCCTCGGTGTTATCGCGATCGGTGTTGGTGGTCTGGAAGCTGAAACCGTAATGCTTGGCCGACCATCAATGATGCGTCTACCTGATATTGTCGGTGTAAAACTAACGGGTAAACGTCAACCAGGCATTACCGCAACGGATATTGTCCTCGCGATTACTGAGTTCCTACGCAACGAGCGTGTGGTCTCTTCATATCTTGAATTCTTTGGTGAAGGTGCTCGAGATCTAACGATCGGAGACCGCGCAACCATTTCCAACATGACACCAGAATACGGTGCAACCGCGGGTATGTTTTACATCGATGAGCAGACCATCAACTACTTGAAACTAACTGGTCGAGATGAAGAGCAAGTTGCTCTAGTAGAAAAATACGCAAAACAAACTGGTCTTTGGGCAGACGATCTTGATACAGCGGTTTACGAGCGTGTACTGGAATTCGATTTATCATCAGTAAGTCGTAACATGGCCGGCCCGTCAAACCCTCACCGCCGTTTACCAACATCTGAGTTGGCGCAGCGTGGCATTTCTGGTGCGTGGGAAGAGAAAGAAGGCGAGTTACCAGATGGTGCAGTTATCATCGCTGCGATAACATCTTGTACTAACACCAGTAACCCTAGAAACGTGGTTGCCGCAGGCCTTGTCGCGAAGAAAGCCAACGAGCTCGGCCTTGTACGTAAACCTTGGGTGAAGTCGTCTTTTGCTCCGGGTTCTAAGGTAGCGCGTCTTTACCTGGAAGAAGCGGGCTTATTACCAGAGTTAGAAAAGCTTGGCTTTGGTATCGTCGGTTACGCATGTACCACTTGTAACGGCATGAGTGGCGCGTTGGATCCAAAAATCCAGCAAGAGATCATTGATCGCGATTTATATGCGACAGCCGTTCTGTCTGGTAACCGCAACTTCGATGGCCGAATCCATCCTTACGCAAAACAAGCTTTCCTTGCATCACCACCATTGGTTGTCGCTTATGCGCTAGCGGGTACGATTCGTTTCGATATCGAACGCGATGCATTGGGCACGGACCAAAACGGCAAACCAATTTATCTCAATGATTTGTGGCCAAGCGATGAAGAGATCGATGCAGTTGTCGGTACTCATGTTAAACCTGAGCAGTTTAAGCAAGTTTACATTCAGATGTTTAAGCTGGATGACGCAGAGAAAAGCTCTAGTCCGCTTTACGACTGGCGTCCGATGAGTACCTACATTCGCCGTCCACCTTACTGGGAAGGTGCGCTGGCGGGTGAAAGAACACTGTCTGGCATGCGTCCATTAGCGATTCTGGGCGACAACATCACGACTGACCACCTGTCACCATCCAACGCGATCATGGCGAGCAGTGCTGCGGGTGAATACCTTGCCAAAATGGGCGTTCCGGAAGAGGACTTCAACTCTTATGCGACTCACCGTGGCGATCACTTAACGGCGCAACGTGCGACCTTTGCTAACCCGAAACTATTTAACGAAATGGTGAAAGAGAACGGTGAAGTCGTTCAGGGTTCTCTGGCGCGAATTGAACCAGAAGGCCAGGTTGTACGCATGTGGGAAGCGATTGAAACCTACATGAATCGTAAACAACCATTGATTGTTGTCGCCGGCGCGGATTACGGTCAGGGTTCATCTCGTGACTGGGCAGCAAAAGGTGTTCGTTTGGCAGGCGTAGAAGCCATTGTTGCTGAAGGCTTTGAGCGTATTCACCGTACTAACTTGGTTGGCATGGGCGTACTGCCGCTGCAATTCAAACCAGGTGTAAACCGTAATACGTTAGAACTGGATGGTACGGAACTTTACGACGTAGCTGGCGAGATTAAACCGGGTGCGGATCTGGCCTTGGTTATCACGCGTAGCAACGGCGATAAAGTTGACGTTCCTGTTACCTGCCGCCTAGACACCGCTGACGAAGTTCACGTGTACAACGCAGGCGGTGTTTTGCAGCGTTTCGCGCAAGATTTCTTGGCGCAATAAGGAGCGGTTATGGAAAGCAAAACTCCGAATCAAATGAGCCAAATCAAAGTGCCGGCGACGTACATGCGTGGCGGCACGAGTAAAGGTGTCTTTTTCAACCTTGAAGATTTGCCACCAGAGGCGCAAGTGGCGGGGGAAGCGCGTGACAAACTTTTGTTGCGTGTTATTGGCAGTCCGGATCCTTACGCTAAACAAATCGACGGCATGGGCGGCGCGACGTCAAGTACCAGTAAAACGGTGATTGTTTCGCGCAGCAGCCGTAACGACCACGATGTTGACTACTTGTTCGGACAAGTATCCATTGATAAGCCATTTGTGGATTGGAGTGGGAACTGCGGTAACTTGTCTGCCGCTATCGGGCCTTTTGCTATCCATGCTGGCCTGATCCTGCAAGATCGTATTCCAGAAAATGGCATTGTGACGGTGCGTGTCTGGCAGGTGAACATCAGCAAAACTATCTTGGTGCATGTGCCGATTGTGAACGGATTCGTGCAAGAAACCGGAGAGTTTGAGCTCGACGGTGTGACGTTCCCAGCAGCAGAGATTCAGGTGGACTTTGTTGACCCGGCAGATGGGGAAGGCAGCATGTTCCCAACAGGCAACTTAGTTGATGATTTAGTGGTGCCGGATGTGGGTACGTTCAACGCGACCTTTATTAACGCGGGCATACCAACCATTTTTATTGATGCTGAATCGATTGGATATCAGGGCACCGAGCTGCAAGACGATATCAACAACGATGACACAGCATTAGCGATGTTCGAATCCATCCGTGCACATGGCGCATTAAAAATGGGGCTGATCTCTGAACTTGAAGAAGCTCAAACACGCCAGCACACACCAAAAATCGCGTTTGTATCCAAGCCGAAAAGTTACCAGTCCTCAAGCGGTAAAGCGGTAAATGAGTCGGAAATTGATGTGTTGGTTCGTGCGTTGTCGATGGGCAAACTTCACCATGCAATGATGGGAACCGCAGCCGTTGCGATTGCTTCGGCGGCCTGTGTACCGGGAACATTAGTCAATTTGGCTGCTGGTGGAGGCGAAAAAGAGTCAGTGACTTTTGGCCACCCGTCAGGAGCGTTAAAAGTTGGAGCACAAGCGAAGCAAGCTGAACAGGGCTGGGTGGTACAAAAAGCCATCATGAGCCGAAGTGCGAGAATACTAATGGAGGGATTTGTGCGTGTACCCTCTGATGTCTTTGAGTGAAAAGAACGGTCTTTGAATAGAACGAGAGCAATGTCAGGACATACTGGAGGAAGCAATATGTCTTCATACGAAAAAGAATATTTATGGGCGAAGAATGAACCGGAGAGTTTTTGGCGCGCTCAAGCGGAGAATATCGATTGGTTCGAATCTCCTAAAACCATCTTGAAATCTGATGAGAACGGCATCGAACGTTGGTTCCCAGATGGAGTAATGAATACGTGCTGGTTAGCATTGGATTACCATTGCGAGCAAGGACGGGGTGATAATACGGCACTCATTTATGACTCGCCAGTAACCGGCAATAAAACCACGTATACCTATAGTAACCTGCGTGACCAAGTGGCAAAAATTGCCGGCATGCTGTCTGCCCAAGGCGTTGAAAAAGGCGACCGAGTCGTTATTTACATGCCGATGATTCCAGAAGCCGCAATGGCGATGCTAGCCTGCGCGCGTTTGGGGGCGATTCACTCCGTTGTATTTGGTGGTTTTGCACCTAATGAGCTTGCTGTACGAATTGAAGATGCAGAGCCGAAAGTCATCATGACGGCGTCGTGTGGGATTGAGATCAACAAAGTTATTCCATATAAGCCAATGGTAGACAAGGCCATTATGGACAGCCGATGGAAGCCTGAAAAAGTATTTATATTCCAGCGTCCTGAGTGCGAAGCCGATCTAAACCAAGAAAGAGATCTGGATTGGCAGCAAGAGTACAACCAAGCGTTGCCACACGGTTGTGTTCCGGTGTTAGCAACCGATCCACTCTACATTCTTTATACGTCGGGTACGACAGGTAAGCCAAAAGGCGTTGTGCGTGACAACGGTGGCCATGCCGTCGCGATGAAGTACTCCATGAGCGCAATCTACAACATTCCTCAAGATGGCGTATTTTGGGCGGCATCTGATGTTGGCTGGGTAGTAGGGCACTCTTACATTGTTTACGCTCCACTGATTCACGGTTGCACAACAATCCTATTCGAAGGTAAGCCCGTCCGAACACCGGACCCTGGCGCATTCTGGCGAGTGTGTGACGAATACAAAGTAGATGCGTTGTTCTCTGCCCCGACAGCGTTCCGTGCGATCAAGAAAGAAGACCCAGAAGGTGAGTTTTTAAAACAGTATGATCTCTCTAAATTGAAAACCATCTTTATGGCAGGAGAACGCCTTGACCCTCCAACACTGGAATGGGTTCAGAGCAAAGCAGACAAACCCGTTATTGACCACTGGTGGCAAACGGAAACGGGTTGGGCTATCGCGGGCAACCCAACAGGTGTTGAAATGATGCCAGTTAAAGCGGGTTCTTCGACGAAGCCAATTCCGGGTTATCAGGTCGAGATTCTGAATGAACTTGGAGAGT
Source organism: Vibrio sp. 11-4(1) (assembly GCF_013048625.1). Lineage (NCBI taxonomy): Bacteria > Pseudomonadati > Pseudomonadota > Gammaproteobacteria > Vibrionales > Vibrionaceae > Vibrio > Vibrio sp. 11-4(1). The sequence goes on along the minus strand of NZ_VHSY01000009.1, from coordinate 88,966 downwards.
CGGTCGGGCCTAACCAACAAGGTTTTGTCGCATTAAAACGTCCGTTGCCACCGAGTTGTCTGCCAACGGTTTGGCGTAACCATGACCGTTTTGAAACCGGTTACCTCAGCCAATTCCCTGGCTACTATGTGTCAGGTGATGGTGGCTATTTGGATGAAGACGGTTACCTGTTCATTATGGGACGTATTGATGACGTGATTAATGTCGCGGGGCATCGTTTATCGACAGGCGAAATGGAAGAAATTGTCGGTGGTCATCCGGCGATTGCGGAATGTGCAGTGGTGGGTATTCACGATGATCTGAAAGGGCAACTCCCACTTGGCTTTGTGGTACTGAAAGACGGCGTAAAAGTGGACGAGCTTGATCTTGAAGGTGAGCTTGTTGGCAAGGTACGTAGTGAGATCGGTGCGGTTGCCTGCTTTAAGCATGCATTGGTTGTGGATCGCTTACCGAAAACACGTTCGGGTAAAATTCTGCGCCGAACCATACGTCAAATAGCCGATGGTGAAAAATACACCGTTCCGTCAACGATTGATGACCCAAGTAGCTTGAACGAAATTGAACGAGTGTTAAGACGCTAATTAAAACTCAATTCTAACTAACCCCTGATCCTCGAACTCTGTAGGTTGGTTCTGCCTCTGTACGTTTATTAAGTGCAGGGGCTTTTTTGCTTGTAGATCGCGTAAACGTCTCGTGCAGGCAATTTTGTGACTTGCCAATACAGCATTTTCCTCACAAACTACAGCCATTCAATTTTTAGTGACCCTTTGTATGACCACGTTTGTAATTAAATCTGCGTGTTTTAGCGACCTTGAGTCGCTCAACGACCTTATGTTTGAGCTGCATGATGAGCATCATCTTCAATCTCCTGAGCTGTTCAAAACTGCAGAGGAGATAGAGCAAGAAAAAAGTATTGCTCGATACATTGATGATCCTGAATGTCTTGTTTATGTAGCAAAACAAGGAGATGAAATTATTGGTTTTATCTCTGGTCATTTCTGTGAACTTGTTTCTACCGTCAGTCAGCCGGTTATGATGGGAAGTGTGGATGAGCTCTATGTGTTACCTGAGTTTCGGAAACAAGGCACGGCTCAGGCATTGATTAACAAAATTGAGTCAACGTTCTCTGATTACGGTGCAAAACAGATGTTTGTTGAAGTATGGCACTTTAACCAGGGTGCAATCTCTTTGTATGAAAAACAAGGGTTTGCACACCATATTCACTATCTAAGAAAGCCGTTGAGCTAATGGCCATGCTTAACTTTAATATTGTGATACACATTCTAGCGAATTGAAATCATTCAGTTCGTCAATAGACTTTTCTCTATAAGTTGCTCGCAATGTTAGTAAATTAATATGCGCCCACATTGGTATTGGCGTTTTTGTCTGCTTGTTTATTAGTAGCACGAGGATCGTGCTTACAAAAACAAGAGGACAATATTTTGAAACTAACAAAATCGTTACTTGCGTTGGCTGTTTTGCCAATGTTCGCAAGTGCTGATGATTTGTCACAGACACAAAATCACACTATACAACCCCAGATCGTAGGCGGCATCACTGCTGATCCTAGTGAGTGGAGATTCTACACCCAAATTGTTAGCCGTTATGGTAACCGATCATATTGTGGTGCCAGTTATATTGGGAATGGCTACGTCCTGACTGCGGCACACTGTGTCGAGGGTGATTCACCGAATCAGATTGCGGTTAAAATTGGTGGCGTCGTTTACAATGGCACTGACGGTGTTCGAGCTAACGTGAGTGAAATCCACATGCACCCGGCATATCGCCGAGCAACGCTTTCTCACGATCTCGCAGTATTAAAGTTGGACTCTGTACCTCAAGGTGTTGCTGCGGTTGAAATTGCCGATGGCAGTCTAACGCAATACGCCAGCATCGGAGATTGGCTTACAGTCGCAGGTTTAGGGAGAACCTCTGAAGGAGGAAGCTCTCCATCTCGATTGCAAGAAGTTGACGTTCCGCTCGTGTCGGACACTACTTGTCGTCAAGCCGGTGGTAATTACACAACCGTTGGAGAGGTGTCTTTCTGCGCGGGAATTCCTCAAGGTGGGATAGATTCCTGTCAGGGAGATAGCGGTGGCCCAATCGTTATTAATCGTGGTGGCGTAATTACTCAACTTGGTGTGGTCAGTTGGGGGATAGGTTGTGCTCGTCCGGGTATGTATGGTGTTTATAGCGATATCGCCGCCATGCGCAATTTTGTTAATGGTGTCATTGGCACGACTACACCTCCGAAAGAGAATGTTTCTGTTGGGTATACCACCGAACAGACATTGGCATCATTTAATGTTGGCGAGTTGCAGCAACATAGTTTTGTTATCAAAAATTCAGGTAACACGACGTTCACTGTAGAAAACGTTCGCGCGTTTGCTTCTGGCGTTGCTGATGCTGCCGTTATTGCAAATGATCAGTGTTCTCAGGCGACGTTAGCAATGAATGCAAGCTGTCGTGTCGATGTCGAATTTGGAGCAGCTCAGACGGGAGAAGCAAGAGTTGCTTTGAACTTCAACGTTGATAAGACCAGTACACAATATCAGGCGCTAGTGTCGGCTCAAGCGAAAACAGTGACAACGCCTCCAACAGATAACTGCGCAGCAGAATGGCAAGCGAGTACGGTGTATCTCAAAGGGGATAACGTTACTTGGAATGGCAAAGTGTGGCAGGCGCAGTGGTGGACTCAAGGCGATAACCCAGCAGACTCTGGACCTTGGGGTGTTTGGCAAGAAGTTCGCGACGCACATTGCAAGTCTAACTAACCATCAAGCATTCAAAAGCTGATTCGTTGGTGACTTGAGGTAGAATTCATTCTTGGTTTCAACGAGCAGCGCATAGTTATCATAAGCAGGGTTTATTGTTTTCGAATAATAAGCCCTTTTTTATTGTTCCAACTTTGAGAACCCATAAAATGTGTATGACTTTATCCTGACGCTACCTTCATATAACTGGCAGAATTGCGATCAACATTTCATGTTTTGTCTGATTTTTGTCAGGTTTGCATTAAATTACTCTCCAATGAGCTTCAAGATCATGCTTTATTCGATCAACGTTGTTTGGCATAACTCGTTACTTAATTTTTATCGAAAAAGATAAGATTAACTGCCATTATTCATTGGTTATCATAATGTTTACTTAAGGTCATATTTTGTGTTGAGACAGCTGTTATTACTCATCCTTTGTTTTATTTTGTTACCTGTTTCACCAATCTCTACGGCTAAAGCTGCCGCGAGCGAAGTAAAAGGGGCGCTCTGCGTTGTTCGTGCTGACGACAAGTTAGTGCTAGTTCATGAAATATTGACGGATAAGATTTCTCTACCTGGTGGGACAATTATTGATGGAGAATCCCCCAAAGTTGCTGCGCAAAGAGAAACGTGGGAAGAAACGGGTTTAGTGGTCACGGTTGGGGAGGAACTTGGCAGAACAGACACCGCGGTTTATTACGATTGCATATCAGATTCTGAGGTTATTGCTTTTTCGATGAACAATTCCTTAGGTGGGAATGAGTTACCTATTTGGTTTGCTCCTCACTACGGAGTAGAAATCGCATCTGCAATGTTACTTGGACCATCCGAGCTGCCATCATTTTTGTACCGCTATCCCGCTCAATGGCCACAAGCCATTCAGTTTTTTTGAACAAGCTACTCAGCAGTCCGCATCTTATGTGACTCAGCTGATCGAATCCGCGCCTTCATTTCGTCAGATTGAATTGAGGTGGATGAAAGACTTACAAAGCTGGGTAGGGGCTTTATCAGAAACGAGTTTCGAGGTAGCGAATCAGATCTCAAATCTTGTTATAGAACTGACAGAACCTACGATACTGCTTTTTCTATTTCCGTTAGTAATGATGCGGTTTGGCAGTCGATTTGTATTCCGACTCTTTTTCGCTATTAGCGCGACGTCCCTGATGGTACTTGTAGCTCAACAGGGCTTTGCGCTTCCTCGCCCGCATGTCTATATACCAATGATGGAGTTAACACACAGCTTTGGATTTAGTTTTCCAAGTTTGCCTATTGCCGTTTGGTTTTGTGTTTTAACCTTTTTATTTCAGAGAACACATTATTTCGGTTTGAATGGTACGACCGCTGTTATGATGCTCATCACGCTTACTATTATGTTATGTAAGTTTTTCCTTGGTAGCGCCTTTTTCTTAGATATGTTGTTTGGTGCGCTGTTAGGAAGCTTGGTGGCCTGGCATGTTCTGCGATTGGAAACAAATCAAGACGTGAATGTTGATCAAGTGCTGAGCTCAAAAGGCGTCTGGTTCATTATGACTGCGGTAACGGCGGTCATCTCTGTTATCTGGCCATTACCTGTGTTTGGTCGTTGGTTGGCTATTTTAATTACGGCATCAGCATTGGTTATGACGTTTAGAGAGTCAAAAGTGCATTTGGATTCTCGTCAGATGATTTTTGTAACGCTTGCGTTGGTATTCGTTGAGCAACTTTATTTGTACTCAAGCTCTGTTGTCTCGTTTAGTGGTTTGTGGTCATTGGTATTGTCGACGTTGCATTATCCATTGTTGATGTTGCTGTTTATCTTGCTTGCAAGAAAGCTGATTCATGAAAAACAACAGAGAGAAACAGTGCTAGATTGATGGTTGTATGTTTTCTTTCTCAGGCATACGAGTAAAAAGAAAGCCTTGCTTTACAGCAAGGCTTTTTTGTATGTTGAGTAGCTCAACAATGTGGCTTTGCGTATATCTGACGCCATGGCTGAGTTAAAGGTAATAACGTTGATGCCATTGCGGCGGAGAGAATTAAGCGTTAAGGACGAATTTTTCAATCGCTTTAGCTACACCGTGTTCATCATTACTTGCCGTAATGTAATCAGCGATTTGTTTGGTCTCTTCCATTGCATTTGCCATCGCGATGCCAAGGCCAGCGTACTTCAGCATGTGGTGGTCATTTTCAGCATCACCCATACAGATCACTTCTTCCGGTTGAATACCTAGATACTCAGCAATTGCAGCAACACCAATACCTTTGTTGCTCGCTGGGTTAAGAAATTCCAGGAAGAACGGGGCGCTTTGAACCACCGTAAACTCTTCACGCATTTCAGACGGAAGCGCAGCGATGACCTCAGTTAACTTACTTGGCTCGGCAACCATCATTGCTTTGATGATTGGATGATCATCTTCTAGCGATTCAAAATTAATCTCTGTTACATTTAAGCCATTAATGTTGGCTTCGATGTCAGTGTATGGGTTTTTCTCATTGGTGATCAAGCCATGTACTTGGCTGAATGCGTGCACATAAGCGCCTAATTCTTTCGCTTTACGAGCGACTAATTTAGCTGCCTTACCATCAATGATTTGCTGGTGGATGATTTCATTTGTTCCTACGTTCTTAACCATAGAGCCATTGTAGAAAAGGACAAAATCTTTATCGGAATGGATATTCAGTTCGTCGAGCTTGCCTTGCATTCCTTCTAATGGGCGACCAGAAGCGAGAACGACAGTAACGCCTGCTTCTCGAGCCTTTGCGATCGCTTGTTTGTTTTCTTCAGAGATTGCTTTATCACTATTGAGCAGTGTGCCATCCATATCTAATGCGATCAGTTTATACATCATTTCTTACCTTAAAGTTTTTGGGAACTGTAAGTGAATAAGGTTTGGTATAACGCGAACCAGAAACCTACGCTCACCGCGACTATGAAACTACAAAATGGTCTATTTTAACAATTAATTTTTGGTTTAAATTGACCTAGACACGTGTGTCCATTAAGGTCTTCGCCTCGAAGTATTATGAGTTGAGTGAGTTCTACGTTGTATAAGCTAAATGAGATGTTTGAAACCATCCAAGGGGAAGGGGTTTTCACTGGAGTACCTGCTGTTTTTGTTCGCCTTCAAGAGTGTCCGGTTGGTTGCTCATGGTGCGATACCAAACAAACGTGGTATGCAGATGAGAATGACCAACGTCAAATTGGTGATATTTTGGTGAAGACGGAAGATTCTCCGACATGGTGCGTCGCATCTGCCGAGAACATCGTAGAGCAATATCAACTGCAAGGCTTTAATGCTAAACATATCGTGATTACTGGTGGGGAGCCTTGTATTTATGATCTACGCCCTTTAACAGAGGCGTTTGAGGATATGGGTTGCCAATGCCAAATCGAAACCAGTGGCACATCAGAAGTCATCACGTCAGAAAATACATGGGTGACCGTGTCACCAAAAGTGGCGATGAAGGGTAAACTGCCAGTTCTCAATAGCGCGTTAGAGCGTGCGAATGAGATTAAGCACCCTGTTGGTACACAAAAAGACATCGACCATCTTGATGAGCTATTGGCAAATGCGAATGTCGCGGTTGAGACTGTCATTGCATTGCAGCCTATTAGCCAAAAGCCTCGTGCAACGCAATTGTGTATTGAAACGTGCATTGCTCGCAATTGGCGCTTGTCTGTTCAAACTCATAAATATCTAAGTATTGCTTAAGAGCGGAGAGAGAAATGAAAAAAGCCGTTGTTGTTTTTAGTGGTGGTCAGGATTCCACGACTTGTCTGGTTCAAGCACTTAAAGAGTTTGATGAAGTTCATGCCATTACTTTTGATTATGGTCAGCGCCACAAGTTAGAGATAGAAGTGGCACAAAAGATCGCAAAGGATCTTGGCGTCAAAGCGCATAAAGTGATGGATGTTGGCCTTTTAAACGAACTTGCGATTAGCTCTCTCACGCGTGATGACATCCCTGTCTCACACGAATTGCAAGAAAACGGCCTACCAAACTCTTTTGTTCCTGGCCGTAACATTCTATTTTTAACGCTCGCAGGAATCTACGCCTACCAAATTGGGGCTGAAACCGTAATTACTGGCGTGTGTGAAACTGACTTTAGCGGTTATCCAGATTGTCGTGACGATTTTGTGAAAGCAATGAACACGGCTTTGGTGAAAGGGATGGACCGTAACCTGACGATCAAAACACCGTTAATGTGGCTAAATAAAGCAGAAACGTGGGCGTTAGCTGATCAATATGACGCGTTGCAACTGGTTCGTGAAAATACGTTGACCTGCTACAACGGGGTCATTGGTGATGGTTGCGGTGATTGCCCATCGTGCGATTTGCGCAAAGCTGGCTTAGATGATTACCTAAACAATAAAGAGACCGTAATGCAGTCTCTTGTGAACAAGCAGGCTGCTGACGTTTAGTCGTGCCTTGCTTTACTGGCTAACATAGTCAGAACTTAGGCTAATTGGCTCATTGTATGCGTCTATAATGATGTTTTTTCCCTGCTTTTTAGCCTGGTATAAAGCTTGGTCTAGTATCGAATAAAGTTCATCAAAGTTGGTAAGCGGCATTGATGTTGAGAGATAGGCCAAGCTAGCAGTTACACTCAAATCACTATTATTTACCGTGCGTACGCACTTCTCTGAAATCGTTTTGTGTAGGCTTTGCACCCGGAAAGGAACGTCAATTTCATCGACGTTTTTCAATAATAAGATAAACTCTTCTCCACCCAAACGGCCGATATACTCTCCCTTATTGAGCTTAGCTTTAAGCACTTGGCAAACTTGCTGTAACACCAAGTCGCCAGTCGGATGACCGTATTGATCATTTATCGTCTTAAAGTCATCAAGGTCGATTAATGCTAAAACATAGCGGAAGTCTTCGTCCGCTTTGGAGGTTTGACCTTTGATGGTCTCTATAATTGCCGCTCTATTCAACGCACATGTTAGACTATCTATTTTGGCTTTTTGTCGTGTTTGTCGCTGAAGTATCAATGCCAGAATGAGCAAGACCAACAAACAGGAAACCACAAAATTATAAGTGCGCTTTTGATCGGTAAGCTTCTCAAATTGATGCTGATTTAAGCTTTTTTCATTATTCAACCGAGCGACTTGAAGATCATATTCGTACTCTTTCTTTGTGAGGTCTAATGCCTCTAATGCTTTAATATTGCTAGCGTCTCGGTTGGCCAATTCAATGGTTGAATAGGCTTCGTGGTGCTCTAATGCCAGTTTATAATCACCTTGGGCTTGGTATGCTTCGGAAAGGAGTAATTGAGCTTGTGCCTGTAATAATGGTCTAGAGTTATTGATCGCTAGTGTTAACGCGACTTTGCCATGTGCAATCGATTTTTCAGTAGCATGGTTTTTCAAATACGCGAACCCAGCAGCTAAATGCCCTTCCGTTTCGAGGTGCGTATTTTCATACGTTTCAGCAATGTCTAAAGCTTTTCTAATGTAATCTACTGCGGTATCCAGTTGCCCACTTTCGGCTAAAACCGCAGACAGCCCTAAGTAGCTTAACCCTTGACCATATGGGTAGTGGAGCTGGTTGAGTATTGTTAATGCATTTTGATAATGATTGATGGCTTTATCGAATTCTTTGGATTTCTTATACATTGCCCCAAGGCTATGTTCGACTTGGGCGACTTTGAGTGGTGTCCCTTCATCTTGACGAGCGAGTAGGGCTTGGATGAGATATTGTTCTGATTGTTCAAACTGCCCAAGCTCTGCAAGCAAATTTCCGACGTCATTGTAAATGCCAGAAGGATCGCTTTGAGCAGACATGTTGGCCAGCAGCTTTCGATAAAGGCTCAGCGCTTTTTCATAGTCACCACGATAGTTATAGTTATTCGCTACCACACGTAACGCGAGATCAATAGGGAAGTTTTCTTGGTGTTGTTGACTTAGATGGCTTTCTAACGACGAGCAATAAAAGTTTGCTTTGTGATAACGACCTTGTTGATTCAACGTATAACAGAGCTGATAGTTCATCAAAGCTTTGCCTTCAGAATCTGAAGTCTGCTTCATTTTTTGTCGCAATGAAGAAAAGCTATTTACTGAGGCGTCATAACTACCATGCTTACGTTCATTTAAGGCAAGAATGTACTCTGACTCTAACTGAGCAAAGTTATTGTTGAGAACTTGGCTGCTTCCATAGTACGGCTGCTTTATGTTCGACATGTATTCATAAATCAGCCCGCTGACGTAGAGTTTTTCGCTGTGCGATTTCGCGGTGTGGTATCGATCTTGAAGCATGCTTAATGCTGAGTCAGGATTACTTCTCAATGTGGTTTGATAAACGGCGTGCCACTGCGTGATATTTTGTTCTTGCTCAATATCTTGAGTGTCACTAGCATATACCGGGGCGAGTAAGAGTGACGCAAGCAAAGGATAGAGCGTGCGCATATTTAAACGTGCCTTATGTTCTTTTGTTGCTTTGGAATTAGAGAATCATAACGCTATTAATTGATCAGCGTTGTGATTGAGTTGGGTGTACGAAGAAAAAGAATAGGAAAACTATGCACTTGGTCGACATATCAAAAAAAGAGCATAAAAAGAAAGACCCCAACATAAAGTTGAGGTCTAGAAGTCGTTATGCAATGTAAAGCTTAGCTAGATCTTGAGGCTCCATTTCTTTGCCTTCTAGCTGATCGTTCCAGTTAGTACCAACAAGAACACCATCTTCTGCAAGAGTTAAAAGCCAATCTTCAACAAAGATATCTAGTGGGATTTCTAGTACAGTGAAGTCAGCCCATTCTTCAACATTGTGCGCTTCTGCATCTTCTTTAGAAGACCAGAAAGGCATGACTTCACTGTTTTCGAATTCAGTTGAATCGCAAGATAGCCAACCTTCTTCATTGCGTAAACCCCAAACCAGTTGGTTTTCTTTTGTTTCTGCAACAAAAAGGTCAAGGTTTGCTTGGATATCTGATGTAAGTTTGCTCATTTCAAAACTCTCGTTGTTATGACGCCGCTAGGGTAACACTAAAGTGCCGATTCCTAAAGCATAATACGGTTATTGCAATGAGTAAAAATAAAGGAGCCGAAGCTCCTTTTCTTATGTCATTCTAGGTTTATTAATGCTTGTTTGAACAAACATTAATACAGATATTTTTACCTTTCAGGGAGGGTAGTGAATATTGTCCACTCTTTTTTAATCTCGCCTTTATAACCAACGACAGAAGCAGTTACTCGGCGGTTTAAAGCGTGGCTGACTTCATCGGTACCTTGTTGCGCTAGGTGAGTATCTCCAAAGCCAACAATACGAACTCTGCTCGGTTCGATGTTGTAGCTTAATAGCGCCTCACGGACATTGCGTGCTCGTCTCTCTGATAGATCTTGGTTGTGTTGAGAGCCACCAACTTTACTCGCGTAGCCGTGCAGTTCGATCGACGTAGTAGGGTATTCTTTTAAAAAATCGGACAGTTCACGTACTTGTCTTCTGAATACGGGATTGATTTCATCAGAATCATTGGCAAAAAGTATTCTCACTTGCATGTTATCTGATGCTTTAATGTATTCGCCGCAACCGTCATTGTCGACTTCTGAGCCTTCCGGTGTTCCAGGGCACATATCTCGAGCGTTGATGACGCCATCGTTATCTTCATCTTGAAGGTCAGCGATTTGCTCTGCACTTGGTACAGGTCGATAGTCATACTCGTCTTCAGCAACAACCTGTTGAGTAACGGCGAGAAGGCTTAATGCAAATAGAATTTTCATTGGTTTCATGATTAGTACTCCACCTTTTCATTCCATTCCGTAGGCACATCGACTCGCAAGGCATTTAACAATTGGCCGGTCGCATTCATTACACGGTATTTCGCGTATTGCTCTGAATATCGAGCATCCAAGTAGTTTTTTCTCGCTTCAAATAACTCGTTTTCAGTATTTAACAAATCCAAAAGGGTTCGTTTACCGATGCGATACTGTTTCTCGTAGGCGATAACAGTTTCAGATGCCGAATCTACGTGATCCGCTAGAAACTCTTTTTGCTGAAGCGTTAAATCTAACGCGCTCCATGATAGACGAAGTCCTTCTTCAACGCTGCGGTATGCGCGTTCTCGTAAATCTTTGGCTTTGTTTAGTTGATAGGCAAAGTTTTCAGCATTGGCGACATCACTACCACCATTAAAGAGGTTGTAACGCATACGCAGCATCGCTGTCGTTTCATCACTGCTTCCTTCGATACCGCTTGCATCATCACGCCACGTTTGAGCCGCTTCTACAGATATCGTTGGATAGTAAGTTCCCTTAGATTGCTTATATTGGAACTTAGCTGAGTCTACATCTGCCATCGAAATTTTGATTACTGGATGCGATTCAAATGCCAAGTCAATTGCTTCATCTATGGTGTAGGGAATAAAGTTCTGGTCCGCTCGCGGAAAAATCAATCCTTGTGGGGACTGTCCGACAAGGCGTGTAAACGTGGTGTGGCTGTCATATAAGTTGTTCTGAGCCGCCACCAAGTTACCGTGAGCTTTTGCTAAACGAGCTTCTACTTGAGTTAGGTCAGCAGTAGACCCAAGTCCTGAGTTAACTCGCTTTTTAATATCTTCGTAGATCTTCTTATGAACCTTCAAGTTGTTTTCTGAAAGTGTAAGAATTTCATAAGCTTTTACTGAATCTAAGTAAACCTTTGCCACTTCGAGTGCCGTGTCTTGAGCATCAGCGAGCAGTTGATAACGAACTGATTCTGCGTCAGCTGCTGTTCGATCCATATCGTTAAGTGTCGCAGAACCGTCCCATATCAACTGGGTTAGTGTCACGGTCGCTTCTTTTCTTGTCAGATCCGTTGAGTCTCGCCCTGCTTCTGCTGGGTTAATGCCTTCATAACCGATACCGGCGTCTAAATCTACGGATGGGAGGTAAGCACCGCCAGATGCTTCATTCACATACTGCTTGCTAACGAATTCATTGAACGCACTTTTGATGTCAGGATTGGTTTTTAATGTGTTTTCAACCGCTTGCTCTAGTGTTTGCCCAAAAGCATGACTAGCTGCGAACACACCAATGCAAAAGGCGTTGGCACGAGTCCACTTCACTGTGATTCTCCTAGATAATAATAAAGTTTCTCGAGGTGAGAGGGCTTATAAGTGGGATACCTATAAGGGCGTCAATAATTTAGCGCACAATAACATTAATACACGATGAAGTAACCTGTTGATTCATTGTTCATTTGTTTCATTCTTGATAAATCAATTCATTTGGTGGGTCTAAATTTTGAATAAGGATCCCGATTTTAAAGTGAAATTGATGTTTAACAAGAGTTGAGTGGCTTTTATTAAAACAAGACAAATATGCGCATAGATTCCTATTGATGTATGACACATAATTACTTAATTGAGCATCAAATTGCTGTTATTGCACTATATAATCAGGCAATATATAGCAAATTAGTATTGTTAGTCAAAAACTTGACAGTTATTTAGGGTTAAGATTTATATGGATCGTACAGCGTTAGTGTCACTCGGTAATCAAGTCGTCGTAATAGGTTTAGATGGGGAGCTGAGAGTCCTAACAGAAGGACAACAGCCCCTACCAGGTGAAGTGGTAGTGGCAACGACAGATGCTGCACCTCTAAATTTGAACATTCAACTAACTGAAGAGCAAGGCTCAAAAGATATTTCTGATGATGTGGCACGAATTATTGGTGCTATTGAGCAAGGTCAAGACCCTTCTATAGTTGATGAAGAACTCGCGCCAGCTGCGGGTGAAAACAGTGGTTCAAGTTTACAAAATAGTGCCACGATTGCACGGGATGGCACTGAAGTACTGGCCTCAACAAATTTTGAAACTATTGGCTTGGAATCCCTCGGCTTATCTGAAACACAAGCGTTGACCTTAAATGACTTTTTCGCAACAAATATAGAAACCAGTGGAGATGGCTCAAATAAACCGCTTACTAATTCTCCAGTGACATTAAGCGCTATCGAAGAAGATAGCGATCCCATCACGATAACTACCGAAGAATTACTATCGAATGTCGATATTGACGATGCTGATACTCTTATCGTTACAAACGTCACTATTGAGAGTGGGAATGGCACTTTAATTGATAACAACGATGGATCTTGGACTTATATCTCAGAAGCTGATGATGATACTGAGGTGTCATTCTCCTATGACATCATTGATGACGATGGGGGTGTTATTAATGGCACCGCTAATTTAGATATTAAGCCTGTTAATGACGCGCCAATAGCGACTAACGATGCGATTCAAACTGACGAAGATTCCCAGGTTGTAATTGATGTGCTCGCTAACGACAGTGACATTGAAGGTGACGATTTATCCATTACTTCTGCTTCTGTATCAGAAGAGCAAGGTATCGTTGAGATTGTCGATGGTAAGCTTGTTTTCACTCCGGCTGAAAACTTCAATGGTAATGCAACTATTAGCTACACTATCTCAGATGGTGAGCTAGAGGATGAAGCTCAAGTCTCGGTAATAGTAAACTCAGTTAACGATGCGCCTATTGCCCTTAATGACGCAACAATTACAAAGGAAGATACCTCAGTAACGATTGATGTGTTGCCAAACGACACTGACATCGATGGTGATACGTTAAGCATTGAATCGGCGTCTGTGCCGAGTGACCAAGGTCAAGTCGAGATTATTGACGGCAAGCTTGTATTTACGCCAACTGAGAACTTCAATGGCGACGCTGAGATCACTTACACCGTCACCGATGGTGCGCTGACTGACGAAGCGACGGTCAAAGTTACGGTGAATGCTGTGAACGATACGCCTGTGGTTGAGAGTAGCATTGCAGACCAAACCTTGGCGGAAGATTTCACGCCATACACGATCGATCTGAATACGGCCTTCAGCGATGTGGATAACGTTGATAGCGATCTGACCTTCAGCGTTTCTGGCAACAGCAACATTCAAGTGGCGATCGTCAATGGCATTGCTACGTTCACTCCAACCGCGGACTGGAACGGCTCAGAAATCCTAACGTTTACTGCCACTGATCCAAGCGGTGAAAGCGTTAGCCAAACGGTGAACTTCACGGTTGCGCCTGTGGCGGACATCGTGGCAGACAAAGCGACGGTTGTGGAAGACACGGCGACCATCATCAAGGTCTTAGATAACGACACGTTCGAAGGCGACGACAAAGTGGTGTCGCTTGATACCAATAACGGTCCAGCTAACGGCACGGTCTCGGTCAATCCTGATGGCAGCGTAACTTACACGCCAAACGACAACTACCACGGTACAGACAGCTTCACCTACATTGTCACGTCAGGCGGGGTATCGGAATCCACCACGGTGAGCGTTGATGTGACGCCAGTGAATGATGCACCAGTGGCAAAAGATGACACGGCGATTACTGACGAAGACACGCCAGTGACGATTGATGTCCTGCCAAACGACACCGATATTGATGGCGAGAAGCTGAGTATTGAATCAGCCTCTATACCTAAAGAGCAGGGCACGGTTGAAGTGGTGGATGGAAAACTCGTCTTCACTCCGGCAGAAAACTTCAATGGTGACGCTGAAATCACCTACATCGTTACGGACGGTGAATTGACCGACGAAGCGAAGGTGACCGTTACAGTAAATCCAGTAAACGATGCACCAACTATCAAAGTTGATGCCGTAGAAAGCATCACTGAAGATGCAGTGAACACTGATACGGTAGTGGCGACGTTGGAAGTCGCTGATTCTGATACGCCAGAAGACCAATTGACCATTTCTTTAGAAAACAACTCAAACGGTTACTTTGTGTTAGTTGGCGATGAAGTCAAGCTGACTCAAGTGGGTGTTGACGCGGTTAACAACGACGAACTCAACCTTAAAGACCTGACTATCAGCGCGTCAGTGTCGGATGGTGTTAATCCAACGGTTAGCGACAGTGACAGTTTGATTGTGAATCGTGTTAACGATGCGCCGACTGTTGATAATGTCATCTCAGATCAAGTGCTATCGGAAGACTTCGCGACCTACACGATTGATTTAAACAGCGCATTTAAAGACAGTGACTCCACACTTAACTTCTCAGTGTCCAGTAACAGCAACGTGTTGGTTTCGATTGAAAACGGCATCGCGACCATTTCACCAACTGCAGACTGGAACGGTTCAGAAACCCTAACGTTTACTGCTACCGATCCAAGTGGTGAAAGCGTCAGCCAAGCGGTGAACTTTACGGTTGCACCAGTAGTCGACATCGAGGCTGACAGCACGGATGTAGTCGAAGACACGCCAACCGTCATTAACGTCTTAGGTAACGACACGTTTGACGGCGACGATAAAGTAGTGTCGCTTGATACCAATAAAGGCCCAGCCAACGGCACGGTCTCGGTCAACCCTGATGGCACCGTGACCTACATACCAGATGATAACTACGTCGGCAAGGATACGTTCACTTATGTCGTGACATCAGGCGGTGTGTCCGAATCCACTACCGTTGAAGTCAATGTGACGCCGGTCAACGACGCGCCAGTGGCAAAAGATGACACGGCGATTACTGACGAAGACACACCAGTGACGATCGATGTTCTGCCAAACGATACTGATGTGGATGGCGATAAGTTGTTGATTCAATCTGCGTCCGTACCTGAAGCACAAGGTAAAGTCGAGATTGTTGAAGGCAAACTGGTGTTCACACCGGCAGAAAACTTCAATGGTGACGCTGAAATCACCTATATCGTAACGGACGGTAAATTGACCGATGAAGCGAAGGTGACCGTTACCGTTAATCCAGTGAACGATGCGCCAACCATCAAGGTTGATGCCGTAGAAAGCATCACTGAAGACGCAGTGAGCACTGATACGGTAGTGGCGACGTTGGAAGTCGCTGATTCTGATACGCCAGAAGACCAATTAACCGTTTCTTTAGAAAACAATTCAAACGGTTACTTTGTGTTAGTTGGCGATGAAGTCAAGCTGACTCAAGCGGGTGTTGACGCGGTTAACAACGACGAACTCAACCTTAAAGATCTGACTATCAGCGCGTCAGTATCGGATGGTGTTAATCCAACGGCTAGCGACAGTGATAGTTTGGTTGTGAATCGTGTTAACGATGCACCGACTGTTGAAAATGCCATTGCAGACCAAGTGTTATCGGAAGATTTCGATGCATACACGATCGACTTGAATGAAGTATTCAAAGATACTGATTCCTCGCTAGAATTCTCAGCTTCTGGCAATAACAGCATCCAAATTTCTATTGTGAATGGTGTTGCTACCATCACTCCGACTGCGGATTGGAATGGCAAAGAGACAATTACGTTCACAGCTAAAGACCCAAGCGGTGAAAGCGTCAGTCAAACGGTGAACTTCACGGTTGCGCCTGTGGCAGACATCGTGGCAGACAGCGCGACGGTCGTGGAAGACACGCCAACCATTATTAACGTCTTAGGTAACGACACGTTTGACGGCGACGATAAAGTAGTGTCGCTTGATATCAGTAAAGGCCCAGCTAACGGTACAGTCTCGGTCAATCCTGACGGCACCGTGACCTACATACCAGATGATAACTACGTCGGCAAAGATACGTTCACTTATGTCGTGACATCAGGCGGTGTGTCTGAACCCACTACCGTTGAAGTCAATGTGACGCCAGTGAACGATGCGCCAGTGGCAAAAGATGACACCGCTACGACACAAGAAGACACCGCAGTGACGATTGATGCACTGCCAAACGACACCGACGTGGATGGCGATGTGTTAAGCATCGACTCTGCGTCTGTGCCGAAAGAGCAGGGCACGGTTGAAGTGGTTAATGGCAAATTGGTCTTCACTCCGGCAGAAAACTTCAATGGCGACGCTGAAATTACCTACATCGTAACGGATGATCAATTGACCGACGAAGCGAAAGTGGTAGTTACCGTTAACCCAGTAAACGATGCGCCAACTATCAAAGTTGATGCCGTAGAAAGCATCACTGAAGACGCAGTGAGCACTGATACGGTAGTGGCAACCTTAACGGTTCGCGATACTGACACGCCGGAAGATGAGCTTACGGTGTTGCTAGAAAACAACTCAAACGGTTACTTCGTGTTGGTTGGCAATGAAGTCAAGCTAACTCAAGCGGGTGTTGACGCGGTTAACAACGATGAACTCGACCTTAAAGACCTGACTATCAGCGCGTCAGTGTCGGATGGTGTTAATCCAACGGCTAGCGACAGTGATAGCTTGGTTGTGAATCGTGTTAATGATGCACCGATTGTTGAAAATGTCATTGCAGACCAAGTGTTATCGGAAGATTTCGCGACCTACACGATTGATTTAAACGACGCATTTAAAGACAGCGACTCCGTGCTTAGCTTCTCAGTAGCCGGTAACAGCAACGTGTTGGTTTCGATTGAAAATGGCATCGCGACCATCTCACCAACGGCAGACTGGAACGGCTCAGAAACCCTAACGTTTACTGCTACTGATCCAAGTGGTGAAAGCGTCAGCCAAACGGTGAACTTCACAGTTGCGCCAGTGGCGGACATCGTGGCAGACAAAGCGACGGTTGTGGAAGACACAGCGACCATCATCAACGTCTTAGGTAACGACACGTTCGAAGGCGACGACAAAGTGGTGTCGCTCGATACCAATAACGGTCCAGCTAACGGCACGGTCTCGGTCAACCCTGACGGCACCGTGACCTACACGCCAAACGACAACTACCACGGTACAGACAGCTTCACCTACATCGTCACCTCCGGTGGCGTCAGTGAGTCCACCACGGTGAACGTCGATGTGACACCGGTCAACGACGCGCCAGTGGCAAAAGATGACACCGCTACGACACAAGAAGACACCGCAGTGACGATTGATGTTCTGCCAAACGACGCCGACGTGGATGGCGATAAGTTGTCGATCCAATCAGCGTCCGTACCTGAAGCACAAGGCACAGTCGAGATTGCTGACGGCAAATTGGTGTTCACACCAGCTGAGAACTTCCATGGCGACGCTGAAATCACTTACACCGTGACCGATGGTTCGCTGACTGACCAAGCGACGGTCAACGTCACCGTGAATGCGGTGAACGACACGCCTGTGGTTGAAAGCAGTATCGCAGACCAAACCTTGGCGGAAGACTTTATGCCATACACCATCGATCTGAATACCGCCTTCAGTGATGTAGATAACGCTGATGGCGATCTGACCTTCAGCGTCTCTGGCAACAGCAACATTCAAGTGGCGATCGTCAATGGCATTGCCACGATCACTCCAACCGCGGACTGGAACGGCTCAGAAATCCTAACCTTTACTGCCACCGATCCAAGCGGCGAAAACGTTAGCCAAACGGTGAACTTCACGGTAGCGCCTGTGGCGGACATCGTGGCAGATAAAGCGACAGTTATGGAAGACACGCCGACCATCGTCAAGGTCTTAGGTAACGACACGTTCGAAGGCGACGATAAAGTGGTGTCGCTCGATACCAATAACGACCCAGCTAACGGTACGGTCTCGGTCAATCTTGACGGCAGCGTGACCTACACGCCGAACGACAACTACCACGGTGTGGACAGCTTCACCTACATCGTTACGTCCGGTGGGGTATCGGAGTCCACCACGGTGAACGTCGATGTGACGCCAGTGAATGATGCGCCAATGGCGAAAGATGACACGGCAACAACACAAGAAGATATCGCTGTCACGATTGATGTTCTGCCAAACGATACTGATGTGGATGGCGACAAGCTGAGTATTGAATCAGCCTCTGTTCCTAAAGAGCAGGGTACGGTTGAAGTGGTGAATGGCAAACTTGTTTTCACTCCGGCCGAGAACTTCAATGGCGACGCTGAAATCACCTACATCGTTACGGACGGTGAATTGACCGACGAAGCGAAGGTGACCGTTACAGTAAATGCGGTGAACGACACGCCTGTGGTTGAGAGTAGCATTGCAGACCAAACCTTGGCGGAAGATTTCACTCCATACACGATCGATCTGAATACGGCCTTCAGCGATGTGGATAACGTTGATGGCGAGCTGAGCTTCAGCGTTTCTGGCAACAGCAACATTCAAGTGGCGATCGTCAATGGCATTGCTACGTTCACTCCAACCGCGGACTGGAACGGCTCAGAAATCCTAACGTTTACTGCCACTGATCCAAGTGGTGAAAGCGTCAGCCAAACGGTGAACTTCACGGTTGCGCCTGTGGCAGATATCGTGGCAGACAAAGCGACGGTTGTGGAAGACACGGCGACCATCATCAAGGTCTTAGATAACGACACGTTCGAAGGCGACGATAAAGTGGTGTCGCTTGATACCAGTAAAGGCCCAGCTAACGGCGCGGTCTCGGTCAACCCTGACGGAACTGTGACCTACATACCAGATGATAACTACGTCGGCAAAGATACGTTCACTTATGTCGTGACATCAGGCGGTGTGTCTGAATCCACTACCGTTGAAGTCAATGTGACGCCGGTCAACGACGCGCCAGTGGCGAAAGATGACATCGCTACGACACAAGAAGACACCGCAGTTACTATTGATGTTCTGCCAAACGACACTGATGTGGATGACGATAAGCTGAGTATTGAATCAGCCTCTGTACCTAAAGAGCAGGGTACGGTTGAAGTGGTGGATGGAAAACTCGTTTTCACTCCTGCAGAAAACTTCAATGGCGACGCTGAAATTACCTACATCGTAACGGATGGTCAATTGACCGACGAAGCGAAAGTGGTAGTTACCGTTAACCCAGTAAACGATGCGCCAACTATCAAAGTTGATGCCGTAGAAAGCATCACTGAAGATGCAGTGAGCACTGATACGGTAGTCGCAACCTTAACGGTTCGTGATACTGATACGCCAGAAGACCAATTAACCATTTCTCTAGAAAACAACTCAAACGGCTACTTCGAGTTGGTTGGCAATGAAGTCAAGCTAACTCAAGCGGGTGTTGACGCGGTTAACAACGATGAACTCAACCTTAAAGACCTGACTATCAGCGCGTCAGTGTCGGATGGTGTTAATCCAACGGCTAGCGACAGTGATAGCTTGGTTGTGAATCGTGTTAACGATGCGCCAACAGTTGATAATGCCATTACAGATCAAGTGTTATCGGAAGATTTCGATGCATACACGATCGACTTGAATGAAGTATTCAAAGATTCCGATTCCTCGCTAGAATTCTCAGTCTCTGGCAATAACAACATCCTAATTTCTATTGTGAATGGCGTTGCCACCATCACTCCGACTGCGGATTGGAATGGCAAAGAGACAATTACGTTCACAGCTAAAGACCCAAGTGGTGAAAGCATCAGCCAAACGGTGAACTTCACGGTAGCGCCTGTGGCGGACATCGTGGCAGATAAAGCGACGGTTGTGGAAGACACAACAACCATCATTAACGTCTTAGGTAACGACACGTTCGAAGGCACTGATAAAGTGGTGTCTTTGGACGCCGATAATGGTCCTAAAAATGGCACCGTCATTGTGAATAACAACGGCACGGTGACCTACACACCAGATGACAACTACGTCGGCAAAGATACGTTCACTTATGTCGTGACATCAGGCGGTGTATCCGAATTCACTACCGTTGAAGTCAATGTGACGCCGGTCAACGACGCGCCAGTGGCGAAAGATGACGCGGCAACAACACAAGAAGATACCGCTGTCACGATTGATGTTCTGCCAAACGATACTGATGTGGATGGCGATAAGCTGAGTATTGAATCAGCCTCTGTACCTAAAGAGCAGGGTACGGTTGAAGTGGTGGATGGAAAACTCGTCTTCACACCGGCAGAAAACTTCAATGGTGACGCTGAAATCACCTATATCGTAACGGACGGTCAATTGACCGACGAAGCGAAGGTGACCGTTACAGTAAATCCAGTAAACGATGCACCAACTATCAAAGTTGATGCCGTAGAAAGCATCACTGAAGATGCAGTGAACACGGATACGGTAGTCGCAACCTTAACGGTTCGTGATACTGATACGCCAGAAGACCAATTAACCGTTTCTTTAGAAAACAACTCAAACGGTTACTTTGTGTTAGTTGGCGATGAAGTCAAGCTGACTCAAGCAGGCGTCGATGCGGTTAACAACGATGAACTTAACCTAAAAGACCTGACTATCAGCGCGTCAGTATCGGATGGTGTTAATCCAACGGCTAACGACAGTGATAGTTTGATTGTGAATCGTGTTAACGATGCGCCGACTGTTGATAATGTCATCTCAGATCAAGTTCTATCGGAAGACTTCGCGACCTACACGATTGATTTAAACAACGCATTTAAAGACAGTGACTCCACACTTAACTTCTCAGTGTCCGGTAACAGCAACGTGTTGGTTTCGATTGAAAACGGCATCGCGACCATTTCACCAACAGCAGACTGGAACGGTTCAGAAACCCTAACGTTTACTGCTACCGATCCAAGTGGTGAAATCGTCAGCCAAGCGGTGAACTTTACGGTTGCACCGGTAGCTGACATTGAGGCAGACAGCACGGATGTAGTCGAAGACACGCCAACCGTCATTAACGTCTTAGGTAACGACACGTTTGACGGCGACGATAAAGTAGTGTCGCTTGATACCAATAAAGGCCCAGCTAACGGCACGGTCTCGGTCAACCCTGATGGCACCGTGACCTACACGCCAAACGACAACTACCACGGTACAGACAGCTTTACCTACATCGTTACATCCGGTGGTGTCAGTGAGTCCACCACGGTGAACGTCGATGTGACGCCAGTCAACGATGCGCCAGTGGCAAAAGATGACGCTGCGACAACACAAGAAGATACCGCTGTCACGATTGATGTTCTGCCAAACGATACTGATGTGGATGGCGATACGCTGTCTATCCAATCAGCATCTGTGTCGAGTGACCAAGGTACAGTTGAGATTGTTGACGGCAAGTTGGTGTTCACACCGGCTGAGAACTTCCATGGCGACGCCGAAATCACTTACACCGTGACCGATGGTTCGCTGACTGACCAAGCGACGGTTAACGTCACCGTGAATGCGGTGAACGATACGCCTGTGGTTGAAAGCAACCTCGCAGACCAAACCTTGGCGGAAGATTTCACGCCATACAGCATCGATCTAAATACTGCTTTCAGCGATGTGGATAACGTTGATGGCGAGCTGAGCTTCAGCGTTTCTGGCAACAGCAACGTGTTGGTGTCGATTGAAAATGGCATCGCGACCGTTTCACCAACCGCAGACTGGAATGGCTCAGAAGCGTTAACCTTTACGGCTACCGATCCAAGCGGCGAAAGCGTCAGCCAAACGGTGAACTTCACGGTAGCGCCTGTGGCAGATATCGTGGCAGACAGCGCGATGGTTGTGGAAGACACGCCGACCATCATCAAGGTCTTAGGTAACGACACGTTCGAAGGCGACAACAAAGTGGTGTCGCTGGATACCAACAATGGCCCAGCCAACGGCACGGTCTCGGTCAACCCTGATGGCAGCGTGACTTACACGCCAAACGACAACTACCACGGTACAGACAGCTTCACCTACTTCGTCACCTCCGGTGGCGTAAGTGAGTCCACCACGGTGAACGTCGATGTGACACCGGTCAATGATGCGCCTGTGGCAAAAGATGACACGGCGGTTACTGACGAAGACACGCCAGTGACGATTGATGTCCTGCCAAACGACACCGATGTGGATGGCCATGAGCTGTCTATTCAATCGGCGTCAGTGCCGAGTGTTCAAGGTACAGTCGAAATTATTGATGGCAAACTGGTGTTCACACCGGCAGAAAACTTCAATGGCGACGCTGAAATCACCTACATCGTTACGGATGGTGAATTGACCGACGAAGCGAAGGTGACCGTTACAGTAAATCCAGTAAACGATGCACCAATTATCAAAGTTGATGCCGTAGAAAGCATCACTGAAGATGCAGTGAACACGGATACGGTAGTGGCGACGTTGGAAGTCGCTGATTCTGATACGCCAGAAGACCAATTGACCATTTCTTTAGAAAACAACTCAAACGGTTACTTTGTGTTAGTTGGCGATGAAGTCAAGCTGACTCAAGCGGGTGTTGACGCGGTTAACAACGATGAACTCAACCTTAAAGACCTGACTATCAGCGCGTCAGTGTCGGATGGTGTTAATCCAACGGTTAGCGACAGTGACAGTTTGATTGTGAATCGTGTTAATGATGCACCGATTGTTGAAAATGCCATTGCAGATCAAGTGTTATCGGAAGATTTCGCGACCTACACGATTGATTTAAACGACGCATTTAAAGACAGCGACTCCGTGCTTAGCTTCTCAGTAGCCGGTAACAGCAACGTGTTGGTTTCGATTGAAAATGGTATCGCGACCATCTCACCAACGGTAGACTGGAACGGCTCAGAAATCCTAACCTTTACGGCTACCGATCCAAGCGGCGAAAGCGTTAGCCAAACCGTGAACTTCACGGTAGCGCCTGTGGCGGACATCGTGGCAGACAAAGCGACGGTTGTGGAAGACACGCCGACAGTCATCAAGGTCTTAAGCAACGACACGTTCGAAGGCGACGACAAAGTGGTGTCGCTCGATGCCAATAACGGTCCAGCTAACGGCACGGTCTCCGTTAACCCTGACGGCAGCGTAACTTACACGCCAAACGACAACTACCACGGTACAGACAGTTTCACCTACATCGTTACGTCAGGCGGGGTATCGGAATCCACCACGGTGAATGTCGATGTGACGCCAGTGAACGATGCGCCTGTGGCGAAAGATGACATCGCTACGACACAAGAAGACACCGCAGTTACTATCGATGTTCTGACAAACGACAATGATGTGGATGGCGATAAGCTGAGTATTGAATCAGCCTCTGTACCTAAAGAGCAGGGTACGGTTGAAGTGGTGGATGGAAAACTCGTCTTCACACCGGCAGAAAACTTCAATGGTGACGCTGAAATCACCTATATCGTAACGGACGGTCAATTGACCGATGAAGCGAAGGTGACCGTTACCGTTAATCCAGTGAACGATGCGCCAACTATCAAGGTTGATGCAGTAGAAAGCATCACTGAAGACGCAGTGAGCACTGATACGGTAGTCGCAACCTTAACGGTTCACGATACTGACACGCCGGAAGATGAGCTTACGGTGTTGCTAGAAAACAACTCAAACGGTTACTTCGTGTTGGTTGGCAATGAAGTCAAGCTAACTCAAGCGGGCGTCGATGCAGTTAACAACGATGAACTTAACCTTAAAGACCTGACTATCAGCGCGTCAGTGTCGGATGGTGTTAATCCAACGGCTAGCGACAGTGATAGCTTGGTTGTGAATCGTGTTAACGATGCGCCAACAGTTGATAATGCCATTACAGATCAAGTGTTATCGGAAGATTTCGCGACCTACACGATTGATTTAAACGACGCATTTAAAGACAGCGACTCCGTGCTTAGCTTCTCAGTAGCCGGTAACAGCAACGTGTTGGTTTCGATTGAAAATGGCATCGCGACCATCTCACCAACGGCAGACTGGAACGGCTCAGAAATCCTAACGTTTACTGCTACCGATCCAAGCGGTGAAAGCGTTAGTCAAACGGTGAACTTCACGGTAGCGCCTGTGGCAGACATCGTGGAAGACAACGCGACGGTTGTGGAAGACACGGCGACCATCATCAAGGTCTTGGGTAACGACACGTTCGAAGGCAACGACAAAGTGGTGTCGCTCGATACCAATAACGGTCCAGCCAACGGCACGGTCGCGGTCAACCCTGACGGCAGCGTAACTTACACGCCAAACGATAACTATCACGGGGCAGACAGCTTCACCTACATCGTTACGTCTGGGGGCGTCAGTGAATCCACCATTGTTAAAGTTGATGTCACGCCAGTAAACGACAAACCTGACAGTGAAGACTTTACGCATGTGGCCGATGATCAGCTTACGCACGTTGTGTTTGATACCGATACGAAACCTTTAGGTGATGGCGACTCTCAGGATCATATAGCGGATATTGAAGATGACTTAAATAGCAACGATCTACATGTTCGGATTACTGAACTGCCAACATCAGGTACGTTGTTCTTTAAAGATAGTGACGGTGAGTTGCACGAAATTAAAGAAGTAAGCGATACGCTTTATGACAAAGACAGTCTTTACTATGAAGCTGATAATGTTGGTTTCTTATTAGGTATCAAGGATCGCCCAGATACTCCTAATAGCTCTGAGTCTACAACAGACTTCAACAATTGGGGGCTAAGTGAGGACGGAGGTCCTTCACATTCCCGTACTGAGCATTTAGTAAATGGTTCCTCCATCACTATATCTTCTGATAGTGATGAGCTTGCTCAATACAACCGCCAGGTGTCACATATCGGCAATGGTATTGCTGACAACGATGGGCAGGGTATTGAGAAGGGTGAAACAATTACGATCGATTTGTCTAATAACCCTGTGGGCAGCGTAAACCTTGGACTAGATGGACTAGGTGGATTGTTTGATTACGGTGATGACAACGCAGCGCTTATTACGGTTACATACTTAGATTCAAATAATGTCCAACAGACTCAAACGTTCGAGTTTTTGAAGCCTGAAGGCAACTTCATGCTATTCCAAGAAACAAGCGTTGGTTATGGGAAAGAGCTAGCTCTTCCTGAAGCTTCGGTCATTACTCAGTTAGATTTTTCTACGAAAAATGAAGGTAACTGGGAGTTACGTTATGTAGAAGGTGTTCCTGCCGAAGACAGCTTTGGATATGTGGCCGTCGACTCTGAAAGTGGCGTTAGCGATCCATCTACAGTCAATATCGTTAATGAAATGCTAGATGGTAATGTTGCTGAAAATGGGCCAAGTCTGTCTGTGGTCGGTGATAGCGTGACTGAGGGTGACAATGTCACGTTTTCGGTTGTTCTAGATGAAGTCACCAGTACTGCTGTTAAGTACCAAGTTGATATGCTTGCTCAAGGTTCTTCAGTTGATAAGAATGACGTAAATCTATCAAATGCAACCTACACAAATGGTGTTGTTTTCTTAGGTGGTTACTTGATTGTTCCTGCAGGTATAAGTAGCTTCGAAATATCGATTCCGACTATTGATGATTTGGTTGTGGAAAGCAGCGAAACGATCGTTCTTGAGATCGGCGGTGAAACGGGGACGGCAACAGTTTTTGATAATGATAGTACAGAACTTAGCGTAGTAGATGCTGGCGATGTCATTGAAGGAAATGACGCAATATTTACCGTTTTACTCTCTAACCCTGTTCAAGAGGCTGTTGTCGTCAATCTGAAGTCAACAACAAATGATAGCTATACTGCGGAAGATGTTGATCTAGGCACTATGGTAGTGACCTATGTGGATACTCATGGTCAAACTCAAGCATTAGATATAGCGCCTAATGGAGACGTTACTATACCTCCAGGTGTCGCTGAAATTAAAGTCGCAGTCCCGACCAAACTAGATAATGTCCATGAAGGTGATGAGAGCTTTGGTCTGACGGTTACGGAAATCGGTAGTGTCACCAGTAATGGTATTGCAACTGGTAACGCAAATATTGTGGATTCTGATCTTGCACCTTTAGTTAGTATTAGTGCCGATCAAAACAGCGTAAATGAAGGTGAAACGGCAGGCTTTACGCTGACACTTGATAAAGTTGCAGATGAGAGCGTTACGGTTCATGTCGAATATAGTGGCGTGGCCCAAGATGGAAAAGATTTTGTTGGCGTTCTTAGTGTTGAAGTTCCTGCGGGTCAATCTTCAGCTGCTCTTGACTTACTGACGCTCACCGATGGTATTTATGAGGGCGCAGAATCTTTCACAGTAACCATTAAAGAGGTGGATGGCGCTGATGCGAGCATTGCTTCAAATAACAGCGC
Source organism: Vibrio sp. 11-4(1) (assembly GCF_013048625.1). Lineage (NCBI taxonomy): Bacteria > Pseudomonadati > Pseudomonadota > Gammaproteobacteria > Vibrionales > Vibrionaceae > Vibrio > Vibrio sp. 11-4(1). The sequence goes on along the minus strand of NZ_VHSY01000009.1, from coordinate 62,492 downwards.
AAGTGTTGTGATCGTTGATGCCCAAAGTGCACCGAAAGTGACTATTAGCTCAGATCAATCCTCAGTTGATGAAGGTAGTGATGCAAAATTTATCGTCAACATTGACCAAAAAGCAGATGAAGATGTACTGGTAACATTCACAATCGGCGGGAATGTTGATGACAAAGATTATATTGCTCCAAGTACGTACACAGTCACGATTCCAGCGGGTAAAACGTCGGCGCCGATTGATATAAAAACTCTCGATGATGGTATTTACGAAGATCTTGAAAACCTAACTGTGACTCTAATTGGTACGGTTGGTGCAGATTCGACGCTTGCAAGTGACTCGAATGAAGCAACAGTCTCTATTATAGATGCTCAGCACGCTCCAGAGTTTATTTCTGGCGGCGATAGTGCTGGTGACAAACCAAATGATGATGTTTACGACTTCGGGTCAGTTAACGAAAACACGGTGAGTGGGTCCGTTATTGGTACGGTCGTTGCTGAAGATCACGATAATGACGTGCTTGTATACCGCTTTGCAGATGGCTCGACCACTAATGGTATTTTTGATATCGACCCGACAAGCGGAGAGATTTCATTGAACAAGACAATCGATGATGTTGACTTGGGCGATTATACGCTTCAGGTTGAGGTTATCGATGGAACTGGCGGGATTGATACTGCCGAGGTCAATGTTTCTCTGGTAAATGTGAATGATGCACCTGAATCTTCGCCTTCCGCGGTTGAGATGAGTGAAGATACCCAAGTGATGCTTGATTGGTCATCATTCGGTATTAGCGATGTGGACTCTAACGTATCAGAGCTCTCCGTCCAAATCACAACGCTTCCTAGCGATGGGTCATTAGAGTATAAAGATTCGCAAGGCGATTGGCAGTCTGTCCAAATCGATCAAGTGCTTGATAAATCGCTCTTTGATGAAAACAGTGTTCGTTTTGTACCTGAATTAAATGAGTCTGGCAGTGACAGTTTCGGCGGAAATCAAGTCGGAGACCAGGAGTCTAGTTACGCTCAAATTGGCTTTAAACCAACAGATGGACAGAGTACCGGTCAAGAGTCAACACTGACAATAGACGTAAACCCTATCGCTGATAAACCGAACTTAATCGCAGTGACGCACGAGAACTCATTACCCCAACAAGAGTTTAACGTTACGACATGGAGTAATGTTCAAGTTGGTTCTAGTGATGGTATGGGGGTCAATGGAGAGACTCTAATCTCAGCGATCAACGTTCTTGATGAAGCCGATGGTACTCGATTGAGTTGGGCAAATGTAGAAGATTTAGGTACTAATGCGACCTTAGCAAATGAGGCCGTTCTCGTTACATCTCTTGTTTATCTGGAAGCTGGTTCGAGTTACGACTTTGTTGGCCAAGCAGATGATAGCCTTGCTATCAAGTTGGGTGGTACGTTACTTGATCAAGCTCGTTGGGGTAGCGACAGTGGTGATATTAAGGGTGCTAGCTTTACACCTTCGGTATCTGGCTTTTATCCAATTGAAATTTATCACCATAACCAAAGTGGTCCGGGTAACTTTAATGTGGATGTATCCATTAATGGACAAGCACCTGTCAATCTGAGCAACAGCAGTCTTTACGTAGTTAGTGATGAAAGTGCACTAGAAGCAACTGATATCAGAACGTCTGAACTACAAGAAGTTAATGGTGTTGCGTTTTACGAAACATATCAGCTGAACGAAGGGTTACAAGATACAGCGATACCGCTCTCTGAAATTAAAACAAGCTTAAATGATAAAGATGGCTCTGAATCACTTAAAGTCACGCTAACTGGCTTACCTGTAGGTGCGATCCTTTCAGATGGAAACAGTTCTATTACTGTAGCAACCATTGATGAAGAACTGGACGTGACAAGTTGGGCATTAGATACACTTACTGTGACTCCACCAGCTGGCTCCCATGATGACTTCACAATCAATTTGACGGCAACGAGTACAGAACGCGCGAATGGTGATTCAGCAGAGTCTAACTTAGCGATCAATGTTGTAGTACATGAGAACTTACCGACGGAAACGGAAAGTGATATTGGGAAGACCAACGAAGATAGTTCGCTACAGGGTAACGTATTGCGTAATGACTTTGATGACGACAACACCCTGATGGTTGATCACATTACTATTAATGGCACTGACTATGCGGTAGGTGAAAACGTATCTTTGACCAGTGGCACTTTATTAGTAAACCAAGATGGTAGTTACGTATTTGAACCTACCGAGCACTGGTCAGGTGATGTTCCATTAATTAATTACACCACAAATACTGGCGCAACAAATACGCTTGATATCAACGTTGTCGCAGTTGCAGATGCCCCTGCGATCACGATTAATGTTGGAGAGTTAGTAAAAAGAGATGCTGTTGATCCTAATCACAACTTAGCCACTTCTGCGATAGATAAAACGCCTACAGAGAATGAACTCGTCGCTGCTGATCTTGGTTTGGATGATGTCGTGCAAAAAGATCACTCATACGCCGGAGTGATGCTAGGAGACAACAACGACAGAAGTGATACCGATAGCTTATTCGTTGGGACTGATTACAATGACACCTTCTATGGTGGCGGCGGTGATGACGTATTTATTGGCGGTGGTAATAACGACTCTTTCTATGGTGATGATGCGTCCACTATTACAGATTATGATGGCCAAGATACGGTTTACTTAACTGGAAACTTCAGTGACTACAAAATGACCTTCAAAGACGATCATGGAGGTCAAGTTCCATATTGGATTTTGCTAGATAATCGTTCTATCGATTCGGTAAACGACCACACAGGTAGTGATGATCGTGGTGATCACTTATATGAAATTGAACGAATTGTTTTTGCAGACAAAGTCGTTGAATTGAAGCCCGACGGCACCTATGAAGTGCTTCAAGAGCGTTGGATTCCCGTTGATATTAACGTTGATTTGGTTGATGTCGATGGAAGTGAAAGCTTGGCGCAAACTGTTTTTGTGGAAGGTTTGCCGGATGGTGTAGAGCTGTATATCGATGGACATGCCGTTAATCAGGACGCAAACGGTAATTATCTTGTCACCCTGGATGCTAACGGTAAGGTCTCTTTAGATATCAGAGTACCGTTTGATTATGAAGGTAGTCTAGAGTTCCCACTAAGCGTTACCGCGACGTCGGTTGAAGAAGCAAATAATGATGCCGCTTCAACAACAGAGTCTGTTGAGCTTACAGCTCGTGACTATGTTCTAGAGTCGGGTTCACATGGGAACGATCAGATAACGGGCAGTGACGATCACGATATTATTGTTGGCGATGTCCAAGGGTTGGAGATCATTGCAGGTCAGGACTACAACATCGCCTTTGTTTTGGATACTTCGGGGAGTATGGGTAACTGGGTAGGAACTGCGAAGCAAGAAGTGCTAGATGTGTTTGATGAACTGTTAAGTGCTGCAAATCAGGGTGAGAAGCCTGGAACAGTGAATATTCACCTCAGTGAGTTTGCTTCAAGTGCGTCAGCAGTTATTTCCGTTGACTTGAGTTCTCCAACAGCAAGAGATGAGTTTGTAAAAGAACTGAATAGTGCTATAGGTGATGAGGGTGACGGCGGCACAAACTATGAGGCGGGTTTACAGTCAGCTGTTGAATGGTTTAGCAGTCAACCTAACCCTAATGGCCAAAATATCACGTACTTTGTTACTGATGGTCAACCAAATAGAGCAACGCATCTCTACCATTTAGCGCAGAATGAATTCTCGAAAGTGATTTTGGATGTCGATGATTCTGGCAAGCTTGTTACCCTGCAAGATATAGTTAGTAGCAATAATTATTCATACGGACAGACGGTTATCTACAAAGGTGATGTCGTTATAGATAGTTACGGTCAGGTATATTCACCGCTAACAGGCAGAACTCTAGGGGATATCGACAGATATTATGGTTCTATCCGTTACGATGATGAACGTGGCAGCTCAACACAAGCTCAACATATGTATCAAGTATTAGCAGCATTGTCTTCAGTAGAGTCGATAGGTCTTGGTAGTGGTGTTGATGAACAGACACTTAAGCAGTATGACACTGATGGTGTGGTAGAGTCAGATATCGATGTTACTATGCTTGCTGAAACGATATTGGGTCAAGATGTGCCCCTAAAACAAGGCTCAGACACTATTCAGGGTGGAGAAGGTGACGATATCTTGCTGGGTGATTTAATTGAATTTGGCGGTAATGAGCAAGGTTTGAGTGCGATTCAATCACATGTGGCACAGCAAACGGGTCAAGATGTTTCTACCATTGATGGTGAAGACATCCATGAATACGTTAAAAATAACCTAGAAGAATTCAACCAATCTCACCAAGGTGATAAGTCGGATAACTTATCTGGTGGTGCTGGCAACGATTTACTGTTTGGTCAGGGTGGCAACGACATACTCGTTGGTGGTGAAGGTGATGATATTCTGATTGGTGGTTTGGGTAATGATATCTTAACGGGAGATGAGGGCTATGACATCTTTAAGTGGAGTGAAGTGACCAACGAGGTTGATACGGTTACTGATTTCAACAAAGATGAGGATACTTTAGACTTCTCCGATCTGTTTGATGACTTATCTAAAGATGAAATTGGAGAGCTTCTTAATGATCTTCAGTCCGGTGATCATACTGGTGATGTCGGAGAGTATCACGTAGAAGTGGCACCAGATGGCGGCTCGGAAGCGAACTTGAGTATTACGAAAGGTGGCTCGACATTAGACATCCATTTTGATGGTGCAAGTGTCGATGATGTGACTCAAAGTCTGATTGCAAGTTTAGAAGCGCAATACAAAGACATGTAGCAGCCTAGCCACAGGTAAAATTGAACATCAAAAAAGGTCTAGCATTTTGCTAGACCTTTTACTTTTAAACTCCGTTCATTGCGATGTTAGCTCTTAGGAAGTGTCGTGAAAACGGTCCACTCTTTCTTCACTTCACCTTTGTGGCCAATCACCGTTGCGGTGACTCGACGGTTCAACGCATGGCTCACTTGGTCGGTGCCTTGTGTTGCAAGTACTGTGTCTCCATAGCCGACAATAGTGACTCTATCCCCACTAATGCCATTCTTCATGAGTTCTTTTCTAACGTTCTCAGCGCGGCGCTTGGATAAGTCGAGATTGTGCTCTGCAGTACCAGTGCGACTAGCATAGCCCTGAATCTCGATAGACGTATTTGGGTACTCCTTCAAGAAGTCGGACAACTCACGAATTTGTTGTGTAAAGATAGGATTGATCACGTCGGAATCGTTCGCGAACAGAACTCGAATTTGCATTTCTTGCGAGGAGTCGACATACGAACCGCAACCATCGTTATCTATCTCGGCACCTAAAGGAGTACCCGGACACAAATCGCGCTCATTAATGACTCCATCAGAATCATCATCTATATGATCAGCCCACTGATCGGCAATTGGCGTATCGATGTAATCATATTCATCGCCTTTATCGGATGAACTGCATGCCGAAATCATCAATGAGAGTGCAATAAGAGTTATGTGTTTCATAATTAATACTCCACTTCTTCTAGCCATTCTTTAGGCATTTCGACCCTTAATGCACTCAACAGTTGACCTGTTGCGTTCATCACTCGATATTTGGCGTACTGCTCTGCGTATTTAGAATCTAAGTAATCTTTACGTGCCTCAAAGAGTTCGTTTTCAGTATTCAATAGATCAAGCAGCGTTCGCTTACCAATGCGATATTGTTTTTCATACGCAATAACGGTTTCAGATGCTGAGTCTACATGATCTGACAGGAACTCTTTTTGCTGTAGGGTCAAATCCAGTGCGCTCCATGAAAGCCTTAACCCTTCTTCAACATTGCGATAAGCACCTTCACGTAAGTCTTTCGCTTTGTTTAACTGATAGGCGAAGTTTTCTGAGTTTGCAGCGTCACTGCCGCCATTAAATAGGTTGTAGCGTAGACGCAGCATGGCAAGTGTCTCATCACTGCGGCCTTTTAAGCCATCAGCGTCGTCACGCCATGTTTGTGAAGCTTCAATGGAAATGGTTGGGTAATTAACACCTTTAGATTGTTTGTATTGAAACTTAGCCGAGTCTACGTCTGCGAGCGCGACTTGAATGACAGGGTGCAGCTCAAATGCCAAACCTACCGCTTCATCAATGGTGTATGGAATGAAATTCTGATCCGCTCTTGGAAAGATCAACCCTTGCGGGGTTTGACCCACTAAACGAGTGAACATAGTGTGAGAGTCATACAGGTTATTTTGAGCAGCCGCTAAGTTGCCGTGTGCTTTTGCCAAACGTGCTTCTACTTGCGTTAAGTCAGCGGTAGAACCGATACCCGAGTTGACTCGTTTTTTAATGTCTTCGTAAATATCTTTGTGAACAGCCAGGTTGTTTTCAGACAGCTTGAGTATTTCGTAAGCTTTTACTGCATCTAGATACACTTTGGTGACTTCAAGTGCTTTATCTGATGCATCGGCTAAAAGTTGAAATCTTACTGATTCAGCGTCAGCTGCGGTACGATCGATATCATTTAAGGTTGCACTGCCATCCCATATGAGCTGAGTTAGTGTTACCGAAGCTTCCTTTCGAGTGTAATCTGTATCCCCACGTCCCACCTCGTCAGAAGGGTCTAATCCTTCATACCCAATTCCCGCATCTAGATCAATAGAGGGCAAGTAAGCACCCGAAGAGGCTTCATTTACGTATTTTCTGCTCGTAAATTCATTAAATGCACTCTTAATGTCAGGATTGTTTTTTAACGTCAATGCCACTGCTTGCTCTAAAGTTTGACCGAAAACGGGTATAGACACCATTAAACTACAGCAGCAAGCAATATTTAGTCGGTTCCATTTCACGGTATTTCTCCTAAAAATTCGTGTTGCTTTTGCTATTTCATCTCATAACTGAGACGAAACATCATAAATAACAGTGCTTGAGTAAGGGATTTATCAACCTACTGTTAAAACAAAGCTTTTGTTTCAAAAACCCAAGATTTCGCCTTTTAAAACCTTAGCACATATGTCGAATGTTGCTTAGCAACATAGCAAGTTTAGCTCGGAGAAAAGCTTGAATTCTTAATATCATAGCGTTTCACGGCCTGTGTCACTCTGCGCTTTTTTGTAACTCTGCCCCTAGAGTTATCAAACGTCCTACAAGCTACACATACAACGAAAATATGATGATTTTGACTAAACTATAGACGTAAATGTAGAGGTGACAAACTTTTGACTTGGTTTGAAGTGGGGCGAGGTAGATATGGATCGAGTAACTTTGAGCTCATTGATGGGCAACATCGTGGTTATCGGGCTGGATGGGGAAATCAGGACCCTAGAAGAGGGACAACTACCTCAACCAGGAGAGTTAATAATTGATGAGGTATCAGATACTTCTGAGCTTGTGATCGAGCAGGTGACACCACAAGGAAGTTCGATAAACGTAACTGATGATATCACAGCGTTAATTGAAGCAATTGCTAGTGGGGAAGACCCGACTGAGCTGGGTGAAGAGTTTGAGCCTGCTGCAGGTGAAGGAAACGGGTCTAGCCCACAAAATACGGGGGCTATAGATCGCACAGGTGCTGAATTACTCGCCAGTACCAATTTTGAGACAGTGGGAACTGACGGAACAGGATTTTCAAGTACTCAGGTAGAGACGCTACTCGATATTTTCCAAATACAACCACCAGAACCAACAGCAATCCCCGTTCCTGCAACGATAATTGTTCAAGAAATATCTAGTCCGACTATCAACGAAGGTGATCAGGTTGTATTCGATATTACTTTAAACCAAGCAACAGAGGACAATACCGATGTCACTTTGTCGCTACTTGATAGCACCGCAACTGGCGGTTCAACTGACGAGAGCGGAAGTGACTACGTTAACGAGCGTGTTCTCATAACATTTTCCGATGGCACAACAGAAGACATCTCAGTTGATGATAATGGTACTTTTACAGTCTCGGTCCCATTAGGTGAAAGTGGGTTTACGGTTTCTCTCGACTCTATAGATGACTCTATATTCGAAGGCCCAGAAACGTTTACGCTTTCTGGCACAACAGAAGAACAAAATACACCTGAAACCGGGGTGGCAACCATTGTTGATGATGGTAGTGGCCCAGGTTTAAGTCCTGATGATGATCGTCCAACGGTAACGATGAGTGATGCAGGGACGATTAATGAAGGTGAGTTAGCCAGCTTTAAAGTGTCGTTATCTAATCCGTCAGCTACAGATGTTGAGGTCGAACTAAGTCTCAACCTCGGTGACACTGAAGCCGGTGACTTAGGTACCTTAGAATACAACACGGGAAGTGGTTGGGTTGCAGTGCCAAATGATGGCGTGGTGACGGTGCCAGCCGGGCAAACCGAATTTGATGTGCGTATTGCTTCTGTTGATGACGCCGTTTATGAAGGCCCTGAAGATTTCAGTGTCACGGTAACCGGCATTGGGGCGGTGCAAGGCAGCGATACGGGCACGGCGACGATTGTGGATGACAGCAGTGGCCCGGGCCCCGATCCAGACGATGACCGTCCGAGTGTTACTATTACCGACGCTGGCACCATTAATGAAGGTGATACGGCGAACTTTAAAGTCACGTTATCGAATGCTTCAGAGTCTAGTGTTCAAGTTGAACTCGGCCTCAACTTAGGCGATACCGAAGCGGGTGACTTAGGCACCTTGGAATACAACACGGGAAGTGGCTGGGTCACAGTACCAAACGATGGCGTGCTAACGGTGCCAGCCGGACAGACCGAGTTTGGTGTGCGCATTGCTTCTATTGATGATGCCGTTTATGAAGGCTCTGAAGATTTCAGCGTGACGGTAACCGGCATTGGTGCGGTGCAAGGCAGCGATACGGGCACGGCGACGATAGTTGATGACGGCACTGGTCCAGGACCTGATCCAGACGATGACCGTCCGAATGTAACCATTACCGATGCAGGGACGATTAATGAAGGTGAGTTAGCCAGTTTTAAAGTGTCGTTATCTAATCCATCAGCTACAGATGTTGAGGTCGAACTAAGTCTCAACCTCGGTGACACCGAAGCCGGTGACTTAGGTATCTTAGAATACAACACGGGAAGTGGTTGGGTCGCAGTGCCAAACGATGGCGTGGTGACGGTGCCAGCCGAGCAAACCGAATTTGATGTTCGTATTGCTTCCATTGATGACGCTGTTTATGAAGGCCCTGAAGACTTCAGTGTGACGGTGACCGGTATTGGTGCGGTGCAAGGCGGCGATACGGGTACGGCGACGATAGTGGATGACGGCAGTGGCCCGGGGCCTGATCCGGATGATGACCGTCCAAGTGTGACTATTACCGACGCTGGCACCATTAATGAAGGTGATACGGCGAACTTTAAAGTCACCTTATCGAACGCCTCAGAGTCAGCTGTTCAAGTTGAACTCGGCCTCAACTTAGGCGATACCGAAGCGGGTGACTTAGGCTCCTTGGAATACAACACGGGAAGTGGTTGGGTCACAGTACCAAACGATGGCGTGGTGACGGTGCCTGCCGGGCAAACCGAATTTGATGTGCGCATTGCTTCTATTGATGACGCCGTTTATGAAGGCCCAGAGGATTTCAGCGTTACGGTGACGGGCATTGGGGCGGTGCAAGGCAGCGATACAGGTACGGCGACGATAGTGGATGACGGCAGTGGCCCGGGGCCTGATCCGGATGATGACCGTCCAAGTGTGACTATTACCGACGCTGGCACCATTAATGAAGGTGATACGGCGAACTTTAAAGTCACATTATCGAGTGCCTCAGAGTCGAGTGTTCAAGTTGAACTCGGCCTCAACTTAGGTAACACCGAAGTCGGAGACTTAGGTACCTTAGAATACAACACGGGCTCTGGTTGGGTTGCGGTGTCAAACGATGGTGTGGTGACGGTGCCAGCCGAGCAAACCGAATTTGATGTGCGTATCGCTTCCATTGATGATGCGGTGTACGAAGGTCCGGAAGATTTCAGTGTTACGGTAACGGGCATTGGCGCAGTACAAGGCAGTGATACGGGCACGGCGACGATTGTGGATGACGGCACTGGCCCAGGACCCGATCCAGATGATGACCGTCCAAATGTCTACATCGTTGAAGGTAGCGTGGGTGTTAACGAAGGTACCGATGCTGTGTATACCGTTAGATTGTCGGCGGCGGCCGATATCGATGTGACCGTCAGGTTGAACACCTCAACCGACGGCAGCAACACGGCGGAAGCGGACGATATAGGTAGCTTTGTGGTGACCCTTGCTGATGGTGTGACAGTGGTGAATGCCAACAGTGACGGTACGTATACCATTCCCGCCGGTGAGAACGAGCTGAAAGTCACTGTGCCAACCACAGATGATGGCGTCTACGAAGGGGATGAAACCTTCACTGTGGCGGTACAAGGTGACACGGGCGTCCTAGGCAGTGACAGTGCGCTGGGCATTATTTACGACGGTGGTAACGGCCCTGGTCCCGATCCAGACGATGACCGTCCAAGTGTCTATATTGTCGAAGATAGCGTGGGCGTGAATGAAGGTACTGAGGCTGTGTATACCGTCCGGTTGTCGGAGGCTGCCGATATTGACGTGACGGTAAGGTTGAGCGCATCAACAGGAGGAACTAATACGGCAGAGCCTGGCGACATTGGTGCTATTAAGCTGACATTATCTGATGGAGTAACTGTGGTGACCGCCAACAGTGATGGCACGTATACTATCCCAGCAGGTGAAACCGATCTCAAACTGTTTGTCCCAACCACGGACGACGATGTGTATGAAGGAGATGAAACCTTCACGGTTGCAGTGCAAGGTGCAACTGGAGTACTTGGTACTGACACTGCGTTGGGTATTATTTACGACGGCGGTAACGGCCCTGGTCCTGACCCGGATGATGATCGCCCGACCGTATCTATCTCAGATGCGGGTATCGTAGATGAGGGTGATATCGCGACGTTTACCGTGTCATTGAATAATGCTTCGGAAGGTACAGTCCAGGTGCAGTTGACCTTAAACCCAGACGAAACAGAAGTGGATGATCTTGGCTCGCTAGAATATAACACCGGAGCAGGTTGGGTTGCTGTGCCTGTCGATGGCATCGTAACAGTGCCAGCAATGCTTACCGAATTTGATGTGCGCATTGCGACCATTGATGATGAAGTTTATGAAGGTCCGGAAGACTTCAGCGTGACCGTGACAGGTTTGGGCGCAGTTCAGGGCACAGATACTGGTTTGGCTACCATTGTGGATGATGGCACTAAAACGGACGACGATCGACCAACTGTGTCTATCTCGGACGCGGGTACCATTGATGAAGGTAGTTTCGCTACATTTACCGTGTCATTGAGTAATGCCTCAGAAGCAGCGCTCCAGGTTCAGTTAACGCTGAATCTGGATGAAACAGAAGTAGGTGACCTTGGCACTCTAGAGTACAACACCGGTTCAGGTTGGGTAAGTGTACCTGTAAGTGGCATTGTGACGGTGCCGGCAGGTATGACGGAATTTGATCTACGCATCGAATCAATTGATGACGGTGTGTACGAAGGCCCTGAAGATTTCAGCGTTACAGTAACTGGCTTGGGAGCAGTGCAAGGCAGCGATACTGGTCTGGCGACCATCGTGGATAACTCACCACCTACAGCCCGTGATTTCATCATTTCGCTCGATGTTCAAAATGGTATTTTCCCGGTTCAGGATGTTGAGTTTGATGGATTAACGACGTCTGGGGAACAGCGTGTTGAAGATCTCGAAGATGACGCAGTTACTGCAAATGATGATGATATTTTAATTCAGGTCGTTAGCCTTCCTGAACAAGGTGAACTGTATTATGTGGATGGAAATGGACAGGAAGTCATTATAGACGAAACCACACAGTTCCCTGAAAACACAGAGGTTAAGTATCGTCTGACTGAAGATTTCTTTGAGGAGCAGAGCTTTGACTCAGCCGACCTTCTTGAAGAACAAGGGAAAGATATCTTGGTGGGATCCTACACTCCTCCTAACTCGAACTTAACGTTCACTGGAGGTCAGATCACCACCATTGGCAACAGCATCATCTTTGATTCCGACGCTCAGATTTCAGTCGATTTTGCGAATCAACAGGTCGGGTTGGTTGTCGTTTCGCCAAATGAAACGGGTCAGGGTGATGAAATCAGTACTGGTGAATATATTACGTTAGAACTGGATGAGGATTTATCAGCTAACGAAGCGAAACTGAACTTAGCCAGTCTGAATGACCGTTTCAACAGTGGTGGTGCATGGTTAACGGCATACATCTTCCTAAACGGTGCACTTGTTGATGTTCAGCAGTTTTACTCAACGGATATTACTTATACCAGCAACCACGAAGGTTCTATTACCGTTGCGTTAGCAAATGGCAGCTTTGATGAAATTCGACTTACTCCAGAAACCGATAGCGCGAGTGATAAAGCGGGCTTTACCTTAGTTGGAACTGAAATCACCAGTTTTACTGACGTGAACGATGACTTTACCTACCAAGCTATTGACACTGATGGTGCGGTAAGTAACGAAGCTACGGTAGCGGTTGATTTCGAGAACGTCACGGTAGACGCTGTCACGGCGCTTGGTTATCAAACCATGGCCTTAAATTCGGATCTGAATCTGGTTATGGGGACAGATGGCGATGATATTCTGGTTGGTACTGAAGGCAATGACCTGATCATCGGTGGTTTAGGTAATGATATCTTGACTGGCGGTGAAGGTGATGACGTATTCAAATGGACAGAAATGCAATCCGCAACTGATACCGTGACAGATTTCAGTGACGGGGATCAGCTTGATTTTACCGATGTATTTGACGATATGAGTGGTACGGATATCTCCGCCTTGCTTGATGATCTTGGTTCGGGTGACTATCGCGGCAGTGTGGATGACATTTCCGTTGAAGTGACTGAAAGTGGGGGTAACTCGACGTTGACCATCAACAAAGATGGACAACAGCTAGAGGTTAACTTTGATGGTGCCTCTGCAGCCGATATTGCCAATAGTCTGATTTCTAATCTCGAGCAATTACGAGAATAGATGGCCAAAAATAAAAAAACGGAGCGTTTTTTCGCTCCGTTTTTTTATTTAATAATACGGTAAACTAGCACTGTGATTACAGAACTTTACATGCAAAACCTTTCAGGTAGAAACCTTCTGGGTATGCTGTATCGGTTGGGTGGTCAGCAGCTTGTTCAAAGCGCTCCACAAACTTTACTTGGCGGTTAGCATCTACGGCTGCGTCAGCAATGATTTTCTGGAACAAAACTTGATCCATCAAGCCAGAGCACGAGTAGGTCAGTAGCGTACCTCCAGGTTTTAGGATTTGCATTGCTAGCATGTTGATGTCTTTGTAACCACGACATGCGCCGTTTAGTTGGGCTTTACTGTCTGCAAACTTAGGTGGATCCATGATAACCACATCGAACTGAGTTCCTTGGTCACGATACTCACGAAGTAGTTTAAACACGTCTGCGTTTAGGAACACGGCACGCTTCTTCGAGATATCAAATTCATTCAGTTCTGCGTTGAACTTCGCAGTGTCTAGAGCAGGTTGTGATACGTCAGCGTTTATCACACGCTTTGCATCACCTTTCAGAGCGTAAAGTCCGAAGCCACCTGTGTAAGAGAAGCAGTTAAGAACTTCTTTGCCTTTCACATATTTCATCGCTTGCTGGCGACTATCACGTTGATCTAGGTAGAAACCTGTTTTATGACCGCCAACGATATCTACACTAATCTTTACGCCATTTTCTTCGATGACGACCGATTTAGGTGGCTCTTCGCCGTGCAAGACGCCCGTGGTTTCTTTCAAACCCTCTTTCTTACGTACCGCGACGTCAGAACGCTCGTACACATTACAATCAGGGAAGCACTCAACTAGAGCATCAACAATGGCCTGTTTATTGTGTTCTGCGCCAGCACTGAGAAGTTGACACACAAAAAAGTTTTGGTAACGGTCAATCGTAACGCCTGGCATACCATCAGACTCTGCCGCGATAAGGCGGTAACCCGTAAGGCCATCACGTTCGATAATGTCTTCACGAAGAAGTTGTGCGTCTTTAAGTCGTTTAACGAAAAACGCGGTATCGATTTCTTCTTTATCAAAACTCCAAATACGAGCACGAATTTGTGAAGCTGGCGAATATGCCGCCTTAGCTAGCCATTTACCGTCGTGAGTGAATACATCAACCGTTTCGCCAAGAGCAGGTTCGCCCTCAACTTTGTTGATGCCTCGAGAGAAGATCCAAGGGTGCTTGCGCTTGACCGATTTCTCACGACCTTTAACCAAATAGATAGCAGCTGTCATTTCATTAGCTCTTGTTGAATTTTGAAAGGGGCGTATTGTCCGGGATGTGAATGGTAAAAGCAATATCCCTCGGCAATCCAGTACATTGTAGTGACTTTTAAATACAAAAAAGGTCACTAAAGTGACCCTTTTATTTTAATTTGCTGTAATAGATTCCGTTGCTATGCTTTAAGTCCAGTAAGTAGTGCTTCCATTGTGTCGCTTTGCTTACGCAGTTGATCAACGTTTTGTGAAGTCGTGCTTATCATATTGCACACGTTATCTGCTTGAACTCGAATTTCTTCAACGCTTGAGGCGATATTGTCCGCGACTACACCTTGCTCTTCAGCTGCTGTTGCAATTTGAATGCTACTGTCGGAGATAGTTTGATTTTTATCTGCCAAAGAGCCGATTTCGTGATTCACTTCCGTCATGAGGTTTTGTCCCTCATTTGCATTATTAACTGTCACTTCCATCAGCTTAGTAAGCGACTGACTGTTACGCTGTAACGATTCAATCATCGTTTGAATTTCAACTGTCGCTTGCTGAGTGCGTCCCGCAAGAGCGCGAACCTCATCCGCAACGACCGCAAATCCACGACCTTGTTCTCCAGCACGTGCAGCTTCAATAGCTGCGTTCAGAGCAAGTAGGTTGGTTTGCTCGGAGATCCCATTGATGGTTGTCACGACTTCATCAATTTGTGCTGCATTGGCATCTAACTCGGCAACGGCTTGAGACGCAGATTGAATCTCATTAGAGAGGTTCGAAATCGAGTGAAGCGTATTCTCAACTTTCACTTGTCCAGACTGAGCCACGTTACGCGCGTCATCGGTTTGCGTGCTTGAATCGTGAGCTAGTGTCGCGACTTCTCGAATCGTTGATGCCATCTGTTCCGTTGCACTCGCAAGGGAGTTGAGGTGCTCTTGTTGCGTCGCAGAAATATCTGAACTGTGATGAATTGATAGATTCAGGTCTGAGCTAATTCGTTGCATTAACGCCACAGACTCTTGAATCGACAGCACCATTTGTTGCTCTCGTTCTGCAACTTTATCTATCGTAATAGCAATTTCACTAAACTCGTCGCGAACTGGGAAGAAGTTCATTCTCGCGGTGAGGTCACCTCCCGCAAGGGTGTTTAATGCTTTATTCATCGTGAACATTGCGCC
This sequence comes from Vibrio sp. 11-4(1), assembly GCF_013048625.1. Lineage (NCBI taxonomy): Bacteria > Pseudomonadati > Pseudomonadota > Gammaproteobacteria > Vibrionales > Vibrionaceae > Vibrio > Vibrio sp. 11-4(1). Next base: position 47,087 of record NZ_VHSY01000009.1, on the reverse strand, counting down.
GCCGATAAACGTCATGATGTAGTAAACGCCAAGCGCGAGAATAAACAAGCTCACACAGATGATGCTCACTTGAGTCGTTGATAGGGCAGTCCATAAAGAAAGTTCATGGTTTGCAACCAAGCTGTACGCACCATTTAGAACAGACACGGATTGCGGCCCTGAGCCAATAGAAACGGTTTCTGAACCAGCTATGAGGTTTGCTACTTGCGATTGAGAAAGGTTGCCTGCCTCTATCAGACCTTTCATAAGCATGAGCTCTTCTTGGTACATACTTGAGATCAACGTATTAGCCGCGCTATTAAGGACGAGAGTGAGAATGACTAAAGCAAGAAGAGGGAGAACGAAGAGCAAATAGAACTTTTCTTGAATCTTTAAGTGAATGAGATACTTATCAATCCAGCGGAATGGAATTTCTTTCATAATTATAATAACCGTGCAAAAACCCACTATCCTTAGTGGGGTGAATAGACGAAAAGAATATATCACTCAGTAAAAAGAAGCGGTACAAAGATGAACGTAAAGTGTGAGAGATTTATAGTAAAAGGTCACGTTCAAGGCGTCGGCTTTCGTTACCATACTTCCCATCAAGGATTGAAACTGGGTTTGACGGGTTACGCGAAGAACCTAAACGATGGTGATGTTGAAGTGATGGCGTGTGGAACAGACGCACAAATAGCTGCGTTTTCCGAGTGGTTGAAAGAAGGCCCGCGAACGGCAACAGTAGAGAGTGTGATACAGGAGTCTGCGTCATATAAGCCGTTGCGCGGTTTTAAGATTTTGTAAATTCTACAAGCATTTAGCTGGCTTTGGTAGGCCGGCTAATTTAGTCGCTTGTTTGGCTGGCCCCTTTTTAAACAGCTTGAATAGATACTTACTGTTACCTTTTTCTGGGCCGTGCGCTTTTTCCATTGCTTTGACAAGCATACGCACAGCAGGGGAAGTATTAAACTCTTCATAAAAATCTCGCACAAAGTGCACAACTTCCAAATGAGCATCCGTAAGCTCGATGTCTTCTTCTTTTGCTAAAAGCTCAATCATACCTTCTTCCCATTGAGTATGATCCAGTAAGTAGCCTTGAGCATCAGTTTCAATTTCTTTGCCGTTGTAAACGAACATAACGTTTTATCCGCTAAGTGAACATGGATGTTTATAGATTAGCGACAGGTGAGGATGTTCTCAACAAAAGAATCTCGAAGTAGTGCCGAGCGAAGCAAAAGCGTACAAAATGGTGAGTGCTTTTTGACTGAGCCAGGTGCTTTGATATAAATGCTCTTTTAATCAAATAAATAGGAAACTATTCAGTTTGTTAGAAATTTTTCGGGGTGAGTACTCGGGATTTTGCATAGATATACACAAACGTCTCAATTTATGATTGGTTTGTCAGTTAAATTGGCCGTTTTAGATAGGTCAATCACAACGAGCGTAAACAAGGTTAAAATCAAGAGAATAAATTTTAAAGAATCGTTATGTTTTTGAGGGTTTAATAATGACTGGGAGCTATTAAACTGGATATGGAATGGTCGGATTTTTTAGTTTCAATTGGATGGGCGTTGTTGCAAGCCTGCTTTACGATATTCTCTTTTCTCTGTTTGATGGGAGCTGTACAACATAAACCTTTAAAAAAGAAATATGCTTGGCTGCGTTACTTTTGCGGACCACTCCTTTTTGTGAGTTGGGGAGCCATGCTACTGACGCCAGCAATATCAGCATATAGGCTATTTAGTGTCGCTGAGGAATCACTCGTCTGGTTACCTGCGCTCAAGATGTTCAGTTACTGGTGGGTTGCGTTTGGAGTATTTTGCATTTTGTTATCAGTTGATGAGCGACTACGAGCTTAAGATCAGTTTTCCTTAAATAAAACAACTAAATACAAAATTGCCAGTTGGGCTTACTAACTGGATATAAATGGCAGAGCAATACGGCTTTATCGAAGAATTTGTTTGAATTAGATGTCTAACAAGTGCAATTTTATATGCGAGTGAATAGCTTACGACGTTGTGTTTGCTCTTATAGACCGATATTCTCTTGGTTGATAAGCAACCTACATTCTGGTTGTAAACAATAATGATGACAAGGAGTTAGTCATGTCGAAACAACGTTACATTGAAATAATGACAACGTAAAATCCATTTGGTCTATTGAGCGTATTTGGAAGCTCGCAGAATCCCTACCTGTAGAAGAAATTGCTATTGATGATATCAAAGGCCCTAATGAAGTGACCTGGTTTAGTGATGATGGACCACAGCCAACCTGTCGTGAGATCGCGAAGCATTGCCAACGCATCAACAATGCCGATTTGTCGTATCCCGTAATTTTAACCAATGATTACCGCGTTTTTGATGGTATGCACCGAATTGCTAAGCAGATCATGTTGGGTGAAGATACGATTAAAGTGAGACGTTTTAGAGAAAACCCTGAGGCTGATGAAGTTATCGAGTTAGCAGTCGAACAGGTGTCATGCACTTAACCACTGACAAAGAAAAAGCCCGAAGGAGTTACCTTCGGGCTTTTAGTATTCACCTTAGAGCGAACGATTAATCGTCGTTCATAATACCTAGAATGCTTAGTAGGCTGATGAAGATGTTGTAGATTGATACATACAAAGTTACTGTCGCAGAGATGTAGTTTGTTTCACCGCCACGAATAATGCTTTGTGTTGTCATCAGGATCGCCATCGTAGAGAAAATGATAAACAAGCTGCTCAACGCCAAGTGTAAAATGGTTGATTGAATAAAGAAGCTTGCAATCATACCCACAACAAGCACAACAAACAGCGATAGCATCAAGCCGCCCATCATAGATAGGTCACGTTTTGTTGTTAGTGCATAAGCTGATGCCGCCATGAAAGATAGCGCCGTACCACCTAGAGCGGTTAATACGATATCGCCCATCCCAGCACCGATGTACATGTTTAAGATTGGACCAATAGTGTAGCCTAAGAAACCAGTGAATAAGAACGTAAACACAAGGCCAAGGCTGTTGTTACGGTTTTTCTCTGTTAAGAATAACAGGCCGTAGAAACCAACCAACATTAGGATGATTCCTGGATGTGGCAGGTTAAATGCCATTGCTACGCCAGCAACGACTGCCGACCATAAAAGCGTCATTGAAAGTAGTGCGTAAGTATTACGCAACACTTTGTTTGTTTGTAGAGCACTTTCTTGTGTTGAAGTGCGGGTAAACATTGGACTGTTCATAATCTTCCTCGATAAGAGACTTTCTTTTAAGTACATTTATGGGATTGAAAGTTCAAAAAATCAAGCCCTAACCATGCGTAACTTAGATAAAATAATAATAGAAATAAGATGTTATGTATTTGACAACTTGTAACACAATATTACTGCAGAGCAAAGTCATAGCAATTGTCACACAGAATTTTGAATTTAGTAACAAAAAGCACTGACTTCATTGAAATCAGTGCTTTTATTATTCCAGTTGCAAAAGATCTTAGTGATGTAAGATTTGCGCTAGGAAATTTTGAGTTCGATCTGATTGAGGGTTTTCAAAGAAATCAACAGGGTTGTTCTCTTCGATGATCTCTCCTGCGTCCATGAATATCACGCGATCGGCAACCTCTTTCGCAAACCCCATTTCATGTGTCACACAGAGCATGGTCATGCCTTCCTCGGCGAGCTCGACCATTACATCCAACACTTCGCGAACCATCTCCGGATCAAGTGCTGATGTTGGTTCATCAAAAAGCATGACTTTAGGGTTCATACACAAAGAGCGAGCAATCGCCACGCGTTGTTGCTGACCACCAGACAACTGGCCAGGATATTTCTCTGCTTGGTCCGGAATTTTAACGCGTTCCAGATATTTCATCGCGACCGCTTCTGCCTCATCTTTAGGCATCTTCTTCACCCAAATAGGCGCGAGCGTGCAGTTTTCCAGTACGGTTAAATGAGGGAAGAGATTAAAGTGCTGAAAGCACATGCCCACTTCACGGCGCACAGCTTCAATATTTTTTAAATCTTCAGTTAACTCCGTACCGGAAACATAAATACTGCCAGCTTGGTGCTCTTCGAGGCGGTTAATACAGCGAATCATCGTTGATTTTCCTGACCCTGATGGGCCACAGATTACGATTTTTTCCCCACGCTTAACATCGAGGTTAATATTTTTTAGTACGTGAAACTCACCATACCATTTATTCATGTCCTTCAATTGGATCATATAGTCTTGTTGTTGCGTCATAATACGTCCTTGAGCTTGATGAGTTATCGTTTGTGACCGGTATGAAGTTTGTTTTCAAGCCATATCGAATAACGCGACATGCCAAAACAAAATACCCAAAACACTAACGCGACAAATACATAACTTTCAGTAGCAAAGCCTAGCCAGTCAGGGTCGGTGTTTGCTGCTTGTCCTATACCTAGTACGTCAAACATACCAATGATAAGAACCAAACTGGTGTCTTTAAACAATCCGATAAACGTGTTCACGATAGAAGGGATCGTAATCTTCAGCGCTTGCGGCAAGATAATAAGCCCTGTTTTTTTCCAGTAACTTAACCCAAGTGCGTCGGCAGCCTCATATTGGCCTTTTGGAATCGCTTGTAAGCCACCCCGTACCACTTCTGCCATATAAGCCGAGGCAAACATCACTACACCAATAAGAGCGCGAATAAGTTTGTCTGTCTCGGACCCTTCGGACATAAACAAAGGCAGCATAACGGAAGCCATGAACAGAACGGTAATCAGTGGCACACCACGCCAAACTTCAATATAGACGGTACAAATACTGCGAATGATGGGCATCTCTGAACGTCTACCGAGCGCGAGTACCACACCAATAGGTAATGAAACGACAATACCGACTAGCGCAATAATGAGCGTAACGAGTAATCCACCCCATTTGTGTGTATCGACCACTTCTAGCCCAAATATCCCACCGTATAACAGCCCAGCGATAATGAATGGGTAGATGTTTACGAAGAAAAGCCAAATCCAAATCCGTTTCGGTGTCTTTTCATACGCTAGCAACACAGTAAATATAGCCAATGTGACGTAGAAAAGGCGAGGGCGCCACAGTTCAGACTCAGGATAGAAACCGTACATGAACTGCTCCCAGCGCACGCTGATAAATACCCAGCAAGCACCTTCTCGGCCGCAATCGTCACGCGTCGAACCAATCCAGTCCGCGTTGATAAACGCCCAATCAACGATATGCCAAATTGCACTAAAGACAAGATAAGCAAGAATTACGGTAACAATGGAATTGACAGGTCCATTAAATAGGTTTTTCCGCATCCAACCAACAAAGCCGACGGTATTGGCTGGTGGTGGGAGATCCGGTTGAAATTGATGAGTACTCATATTATCTCTCCACCAGTGCGACTTTACGGTTATACAAGTTCATTAATGCAGACGTAATCAAACTTAAGGTTAAGTACACGCCCATCGTCATCGCAATGATCTCAATCGCTTGCCCAGTTTGGTTCAGGGTAGTACCAGCAAAGACAGAGACAAGATCTGGATAACCAATCGCCATCGCTAACGATGAGTTTTTGGTGAGGTTGAGATATTGACTGGTTAAAGGTGGAATAATAATTCGTAACGCCTGCGGAATGACAACAAGCTTTAAAGTTTTCGCGCGTGGTAAGCCCAGCGACATCGCCGCTTCCGTTTGACCATGGCTAACCGCATTAATACCAGAACGTACAATTTCGGCAATGAAGGAGGCGGTATAAACGCTCAATGCCAAAAGTAGTGCGGCAAGTTCAGGAATAATGCTAATACCACCTTGGAAGTTAAACCCTTTCAGTTCAGGATAATTTAGTGAAATTGGCATACCAGCAAGGAAGTAGACAATCAGCGGAAGGCCAACGACTAAGCCTAAAGCTATTCTTCCCATTGGCGTTTGTTGCCCAGTTAGGCGTTGCTTGTTATTCGCCCATACATTAATCAACAAGCTGGCGATCACCCCGAAGATTAATGCAGCAATAACAAAGCCACTGCCTGGCTCCATTTCTGGTGCTGGAAAATATAAACCACGAACATTCAAGAAGATGGCTTCGCCAAGGCTCAAGCTTTGACGCGGTGAGGGTAATGCTTGAAGAACAGCGAAATACCAGAAAAATATTTGTAGAAGAAGTGGGATATTTCGGAACGTTTCGATATAAACAGCAGCCAAGCGACTCACTAACCAGTTAGAAGAAAGGCGAGCGACCCCCATGGTAAAACCAATCACGGTAGCCAGAATAATACCTAATACGGAGACCAGCGCTGTATTAAGAAGGCCAATAATAAACGTTCTGCCGTAAGAGTACGTTTCATCGTATTCAATTAGCGTCAGCCCGATACCAAACCCGGCTTCTTGATTTAAAAAACCGAAACCCGTAGCGATCCCACGAGCATCTAAGTTGTTCAGTGCGTTATTTATAATCGTGTAAAAGAAAAATACCAGTGCAGCTATGGCAATGATCTGGAAAATAGCAGAACGAAAGGCGGGATTATAAATCAAGCTCTTGCTTCCGCTCGGTTTGGACATCGTACTTGGCGATGCATCTTTTGTCGGTTTCATACAGCGATAACCTCAAACCTTAGTTATAGATATCTGCCTGTATAAATAGTCACGTCCTTGCTGGTCGAAGCATGTTTTCACCAGAGCTAAACGGCGATATTCGAGTTGAAATAGCCTATCTAAGCGAATACTTCTTGCCATTCAATGAGCGGTCCTTACTCATACAGATGGATAAAATCAAGAAAAAGGGCGGCATGAACCGCCCTGATTAACTTGTTCTATCGGATTGGTGGCGCGTACATAAAGCCGCCTGCATTCCATAGCGCATTAACGCCACGAGAAATTTCTAACGGCGAACCAGTACCGACTGTGCGTTCGAAGCTTTCACCATAGTTACCGACTTGCTTGATAACTTGGTAGCCCCAATCATCACGAATACCCAAACCTTTGCCTTTCGGACCGTCAACACCAAGAATACGTTTGATGTTTGGATCTTTCGATTTCAGCATTTCATCCGCATTTTTCGAACTAATACCATACTCTTCGGCGTTAATCATTGCTGATAATGTCCACTTCGCAATGTTGAACCATTGGTCATCACCTTGACGAACGACGGGACCTAGTGGTTCTTTGGAAATGATTTCCGGAAGAACGGCTGCAGAAGAGGGATCTTTCAGGTTTAGACGCAATGCATAAAGACCAGATTGGTCAGTCGTTAACACATCACAACGTCCTGCATCGAAACCTTTTGACGTTTGGGCTGCCGTATCAAATACGACCGGCTTGTATGACATACCGCTGTTACGGAAGTAGTCAGCAAGGTTCAGCTCAGTTGTTGTACCGGACTGTACGCAAACTGATGCACCATCAAGCTCTTTTGCGCTTGAGATGCCAAGATCTTTCTTCACCATGAAGCCTTGACCATCGTAGTAGTTTACCCCTACGAAGTTGAGGCCAAGTGCAGTATCACGATGCAGTGTCCAGGTGGTGTTACGAGAAAGCACATCAATCTCACCTGATTGAAGCGCAGTGAAACGTTCTTTCGCGGTTAGGGGTACATATTTAACTTTCGTTTTATCCCCAAGAACGGCTGCAGCCAGTGCTTGGCAATATTCTACGTCGATACCTTCCCATTCACCTTTTGAGTTAGGGTTAGAGAAACCAGGTAGACCGGTACTTACGCCACAAGTAAGAAAACCTTGTTTTGTGACTTTGTCCAGAGTAGTGTCTGCTGCTTGAGCTGATGTTGCCATCATCGCAGTAGAAGCCGCTACGACGGAAGCAAGAACTGTGAGTTTATTTGCCATTTGTATCCTTCCTGTATGATCCATGTTTAGTCAGGAGTGACCTGAAATAACGTGTCCAATTCGTTAGAGTTATCGTCCTACGTGATTGATTTTCGAAGAAACGGTATTCGATAGATCAACCAGTTATAAGCGTAGGAAAGGATCTGTTAATTCTCAAATATATAATTTAAATGAAGTTTTGAGAGAACTTACAAAGCGCCTTGAGATTTAGAATGACGAAATGTTAATTGTTTGTAAATAGTGCAAATCATGGACAATTTGGTGCATCAGAACAATCAATAGAAGAGTGAACAATACAAGAGAATAAAAAGTTGTTATTAAAACTGTCATTAGGTGAGCTTGGTGAAGTTCAGTAAAAATTCGAACAAAAATTATTTGTGATACCGAAACAGGGTGATGAGCTTGCCCCATTTTTGGTAGCATGGTCTGCAACAGCTAATTAGAGTAATCATGGATTGAAATGCGATATTTTCCTCTGTTCTTAGATTTAATCAATAAACCCGTTCTTGTCGTGGGCGGCGGTGAAGTGGCAAGCAGAAAGGTGGAAGCTTTGCTAAAAGCAGGGGCGGATGTCACTATCGTTTCTCCAACGTTGGTCGATTTTCTGTCTAAGCTTGCTGCAGAGCATCAAGTGCGCTGGGTGCAACGTTTCTATTCAAGTGACATTGTCACTAAAAGCTTTGTTCAAGTGTGGGCCACGACAGATAATCCTGAGCTAAATCACCAAGTGTATAAAGATGCGAAAGAATTAGGCATCCTAGTGAACGTTGTTGATGATAAGCCTTATTGTGACTTCATTACGCCCTCTATGATCAATCGTGGCCGCATACAAATTGCTATTTCTAGTGGCGGCGCCTCACCAGTTTTAATTCGAAACATCCGTGAAAAGCTTGAATCGATACTGCCACAAAACATGGGGTTGATGGCGGACTTTGCTAACTCAAAGCGTAATTCGATTAAAGAAGCACTACCTAGCGTCGATTTACGTCGTAAGTTTTGGGAGCAATTCTTCTCGAATCCTGAGGTTGAAAACGCGCGAGATAATAGAGAGTTAGAAACGATTTACCAAGCGACCATGGCAACACCTTTGGATGAAAAGGGAAGTTGTACTTGGATACAGGTAGGGAAAGACGTTGAGATGTTGCCAATTAAGGCCGTGCGCTACATGCAACAAGCCGAGCTAGCACTTTACTCAACTCGATGCGAAGCGAACGTGTTAGAGCTAATACGAAGAGATGCAGAGCGAGAAGCTTTCTCCAGCGCAGCTGAACTCTCTGATATGTTGACCAAGGCTAAATCTGAAAAGCTTCGAGTTTGCGTGTTTATCCCTAAAGGGACGAGCGAGTTCTTATTGCTGCAAGGGCAGGACTTGGTGATATAACCACGTTAAAAAGTGGGTACTTGGCTTGCTCGATTAAAAGGCCAACAAAAACGCCAGCGGACTATGCGCTGGCGTTTTTAAACTAAATTACTTCTCAGACTGAGTTAATCACGGAAGTTGTTAAACTGGAATGGTATGCCCATCTCTGCTTCACGAATCGCTGCCATTGTCGCTTGCAGGTCATCACGTTTCTTACCAGTAACACGTACCTTGTCGCCTTGAATAGAGGCTTGTACTTTTAACTTTGCGTCTTTGATAAGTTTCACTACTTTTTTGGCTGTTGGTGTATCGATACCTTGGCGGAAAAGCAGAGTTTGGTGCCAATTCTTACCAGTTACATCTGGGTCCTGTGCATCCATTGCGTTTGCATCAATATTACGCTTTGCCAAGTGGCTACGTAAAATATCGCGCATTTGCTTAAGTTGGAAGTCACCTTCCGCAGACATTTTTACGTTTTCTTCTACTAGCTCAAAGCTCGCATTAACGTTGCGGAAATCGAAACGAGTAGACAATTCACGGTTAGCATTATCAACGGCGTTACGTAGTTCAACCGTATCGATTTCAGAAACAATATCAAACGATGGCATGAAGATTCCTTGATTATTTTGTTATAGGGACTTTCGGGATTTAACGGCGTTTGCCAGCATATCTAGCATTGTAGCAGTATCTTCCCAGCCTAAGCATGGGTCTGTAATAGATTGACCATACGTTAGGTTGTTGATGTCAGTCATTGGTTGATTGCCTTCAAGAATAAAGCTTTCAGCCATGATACCCGCAATACGAGTACTGCCTGACTTAATTTGGTTACAAATGTCTTGAGCAACGTCGATTTGTTTTCTGTGCTGCTTCTGACAGTTTGCGTGGCTGAAATCCACAACCAAACGTTGTGGCAAGCCAAACTCGGCTAGAGCATCACACGCTTGTTTTAATGACGCTTCATCAAAGTTAGGGCCTTTCTCTCCGCCGCGTAAAATAATATGACCATATGGGTTACCACTTGTACGATAAACCGTCATGCGGCCATTCTTATCTGGAGAGTAGAAGTAATGCGAGGCTTTCGATGCGCGAATTGCATCAATTGCAATTTTTACGTTGCCATTTGTGCCATTTTTGAAACCAACTGGGCAAGACAGCGCCGATGCCATTTCACGGTGAATTTGCGATTCTGTTGTACGAGCACCGATCGCGCCCCACGTGATCAAATCCGCTATGTATTGACCAGTAATCATATCAAGAAACTCAGTAGCAGTCGCAAGACCAAGCTTGTTGATATCCAGTAGTAGTTTACGTGCTTTATGGAGACCAGCTTCAAGCGCGTAAGAGCCATCTAGGTTAGGGTCGGTAATTAAACCTTTCCAACCAACTACTGTACGAGGCTTTTCAAAGTAAGTACGCATCACGATAAACAGTTCGTCTTTGTACTTGTCTTGGATTTCACTCAGGCGAGTGGCGTAATCAATGGCAGCTTCAGTGTCGTGAACAGAACACGGACCTACAATCGCAAGAAGGCGATCGTCTTCACCCGATAAAATGTTTTCAATCTGACGACGAGATTGAGCGATACGGTCTGCAACGTCATCCGTAATAGGATGTACACTACCTAGCTCTGCTGGGGTAGGCATTGGACCCAAAGGTTGGGTTCTCAATTCATCTGTTTTTATAGGCATGTTATAGCTTTATTCTCTATTGCGAAGGGGTAAAGATAACGGAATTACAGGCAGGAATAAACCGTTTCACGGGAATCTTCGCCAGGAAATACCGAATTGTATACAAAGGTGTAGGTATTCATTTAAATGACTTATGTATAAATGACAAAACTTGATCATTAAATCAATATATATACATTTGAATTTATAACCATTTCATCTATCTCACCATTAGGCAATCAAGATAACTGCGGCAAACCTCATGTTTATCTGTGTGACAATGTCACTAAATTAGTGGCTAAATAACTCGTGAGATCGAGCTTTTGTTAACATTTCTTTGACATCTATTTCTTTCGTTGATTAACTGGTCTGACTAGATTGGTAAGGAGACCAAAATGTTATCAGCTGTACGTCGTGCAAATTTGTACCTAAATCTATTTGGCTTTTCTAAAGTGCCTCTGATTTGGCTTTGTCATCCTAAGATCATTGCGATAGATAGCAAGCACGTTGAGGTTCGAATTCCTTTGCGAAGAAGAACAAAGAACCATTTGAATAGCATGTATTTCGGCGCTTTAGCTGTTGGGGCGGATGTAGCTGGTGGTTTTCTTGCTATGAGCAAGGCGCAAGAAAAAGGAGAAGCGATCTCTTTAGCATTTAAAGGCGTCAAAGCCGAGTTTTTAAAACGTCCGGAAGCGGATGTACACTTTGTGTGTAACGATGGTCATGTCATTGATGAGATGCTCGATCATACGTTGGCAACGGGTGAACGAGTGAATCGCGATGTAAAAATCGTCGCGTTGTGCCCTAGCTTACATGGTGACGAACCTATGGCAGAATTCTCGTTGACTCTTTCGATAAAAAAAGCAGCCCAACAAAGAAAAGAGGCTGCTTAGTGATTTGCTGTTTTTAAAAAATATCGCTTTAATTGAGTTCAATCTGCTCAATCGAGACTATTTTGGAGCGGTTTAAGACCACTTTCCAACGGTAATAAACAGGCTCATCGGTGTGGTTGTCCTCTTTGACAATCACATTGAGCAAATGACGTTTCTCTACCGACTCTTTGGTCACTTGCCCTTCATTTAAACGGTAAACTCGGTTTGAGCTTTTATCCATCAAGCGGATGATAGGGCGCAAACTGATGTTCAGTGTTTCTCTTGTTTGCTCATAACCACTCAAGAATAGAGAGGTCGCCATTTCGGTTTTCTCGTGATAATGAAGTATCTGCTCTTCGCGCTGCACGACGCGCTTCTTACGTATTCTTTGAATCTTATCTGGCAAGCTACTTAACGTACGATAATCGAGCCACTCTAATTTTCTGCCTACCACTTTTTTCGTTGTTGGATCAACATACTTCTTACGCCACTTTGGCTTGCCTTTACGGATCCATCGCCACATCGCATCGCGCAAATCATCTTTAAAGATTTCTCGTAGAGCATAAATAAATGACATCGCGATAATGAAGGACGCGGAAATTTCCCCAAGGTAATCGCGAGCGAGAATCACGGTTGAGGTCACGACAACCATCACCAAGCCAGTAGCAATACCTTTGATAGCACGCTTGATGTTGTTACCCATTGATACGGTTTCTTCACGAAGCACGATAGGGTGTTCAATCAAGCGTCTTAGCAAGCGCATTTTGTTAGATAGGCGAGTAACGTCTTCAACGACTCTTGGAGAGTTGTACTTGTTGAGTTTTCGATGGGCTTGCTCTTTTTCACAGAGCGTGATCAAGCGTTTCTTAATCGTGCCATAATCGCCTTCACGCGGGAGATGAGCCACTAGAGATAAAAACTTCTGCTCGGTATACCAAGACAGGTAGTTATCGATGTTAACGTAGTACCGTTTTAAGTTCTCTTCATAAGGAATAGAACGTCGCAAGCGCTTTAAGATCTCAAGCGTGAGCTCGATAACTTCGTCTACTTCATCTTCCGTTACGGAGTTGTTCTGATGTTTGTTTAAACTTGCCACCGCTTTGTCTAGCGCGATAACGTATTGGTACGCGAACAAACTCAAACTTACTCGGTATTGTTGATTCGACAGGCGTCCACGTTTGGCAAGTCGACTGTGTACTAGCGGTAGAAGGATTTCAGTACTGTAATAAGAGCGTTGCTGTGTGATTGAAGTGTAATAAAATTCGGATTCACTGATGATATCGGCGTTTAAACCAAGCTCACCAGGTATAAAAAAGTAAATATCTAGGTCGACACTTTTGCTCTTTGCGAGTGCATGACTGATTTTTAATGTTATTGAGTCTTGTTTATCGACGGTGACCAAAGAAAGCTCCTGACTTTGTTAAAGCATTCTTAACTTATGCGTACTGTTGAGCAGGTAAGCATAAAAGTGCTAAAAGAGTGACTGGGGCATATAGCTGAACGACAACAGCATAACAGAGCACTATGCTTTTCTCTCTGATTTTCTTGTTAGTTTAGGTATAATTCCACGTAAATTTAAAAAGAGACAAAATCAATGATTAAAATTGGTCAAATTAACAGCTTAGAAGTCATTAAAAAGGCTGATTTTGGCGTATTTCTGGATGGTGATGATTACGGTTCTGTTCTACTGCCTAATAAGTATGTACCAGAGGGTACTGAAATTGGTGATCATGTAGACGTATTTTTGTACTTCGATTCAGAAAGCCAGCTTGCTGCGACCATTGAAAGACCTATTGCCCAAGTGGGTGAATGGGGCTTAATGAAGATTGAGGGCGTCAACGCGACAGGTGCTTTTGTAAATTGGGGCATCAAAGAAAAGGATCTACTTATTCCTTTTAGTGAGCAACGCACTCGCTTCTCTGCGGGACAAACTATTCTTGTCTATGTATATACTGACAAAGCGTCAGGCCGCATTGTTGGTACGACTAAGTTCAACAAATGGTTAGACAAAACTCCGGCGAATTATGAAGTTAACGAACAAGTTGATTTGATCATCGCAGAGCGCAGTCAACTTGGCTACAAAGCGATTGTTAACGGTAAGCATTGGGGCATGATTTTCCCATCAGATGTGTTTGGTAAGCTTTACATCGGTAAGAAACTGAAAGGCTTTATTAAGCAAATTCGTGAAGATGGCAAAATCGATCTCGCGCTACAAAAAGTCGGCGTGGCAAAAATGGACGATCTTTCTAGCAAGATTCTTGATCTGTTAGAGAAGAAGGGTGGCTTTTTACCTTTGAACGATAAGTCTTCTCCTGAAGCGATTTTTGACGCTTTCCGTACAAGTAAAGGTACTTACAAAAAGACCATTGGTGGATTGTACAAGCAGGGCAAGATTGTTATCGAGAAAGACGGTATTCGTCTGGCGTAGCCCAAACTCACGTATAGCGGATCTGCAGCCAAAAAAACGGCCCAAACTTTTCCTTTTTTTGGGCCTAGGGGAAACGGCTCCGCAGAGCCTGCGCTAAACTTTTTCCAACAATAATTTTGTTGGTGAACATAGAGAGAAATGCCATATCAAAGCATTACTTTGATACAACTAGTTTAGTACAGCGTATCCGGATCGCTAGCGAGCCCAGTTGCTTTCATACTTACGAATTAAAAAGCCATCGCAAATACGATGGCTTTTCATTTATTTATGATTCGTTACTTCTTTAAAATAAGTTCTTATCTCGTACTAATTCGCGAGGAAGACCATTCTTTATTCTGTTGCTTACCCACTTTCCAAGGCCAATGACTGCGCCTTGATAGGTGACAAGTACTTCGCCTTTACCTGTTTTAATTCCCTCAGGAATCGTTTGTGGGCGAACATCACGTCCCATGTACCATTCGCGCGCTTCTTCAATACTGAGTTCAATGGCGTTTGCCTCAGAGCCTGTCGCTAATGCCGTTGCCACCTGATGCTGCCAACGGTAGCCATTTTTATGGGCTTCCGCGATCTTGATACCCATACGGGAGAAGCGTAATTCGCCGATCATTGGCTCTAAAGAATTAGGGAACAACCAGACATCTTTATCGCGAAGCCATACAGAACTGTCATTCGGAAGTTCAATACCTAACGCACTTTGCAGCTGTTGGGCAATTTCAACCGATTCTTTTTTCGATGCTTTGGTAAACGGGAACTTGCCCATGCGCTTTTTGACCTTTGGTGGTTCAATAGCAGCCAGTTTACGAATTCTTGCAACAAAGAACCCTTCGCAGTCGTAGACCTGTGGAAAGATATGCAAAAAACCTTCTTCAGTTAGAGCAGCATTTGCGTTTTCAAACAAGGTCTCAAGGCTTTCAAACTCAACGGCATCACCAAAGGTTTCTTTCAAGTGATGACAAACTTGTTGGTTTTCTTCGGTACTGAGTGTGCACGTTGAGTAAACCATCACACCACCGGGCTTTAGTGCATGGAAGGCGCTTTCAATAAGATCTTTCTGTGTGTCAGCTATGTCGAGCACGGAAGCTTGCGTCCAGTTTTTCATTGCATCTTCGTCTTTGCGAACGGTGCCTTCGCCGGAGCAGGGCGCGTCGAGCAGAACCGCATCAAATTGTTCTGGTAGCCAACCGCCAAAAACGCGCCCATCGAAGTTACTTAGTGCGGCGTTACGTACACCACAACGTTCCACGTTGGCATGCAGCACTTTTACACGACTTGCGGCGTATTCATTAGCCACGAGAACGCCTTCATTGTTCATTAAAGCCGCGATTTGAGTGGTCTTTGATCCTGGTGCAGCTGCTGTATCTAACACGGTATCGTAAGATTCGTCATTCATAAACAGCGCAGATACTGGCATCATTGAACTGGCTTCTTGAATGTAGAATAAGCCTGACATGTGCTCTGCAGTGTTGCCTAATGGTACAACTGACTCGTCCGCTTCAATCCAAAACCCTGTGTCACACCAAGGCACAGGAGAAAGCTTCCAGCCTTTTGCGTCTGCACGTTCTAGAAACGCTTCAACACTGATCTTCAACGTATTAACACGAATACTTTTGCGCAGTGGCTTTTGGCACGATGCGATAAAGTCTTCCATGTTGAGGTGAGCAGGAAGGATAGTTTGGATTTTTTCCAGAAACGCGTCTGGGATGTAAACATTAGGATGCAATGTGGGATCTCGTTTGCAGAATTTGTGGCAAATAATATACGAAAGCGAAGCAGAAACGAATAGTGACAAGGGCCGAGCAATAAAAAAGAGCAGCGATTGCTGCTCTTTTAAGGTACTCAAACTTCAATTGTATGTGAATTGAGCTTTATTCTACGGCTTAGGAATCGCAGTACGCCATTGAGTCCAACCTTCTTCAGCTTGTGGATACAAAAAGAAAGATTGCCCACTTTTTGCCGCTGGTGGAATAGTCGATTGTTCTGGCGTTGAAAACGCAATTCCTCCGCGAACTAAACTATCAAATGTGCCCGCTTTGATGTTCGCACCAGTAATTCCGATGGAGACATCTACTCCTGAAACATTCCAAAACACACTGTTTTGACGAACGAGGTAAGCATATTCAGGCTGTATCTTGATGGTCGTGACGACGCGATCGGCAAATTCTCCTAGGCTCACGTCGGTTACTTGGCCGACTTCCATCTGGCGGTAAAGAATAGGCGTTCCGACTTGTACTGAGCCTCGTTGTTCACTTTGTAAAGTAAACATCATGCCCTGAACACGTTCTGAACCGTTTTCCAACTGAAAATCAAATTTAGCTTTACCTTTACCTGGCTCAACACTGATGGATTTCGACACCAATGCGCCAAGGTTTTTCACGCCCCCTAAGCCAATCTCTGGCTCAGTTAGCCAAAAATGTGAGCCTTCAACCGCAATGTTTTCTACATATTCAGGTAGGATTCTTGCGGTAATTTCAACCATATTGCGACGAAAATTCGGTACAACCAGTGTGACTTCACCAACTTTGACGCCTTGATACTCTATCGGCATTCCTTTGGCAATTTCTTGTGAGCCGTCTGTTTCTAACGCAATAACGCGTCCAAATTTGCGTGCGGTTTTTTGATCTGTATATAACTTCCAGTTGTCTCCAATTTTGTTTTCAACGCCAGGAACAGAGTCAAAAGCGATGCCACCTTCGATTAATGATTTTAAAGGGTGAGCTTTCACACTCACGCCAGCTAACGATGCATCTATCTCGATCCCTGAACGGCTCCAAAAGACGGTTTGCGGTGTTACGAGGTAAGCAAAGCGGTTTTCGATGGTTGCTTTAATTAACACACCGCCATCAACCAATTGGAAATCGGAGACGTTACCAACAGGAAGATTACGATAGAGCAGAGGGCTGCCTTTGGAAATCGGCGGCAATTCAGAAGCAAACAGTGTGAGTGCTCTAGAGCCACTTTGGTTGTACTGTGCTAGTTCTGCCAATGATTCGTTTTGGAATAGTTGATACTCTTTTTGAATATCTTGCTTGCCTTCGCTTACAAAGCTAATGGACCCAGTTAACAACTGTTTTGCCGGAGGAACGGTAACGCTGAGGCCCGATTCCGTTAACTCTGCAGAGGCACTTCCGGTTACATAAAAACGGTTGTTTGATTTGATCAGGTGTTTGTATTCATGATCAATCAATACGTCCATAAATACTTCATGTTGCGATTTTTTACCTTCTTCAACTAAGCCTACGTTGATAATTGAACCGACAACGATGCCTTTGTAAAGCACGTTGGCACCGCTATCTAGGCCAAACGAGTTGTCAGACACTAAACGAATAGCGATGGACTTTTCTTGCTGTTGGTTAAAAACGTTTTTACGAATGGCAGTAAAGCGGCGAGAGCGATCACCGGCACCTGGAACAATGGTTAAGAAGTTTCCTCTCACGAGATTGGCAATGTTTTCAACACCAGAGAGGGACACTTTTGCTTCTTCTAAGACGAATCGGGTACCTGTCGTCAGCATGTCACTGAAAGCTGGTTGAATTGCCGCTGACGCTAATATCACTTCTCGCCCTTCGGATAGGTTTAAGTCTGTAACTTGGCCAATCTCGATTCCGCGATACATAATGGGTGCGCCTTCGCCACTGATTTTACTGTCATCAGGGAGGACGATTTTAACAGCGATACCTCGACCTGCAGTTTTCAAATCTTTATACAGACGGAATTCAGTATTCTCTTCTACAGGCTCACCGTCATCCGGAGAATCGACGGCGATCGCGCCTCCGAGTAGAGCACTCATGCTTTCTAGCCTTACATCGACGCCTTCAAAACCGATGCTGGCACCGATTCCACTTACGTTCCAGAACCGACTGCGGTTGTTAATGATATGTCGGTATTGATCCTGGATGTTGGCTTGAATCGTGATAGATTTTGCGTCTTCATCCAGCTGGTAGCTGTAGACTTCACCGATTGGAATTTTCTTATAAACAATTTGAGATCCAATCGACACACCACCTAAATCGCGGCTTTTGAGTTTAATGTTCAAACCTTGTGAAACGCGCAAATCTGTTGGTGCAGAGTCTAACGCATGGAACGTTGTTTCAAACTCTTGACCATCTCCAGGTTGAATCGATATGTAATTACCCGACACGAGCGCATCGAGCCCAGAAACTCCCGTTAGGCTTGCTGTTGGTTTTACCAGCCAAAAGCGAGTTTTATCGTTCAGCAATTTTGCCGCTTCAGGGTAGATATCGGCATCAACATAAATACTGCCGAGATCTTCAGTGAGGTTAATGTCTCTCACCATACCGACTTCTAGCCCTTGGTAACGGATAGTGGTTCGCCCAGCGACCAAGCCAGCAGCGTCAGAAAAATAGATTTGCACCCGTTGTCCTGCATCGTGTATCGACTTCACCACAAGCCAGCCAGCTAAGACCATGGTCAAAATTGGCAAAAGCCAAAGAGGAGATATGCCTTTGCTCCGCTTTACATCTGGTACGTATGACGTTTGAGAACTGTTCTGATCACTCATTCATTGACTCTTTTTCTGATTGTGTTGGGCCTGTTTGGTCCCAGATTAGCCTTGGATCAATACTTTCCGCTGCAAGCATGGTCAATACCACGACAACACCAAAGGCCACGGCGCCATATCCTGGTGTGAAATCAAGTATCTGACCACGATCGACTAAGGTCATCATGATAGAAATAACAAACAAGTCCATCACAGACCATTTACCGATCCATTTAACAACAAAGTAAACCATCATTCGTTGTCTCTTAAACACCGAACGTTTGAATTGAATGCAAAGCATGATGTAGGCAAGGCCAAGTATTTTTACAACTGGCACAACAATACTGGCCACAAAAATGATCACTGCGATGCCATACATACCGCTTTTTACCAACCCAGCTACGCCTGAGAAAATAGTATCTTCCAAACGTTTGCCATTGGTCAGCAAGATGGAAATAGGAATCAAGTTGGCTGGGAAAATCGCTATCGTTGCCGCAATGAGGTAAGCCCATGTCTTCTGAATGGAGTTGGGCTTGCGATGATATAACTCGTGGTGACAACGCCGACAATGGTCACCTTCAGGTTGAGACAGGTGGCACTCATGGCAATGCACGTCTTTGTGTTCAAAGGAATAAAGACGTTCTGGCTTCCAGGCTTCCCAGTAACGACGCACACTGATTCGAGAAACTAACAAAACGGTAAATATCTGCAAAAGAACCAGACCAATTAACCCTGGGCCTACAAAAATGTCGGAATAATCTTGGAGTTTGAAGCAGGAAATGGCGATGCTAACTAAGAACACATCCAGCATTACCCAATGTTTCAAATGTTGAATTAGCCACAGTGAAACACGAAGCCCTCGAAACCACCGTTGATGCAGCGAGATATGTGCCGTAACCACTGAAACACAAACCGTCAGCGGCGCTAGAGAGCTACAAAATAGAATAAGCAGTGAAAGAAGAACAAAGCCTTCTTCCATCAATGTGATCATCCCTGAAGGTAGGGTTGCCGGAATCATCACACCAAAGAGTCGGATACTAATAAAGTTAAAAAAGTGTGATGGAATAAATAGCAGGATACAGGTTATCGCGACGGCTAAATTACCTGAGAGGCTAGGGCTACCGCCTCGATACAACTGTGTGCCACAACGAGGACAGTGTGCATTTTTTCCATTGGGTAAGTCGACGATATCGACAGGCAATTCGCAACCTTGGCACAAGCGCACATTATTTGGCTGCATGGCGTGCTTAGACAGAGAGGTCATAACGACCTCTCTAACTTGACCGATTTAAGCGTGGGACTGTATGCCCCCATATAAGGTTTGATATAAGCCTTCTTGCTCAACTAACTCACCATGAGTACCTGTTTGCGTCACTTTTCCATCTTCAAGCACGTAGATCAAATCGGCTTGTTTTACGGCTGATAGACGGTGCGCAACGATTAATGTTGTTCTACCACGTAAGAATTCAGTCAATGCTTTGTGCAATGCCGCTTCAGTAGCGGTATCAAGCGCAGACGTGGCTTCGTCTAAAATAACAAATTGAGGATTACTCAGCACCATTCTTGCGATGGCAAGGCGTTGTCGTTGACCACCTGACAAACGAATGCCGTTACGGCCAACTTGAGTATCCAAACCGTGGTTCAGTTGAGAAATAACATCTTGCAGCTGAGCAACTTCGAGTGCTCGCCAAAGTGACATTTCGTCAAAATTCCCACCGAGCGTTAGATTATGCCTCAAGGTGTCGTTAAATAGTATAGGTTGCTGTAATACCACGGCAATTTTGTCGCGAATTACTTCAAAACCAATATCTTCTGTTAATTCATCATTAAAGCGAATGCTACCGGAGTTTTGACGATAAACCCCAATAAGTAGTTGTATTAAGGTCGACTTACCGCCTCCGCTCGCACCAACTAACGCCACTTTCTTTCCTGCCGGTATATGTAAAGAAAGGTTATCTAGGACTTTGTTTTCATTATTATAAGAGAAGTCTACGTTTTCTACTTTAACATCGACTTCTCTGTCTTCTTTGAAAGGATTTACCTTAGGTACCGGTCTTTGTTCTTCTTCTAATACTAATAAGTCGTTGATGCGTTTTAACGCAGCTTTCGCGCTGTACCAAGAAAACTGAATGCCGAGCAGCTCTTGAACAGGAGACAACATAAACCATAGGTAACCAAAAACAGCAAAGATTTGACCAATAGTGAGGTCACTAAACATGACCATCAGCATGGCGACGGCTCTGAATAACTCAAAACCGATTAAGAAGAGTAGGAAAGAGACGCGACCTGCCGCCTCTGATTGCCACGCATACTTGTCTGCATCCACGCGAACTTGGTTCGCACTGTCTTTGAGTTGCTGGAGAAATTCTCGCTCTTTATTGGCTGCGCGCAGCTGGTAAATGCCATCTAATGTTTCAACTAAACGGTTTTGGAAAATTTCAAAAGAATGATTTTCCTTCCGTTTCAGATGTTTAACCATACTTCCTAGTTTACGTGAGAAGTAAATGACAATAGGGTTAACTAGCAGAATAAATAGACCAAGTCGCCAGTCGAGCCAAAGCAGAACGATGGCAGTACCAATGACCGTTAAAAAACTGATAACGAATTTTGCTAACGTAGAACCAATAAATTTATCGATGGTTTCAATGTCAGTGATAAGGTGGGCGTTGATGCCTCCGCTGCCTTTGGTTTCGTATTGGCGGATGCTGATACGACCAAGTTTGTCGATCATTTTACTGCGCATCTCAAACGTGATCGTTTTAGAAACAAGTGTAAATTGTCGGCTTTGAAGGATATTTAACCCCTGACTTGCAGCTCGCATCAGGACGACCAAGAAAAGGGTGAAAAATATATAACCCGTCGGAGTGTGCCACGCTTCAGGGAGAATGGCATTCATAGCAGCTAAGCCTTTTGCTGGTTGGTCCAATAAAACCTCATCAACCATCAACGGCATGAGAAGGGGGATTGGAACACTAATCAAGGTTGCAAGCACCGCTATCAAGTTCGCTATGATCAGCTTGGACTTGTGCTTTTTTACTTGTGTTATCAACCAAGAACGGCTAATAGTGTCATTTTTCAGAAGCATTGTAATTGAGAATAAGTCCTATTATAAAGTAGGGCTGCATTTTAGCGCCATACAGTGAGAATGGAAGCTTTTATAGTAAGTAGGAAGTTAATATGAACATAGAACAATACCATAGACTAACCAAACAAGCCGTTGCTCTAATTGAGTCTGAGCCTGACTTTATTGCTAACCTAGCAAACTTGAGCTCACTGCTTTTCATGGAGTTGGACGATCTTAACTGGGCTGGCTTTTACCTAGCAAAAGGTGAAGAGCTCGTTCTTGGTCCGTTCCAAGGAAAACCAGCTTGTGTCCGCATTCCTATGGGGCGCGGTGTCTGTGGTACTGCTGCAAAAACTAACACTATACAAAGAGTATACGACGTTCATGAATTTGAGGGACATATAGCGTGCGATGCAGCGAGTAATTCGGAAATTGTGATTCCGTTTTCTATCAATGGAGAGGTGGTTGGTGTCCTTGATATTGACAGCCCAAGTATTGGTCGATTCAATGAAACAGACGAAGAAGGTCTCACTCATTTCATGGCTGAAGTAGAAAAGCTGCTTAATTCACACGCGAACGACGCATAAATTAGCCCTCGAGTGTGGTTTTTCCTTGGCATGTCACTATAATACGAGAATATTTTTTCTTAATGCTTCGCGGAAATCCGCTCAAATCAGGAACCCTCATGACTGAAAAGTTAAAAAACAGCAAAGAAGTTATTGCATATATTGCTGAATGTTTCCCTAAGTGCTTTACTTTAGAAGGTGAAGCAAAACCTCTGAAAATTGGTATTTTTCAAGATCTTGCGGAACGTCTAAGTGAAGACGAAAAAGTAAGCAAAACACAGCTTCGTGCAGCGTTAAGACAGTACACTTCATCATGGCGTTACCTACATGGTGTAAAACCAGGTGCAGTACGTGTAGACCTAGACGGCAACCCTTGTGGTGAGCTAGAAGAAGAGCACGTTGAACACGCGAAAGCGACACTTGCAGAAAGCAAGGCAAAAGTTCAAGCTCGTCGTAAAGAACAAGCACAAAAAGCTCGTGAAGAGGGTAAGGCGAAAGCGAAACCAGCGGCTAAAAAGCCTCAACAGCCTCGTCGTACTAACAAACCAAAAGTACAAAAAACAACTAAGCCTGTAGAAACGCGCGCTCTAAATGCTGACGAAATCACAGTAGGTAACGCAGTTAACGTGAACATGGGCAAAGGAAACATGGCAGCGACCATTGTTGAGATCAATAAGGATGATGTACGTGTTCAACTTGCTAACGGCCTACAAATGGTTGTGAAAGCGGAGCACTTGCGCGCATAAAGGAGATACTCCTACGCATGAATTGCCGTTCAAAAGTGACACTGATTGCTGCTAGCTTATGGCTAGCAGCATCAGCTCAGGCTCTCGAAGCCAAACTACATAAAGATGACTTGCCGGTTCTCGCTCCTGAAGTTCAGCACGAAACAGCTAGCAAACGAGTCACCTCTCGATTTACCCGCTCTCATTATAAGCATTTCAGCCTCAATGATGATTTCTCCAAAGCGATCTTTGAACGCTATGTAGAATTGCTTGATTATAATAGAAATATTTTTACTCAAGCGGACATCGACTCTTTTAAAGACTGGTCAATTGAGCTTGATGATCAGCTAAAAGCTGGTAACAACCAAATTGCTTTTGATGTTTATAACCTCTCAATGCAAAAGCGTTTCGAGCGCTTTGCTTATGCGTTAACGCTACTCGACGAAGAGATCAAGTTTGATACTGATGACGAGATAGAGTTAGACCGTTCTGAAGCTGCATGGCCAAAAGACGAAGCAGAGCTCAACGAGTTGTGGCGCAAGCGTGTGAAATATGACGCGTTAAATCTGAAACTGACTGGCAAAGAGTGGCCAGAGATTAAAGAGGTTTTAGAGAAGCGTTATAACAACGCGATGAAGCGGATCACACAGACTAATAACGAAGATGCATTCCAGTTATATATGAATGCCTTCGCCCGACAAGTCGACCCTCATACTAGCTATCTTTCTCCACGTAATGCTGAGCAATTCCAATCGGAAATGAACCTTTCTCTGGAAGGCATTGGTGCCGTTCTGCAAATGACTGACGATTACACAGTAATTCGTTCACTTGTTGTTGGTGGCCCTGCGTCGAAGAGCAAGCAGCTTGGCGAAGGGGATCGAATCATCGGTGTTGGACAAGACGGTGAAGAGATTGTCGACGTGATCGGTTGGCGTCTGGATGATGTAGTTCAATTAATCAAAGGCCCAAAAGGCACAAAGGTTAATCTACAGATCTTGCCAGAAGGTAACGATGCGAAGAGTTACATTGTCACAATTGTTCGTGACAAAGTTCGCCTAGAAGATCGCGCAGTGAAGTCGGAGATCATCGAAAAAGATGGTAAGAAGATTGGTATTTTAGAAGTGCCAAGTTTCTACGTCGGTTTGTCGAAAGATACCGATAAACTGCTTGCTGAGTTGAAAACCAAAAACGTTGACGGCGTAATCGTTGATCTACGTAACAACGGTGGTGGTGCATTAACGGAAGCGACAGCATTAACAGGGTTATTCATTAAAGAAGGTCCTGTTGTTCAAGTCCGTGACAGCTATGGTCGTATTAAGGTGAACGCCGATACTGACGGAAAAGTGAGCTACGATGGTCCGCTGACGGTGTTGATTAACCGCTACAGTGCTTCAGCGTCTGAAATTTTTGCAGCAGCAATGCAAGATTATAATCGTGCAATTATTTTAGGTGAAAATTCTTTCGGTAAAGGTACGGTTCAACAGCATCGTTCACTGAATCATATCTACGATCTTTTCGATAAAGAGCTAGGCTACGTTCAGTACACGATTCAGAAGTTCTACCGTATTGACGGTGGAAGTACGCAAAATCGTGGTGTTGCACCCGATATTTCGTACCCAACACCAATTGAAGCTTCTGAAACGGGTGAAAGTGTAGAAGACAATGCACTACCTTGGGATCAGATTGATAAAGCAAAATATCAAACCTTCCCAAGCAACGAAGCATTAGTTGAAAAACTCACCGCTCTTCATAACAAGCGTATTTCTGATGAGATGGAATTCCGTTTCATCAATGAAGACATAGAGAAGTATCGTAAAGAAAAAGACGATAATATGTTGTCTTTGAACGAGAAAGTTCGTAAGGCTGAATCGGATAAAGCGGAAGCTCTTCGATTGCAACGCATCAATGAGCGTCAAGCTGCTTTAGGTAAGGAAGCATTCAAAACATTGGATGATATACCTAAAGATTATGAAGCGCCTGATGTTTATTTAGATGAGTCTGTTGCGATTATGGTTGATCTGCTCAAGCAGAAAAATCAGTCATAATAACTGGCAATTCAAAGTAAAAAGAGTGAGTCTTTCAGGCTCACTCTTTTTTTATGTCTTTTCATCTTTGTTTGTATTGAGTATCAAGTAAGATATTCGCTTATTTTTTCCCAATAATTTACGTGATCTACATCTAAAATTTCGCGAAAGTGAGGACTACTGCCTAAGCTAAAAGAAAACGATAAGGATGCCGATATGAAATGGTTCTTTATTTTACTTAGCTTTTGCTGCTTTAGTGTGTTTAGCGGAGAAAACACCAGAGAAGATGAATTAAGTCACTTTGACACGCCGTTTCTCATTGGAGACTGGTATTTAATGAACCCAAACCCCGAAGAGTCGGCTGAAAATTTTCGTGCGATAAAACTGTCACTGGGTTCCGACTACAGCTTTTCTATTGATATTCAAAAGAAAGATTATTCTGTCGATCATTGGGAAGGATTGTATAACGCCAATGAAGACACCATCGTTCTTGGCTTAAACACAGATGAGCCGCAAATTTATGCCTATCGCAATAATCACAATACACTTGATCTTAATGGTGTGACTTTTACTAAAGGGTTGTCTAACTCGCTAGCGGGCATATGGTCTAGCTCTTATGTATCCGGAGATGGCCTTGTGGCAAACAACATCAACCATATGGATCTGATACTTCAACCTGACTTCGTGTTTATGTTTCGGGTATCCAACGAAGAAGGGGATGAGTCAATCAAGCAAGGTGTTTTCTACACAGAAGATGAATATTTAGTCTTGCTCTATGAAAATGGCGAGCACGGGACCACCTATAAGCTCAACAAAAATGAATTAACGATTGAAGATTCAAATGGCGATATGTACGCGGTACTTAATCGGGTAACGCCTTGATAGCTTACCTTGCTACGACAAATTACGCGAGCATACGGTAAATTGTCAATGTTGTTTAAATGTTAATCAAAAAACGGAGCTAGAGCACTAAAAGCTCCGTTTTTTGATGGAAAGACTTGTATTCTGATACCACAACCCCTACAAATAGCTTATATAGTGATACCAGAACTGCATTTTTGATCATGCAGTCTGGTATTTTTGTTGTTCGACATACAAGGATTTATGCTCATGTCCCAAGCTCCCCAGGCCAAATATCGTAAAGATTATCAAGAGCCATCTCACGCGATTACCGATATCGATATTACGTTTGATCTTTATGACAATGACACCATCGTTACGGCGATATCAAAGGTTGGTCAAAAAGGCGATACAACAACGCTAGAACTCGATGGCGAGGGGCTTGAGCTGCGCGCTGTAAAAGTAAACGGTGAGGATTGGGCTCATCACGAAGTGAAAGAATCATCGCTTGTACTGACCGATCTTCCATTCGAGTTTGAACTTGAAATCGTCACCAAAATTGATCCTGAAGCGAATACAGCACTCGAAGGTTTGTACAAATCAGGCGGCGCATTTTGTACTCAGTGTGAGGCCGAGGGCTTCCGTCGTATTACTTATTACTTAGATCGTCCTGATGTTCTGGCAAAATACACGACAAAAGTGATCGCAGATAAATCCGCTTATCCATATTTGCTGAGCAATGGTAACCGAATTGCAGAAGGCGATGCAGAGAACGGTCGTCATTGGGTTCAATGGCAGGACCCGCATCCAAAGCCAGCTTACTTGTTTGCTCTTGTCGCAGGGGACTTTGACGTACTGCGTGACAAATACATAACGATGTCAGGTCGCAGTGTTGATTTAGAAATCTTTGTTGATAAAGGTAACTTAGATCGTGCAGGCCATGCGATGACATCGCTGATCAACTCGATGAAGTGGGATGAAGAACGCTTTGGCCTTGAATACGATCTGGATATTTACATGATCGTTGCCGTTGATTTCTTCAATATGGGCGCAATGGAAAACAAAGGCCTAAACATCTTTAACTCAAAGTATGTTCTGGCGAATGACCAAACGGCGACCGATCGTGACTACTTAGGTATCGAAGCTGTAATCGGTCATGAGTACTTCCACAACTGGACTGGCAACCGTGTCACTTGTCGTGACTGGTTCCAATTAAGTCTAAAAGAAGGCTTAACCGTGTTCCGTGACCAAGAATTCTCTTCTGACTTAGGCTCTCGCGCAGATAACCGTATCGATAACGTACGTATCATCCGTGGACCTCAGTTTGCAGAAGATGCAAGTCCAATGTCACATCCAATTCGTCCTGACAAAGTCATTGAGATGAACAACTTCTACACGCTAACAGTGTATGAAAAGGGCAGCGAAGTTATTCGCATGTACCATACACTCCTTGGCGAAGAGGGCTTCCAAAAAGGGATGAAACTTTACTTTGAACGTCACGATGGTACTGCTGCCACATGTGAAGACTTTGTTTCTGCAATGGAAGATGCCACCGGTGTCGATTTAAAACAATTCCGTCTATGGTACAGCCAGTCTGGTACACCGACGCTGCGCGTAAATAGCGAATACAATGCCAATGCAAAAACTTACGCACTAACGGTAGAGCAATTTACGGAGCCAACGCAAGACCAGGCTGAAAAACAAGCGCTGCACATTCCGTTTGATATCGAGCTGTACGATTCGAAAGGTCGAGTTATCCCGTTGCTGATTAACGGTGAATCGGTTCATAACGTGCTAGATATTAAACAAGATAAGCAAACGTTCGTATTTGAAAATGTCGAAGAACAGCCAGTGCCATCTTTGTTGCGTGAATTCTCGGCACCAGTAAAACTAGAATACGACTACAGTGATGATGAATTAGTCTTCTTGATGAAGCACGCAACGAATGACTTCGCTCGTTGGGATGCAAGCCAAATGCTATTGGCTAAATACATTCGTCAGAATGTGAAAAACGTTCAAGCGGGACAAGAAGTATCGCTTTCTGAAGGTGTGATAGATGCTTTCCGTGGTGTGCTATTGGATGAGACGCTTGAGCCAGCTTTCATTGCTCAAGTTTTCTCTTTGCCTTCAATTAATGAGATTACTGGCTGGTACCAGCAAATTGACATCGATGCCGTAGACAAAGTTCTAAACAGCATTACAGTGTCACTTTCCCAAGAGTTAGAAGATGAGCTAAGTGCAACTTATCATACACTGAAGCAAACAGAGTACACGATCGATCATGCTGCGATTGGCAAGCGTGCATTACGTAACCGTTGTCTGCAATACCTAGCACATACGGAAAAAGGTAATGATTTAGTGAAAGCACAATACGCATCTGCAAATAACATGACAGATACGATTGCAGCGATGAGTGCTGCAAATAGTGCTCAGCTTGAGTGTCGTGAAGTTCTTATGGCAGATTATAGCGATAAATGGAAGCACGATGGTTTGGTTATGGACAAGTGGTTTGCACTTCAAGGTAGCAATCCTGCAGAGGATGCACTTGAAAAAGTAAAAGCAACCATGAACCACGAAGCATTTAGCTTGAAAAATCCGAACCGTACGCGCAGTTTGATTGGCTCGTTCTTAAGTGCTAACCCTGTGCGTTTCCATGATAAATCCGGTGCAGGTTACCAATTTGCAGGAGAAATCCTTCGCCAACTTAATGATTCGAACCCACAAGTCGCATCTAGAATGATTGATCCTTTGCTTAAGTTCCGTAAATACGATGAAGGTCGCCAAGCTTTGATCAAAGCAGAACTTGAAAAGCTCAAAGCAATGGATAATCTTGCTAAAGACTTATTCGAAAAAGTGACTAAAGCACTAGACGAATAGTAAACAACACAATAGGGTGGTCATTAAGGCCACCTTATTGTTTATGTCACTTAGTTTTTACTTCATGAACTATTACTACTTCAACCTCAACATTTCATATCAAACGTTTTTATCCCATTATTCTGGCGCGGCAAGTGTTGTTCAAGTCGTCACACATAATGGTTTACGTTTGCAGTTACCCGCCGCACGATTTAGACCATTTCTTAGTCAATTAGGCATTAAAGGCCAGTTTAGACTAACAACTGACCAAAATAATAAGTTTCTTAAGTTAGAAACTCTGTGATGTATTGTATTTGCAGAGAGTTAAATAGGAATCTTAGTCACAGAATCGGACATTTCACCTCTTACCACCACGATTAGTTGTTAAACATTTGTAATTATGCTTTTACAATGGGCACATGCATTACCTATGCTTAGTTTCTAAGGTAACAACCTAGCTACTAAGTCCCCCTACAAAACAACAATTCTAATGTGGAGTGTGAATATGACCGCGCGTGAAAATGTAGTGCCGGTTCTGCTTGAAAAAGTTTACCAACTGATTCAAGACAAACTCGAGCTTTCTCACCAAACGCTTGTAACTAAACTTGCTCAACACTTATTCAGTAACATTGCTGATGATGACCTGATTCAGCGAAACGAATCCGATCTTTATGGTGCTGTCGTCAGCCTTTGGCACCATATCAATGAAAAAAAACCAGAAGAGATTTCGGTACGAGTATTTAACCCGACCGTAAGTCGTCAAGGCTGGCAATCCACACACACAATCGTAGAAATTGTTGTTCCAGATAGTCCATTCTTAGTGGACTCAGTCAAAATGGCTTTAGCGCGTTTGGATCTTGTTTGCCACTTAATGTTAAACAACCCAACACAGATACAGCGTGATAAAAAAGGCCAAGTTACCGACGTAAACGGTGAGGGTGGTGTTCTTCAATCACTGTTCCATATCGAGGTAGACCGCCTTACTAGTAAAGAAGAGATGCAAGCGCTTAAAGAAGAGCTGTTAAAAATTCTATCTGACACTCGTTTAGTCGTTGATGACTGGAAGCAAATGGTTGATAAGCTTAAGCTTGTGACTGATGAACTTGAGAAAAATAAAGATCGTGTTTCTATCCAAACGGCTCGTATGGACGAAACGATCGCATTTCTTCGTTGGCTAGAAGATCATAACTTTACCTTTATGGGTTACAAAGATTATGACTTAGAAGAAGTCAATGGTGATACCGAGCTTGTTCCTGCTAAAGAAAAAGGACTTGGTCTATTTGCTGATGACAAGCGTGTGCGTAGCGTCAAGCTATCTGAGCTTTCAGATTCAGCGCGGTTAGAAGCGAAAAAGCCATACGCTCTGATCATCACAAAAGGTAACAAAGCATCTCGTATTCACCGTCCAGCTTATACTGATTACATCGGTATTAAGAAGTTTGATGAAAACGGTAAAGTAATAGGTGAGCATCGCTTTACTGGTCTATATACCTCTGCCGTGTATAACCAAGCGGTACAAAGCATCCCTCTGATCCGTGAAAAAGTGGACCGTATCCTTGAAGCGAGCGGATATCGTCACGGATCGTATTCATACAAAGCATTGCACAATATCTTAGAAAACTACCCACGCGATGAACTACTTCAAGCAAATGAAGAAGAGCTGCTTGAGGTGGGTATGGGTGTTGTACAAATGCAAGATCGTGACCTACTGCGTTTATTTGTTCGTAAGGACCCATTTGGTCGTTTCTTTAGCTGCATGGTTTATGTCACTAAAGATCGTTATAACACAGAGTTACGTCGTCAAACTCAACGCATTCTTAAGCAGTACTTTGGTTGCGAGCAAGAGGTTGAATTTACAACGTTCTTCTCAGAAAGCCCACTAGCGAGAACACATTACATTGTTCGTGTAGACAATAACAACATTGACGTAGACGTGAAAAAGATCGAGCAAAACCTAATGGAAGTTTCTACCTCTTGGGATGACAGACTAAAAGAATCCATCATTGCTAACTTTGGTGAAAGCAAAGGCCTTCCTCTTTCAAAAGAATACATGAGTGCGTTTCCTCGCTCATACAAAGAGGACATGATGCCAGGTTCTGCGGTTGCAGATATTGAACGCTTAGAAGCGTTAAGTGATGATAATAAACTTGGCATGTTGTTCTACCGACCTCAAGAAGAGGGGGCGGATTCAAAAGCTGTTCGCTTGAAGTTATACCATCGCGATGAGCCAATCCATCTTTCTGACGTAATGCCAATGCTTGAAAACCTTGGCTTACGAGTGATAGGTGAATCACCGTATGAGATCGAGAAAAATAACGGACAGACATTCTGGATCCTTGATTTCTCTATGCTGCATAAGAGCGAGAAAACAGTTGATCTTCGTGAGGCTCGTGATCGTTTCCAACAAGCATTTGCCGCAATTTGGGCGGGCAACCTTGAAAGTGATGGTTTTAACCGATTGGTACTAGGTGCGTCGCTATCTGGGCGTGAGATTTCCATTCTTCGTGCTTATGCTCGATACATGCGCCAAGTCGGTTTCCCATTCAGTCAACAATACATCGAAGACACGCTAAGCCACTACCCAGACTTAGCAACAGGTCTAGTCAAGCTGTTCACCAAGCGATTCGATCCGAAACACAAAGGCAGTGAAAAAGGCCAAAACGATCTGATTAAAAAGCTAACAGAGCAGTTGGATCGTGTAGAGAGCTTGGATGATGATCGTATTATTCGTCGTTACATCGACATGATCATGGCGACACTTCGTACTAACTACTATCAATTAGACGAAAGCAAGCAACCTAAGCCTTGGTTATCTTTGAAAATGAAACCGAGCGATATTCCAGAGATTCCGCAACCTGTACCAGCGTTCGAGATCTTTGTGTATGCACCAGATATTGAAGGTGTTCACCTTCGTGGCGGAAAAGTAGCTCGTGGTGGTTTACGTTGGTCAGACCGTCAAGAAGATTTCCGTACTGAGATTCTTGGCCTAGTGAAAGCGCAACAGGTTAAGAACACTGTTATTGTACCTGTGGGTGCAAAAGGCGGCTTTGTTTGTAAACGCCAGCCATCTCTCACAACCCGTGATGAGATCTTTGCTGAAGGCCAACGTTGTTACAAACGATTTATTCGTGCGCTACTTGATGTATCAGATAACATCATTGAAGGTGAAGTCGTGCCACCACAAAACGTTGTGCGCCATGACGAAGATGACCCATACCTAGTAGTGGCTGCAGATAAAGGCACAGCAACATTCTCAGATCTAGCGAACTCTGTTTCTGCAGAGTACAACTTCTGGTTAGGTGACGCATTTGCTTCAGGTGGTTCAAATGGTTACGACCACAAAGCGATGGGTATCACTGCAAAAGGTGGTTGGGAATCTGTTAAGCGTCACTTCCGTGAAATGGGCATCAACTGCCAGACCACTGACTTTACCGCAATCGGTGTAGGTGATATGGCAGGTGACGTGTTCGGTAACGGTATGCTGTTATCGAAGCATATTCGATTGCAAGCTGCCTTTAACCACATGCACATCTTTATTGATCCAAATCCAGATTCAGCCACCAGCTGGGAAGAGCGTAACCGCTTGTTTAATCTGCCAAGATCAAGCTGGGAAGATTACAATAAAGATTTGATCTCTCAAGGTGGTGGCATCTTCTCTCGTCGATCAAAATCGATCCAGTTGACGCCAGAAATTCAGAAAATGTTAGGTACTAAGAAAGCATCTTTAGCGCCTAATGATCTGATTAAGATGATCTTGAAAATGAAAGTCGATCTGCTTTGGAATGGTGGTATCGGCACTTACGTTAAAGCATCGACAGAAACTCATACGGATGTTGGTGACCGTGCTAACGACATGCTACGCATTGACGGCCGTGACTTAAGAGCAAAAGTGGTTGGCGAAGGCGGTAACTTGGGTATGACTCAGCTTGGTCGTATTGAATACGCACTGACTGGCGGCCGAGTGAACACAGACTTCGTTGATAACGTGGGTGGCGTTGACTGTTCGGATAATGAAGTCAACATCAAGATCTTCCTTAATGGACTGGTTTCAAATGGCGATCTTACGGTTAAGCAACGTAACCAAATTCTAGAGTCTATGGAAGACGAAGTGGGTGAAATTGTCTTAGATGATGCTTACCGTCAATCTGAGTCGATCTCCGTTACTGAACAGCAAGGTGTTGGCATTGTTAAGGAACAAATTCGATTCATCCATACCATGGAAAAAGCAGGGTACTTGGATCGTGCTCTCGAATACATCCCTGATGATGAAACGCTAATCGAGCGTGAAAAACAGGGACTAGGTCTGACTCGCCCTGAGCTATCAGTGTTAGTTGCCTACGGTAAAATGGTACTTAAACAGCAACTTGTTACGGATGAAATCGCGAATGATGAATTCCATGCGAAACAACTTGTTGAATATTTCCCAAGTGCGTTACGACGTAACTATAAAGATCAAATGGTTAATCACCCACTGCGAGCTGAAATTATCGCTACAGCATTGGCTAACCAGATGGTTAATGAAATGGGCTGTAACTTCGTCACTCGTTTGCAAGAAGAAACCGGTGCAAGTGTTGTCGATATTGCTAACGCATACAGTGCGGCTCGTGAAATTTTCGATCTAGAAGCAATTCTTAAGCAGACTCGTGAACTCGATAATATCGCCACTGCTCAAGCTCAGTACGAAATCATGTTTTATGTTCGTCGAGCACTACGTCGAATTGCACGTTGGTTGCTTCGCAACCGCAGTGGTAAATGCACAGTTGGTGAGCTGATTGCTATCTACAAGCAAGATGTCAATGTTATCACTGAAACCTTAGACACTATGCTGGTTGAGTCTGAAGTAGAAGAACACAATGAACTTGCTCAAGGGTGGATTGAGAAAGGGGTAGAAGAGAAACTTGCACATCAAGTCGCTCGTTTATCCAGCTTACAATCTGCACTGGATATCTCATCAGTGGCGAGTGAAACAGGTAAAACGGTTGAGCAAGCATCGAAGCTCTACTTTAACTTAGGTGACCGTTTATCGTTACACTGGTTCTTGAAGCAAATTAACAGCCAAGCCGTTGATAATAACTGGCAGGCACTGGCAAGAGCTGCATTCCGAGAAGATCTGGACTGGCAACAACGTCAACTTACGGCTCAGGTATTAAATTGCGGCTGTGCAACGGAAGAGCTAGACGTGATGAAAGCGTTAGAAGATTGGATGGAAACTAACGAGCAATCACTGCACCGTTGGGAAAGCATCTTGAATGAGTTCAAAGTTGGCTCTGTCCACGAATTTGCTAAGTTTTCTGTAGCACTTCGAGAATTAGTACTCTTGAATCTCAACTGTTCGTCGAAAGAGTAGATGAGCTAGTCAAATTGTAAGTAAAAGCCTCGTTATTTAGCGAGGCTTTTTTGTTGCTCATCGTTTCTATTATAGCGCCGAGTGAGTTACAGCGTAACGATGCGGGGAAGTTAAAATAGGCTGAAATCGATTGCTTTAGGGTGGTTAGTTATAAATTTTATTGTTGAAATCTTACTCTAATTGTTTGTTTTATATTTGAAAATATTAGAAAGATATAGGTTTTTACTTAATACATTCATTTTCATTGAATTACGATGAAAAACAGTAAATAATATTGTCCCGTTTATACGGGGCTTTTTTCTTTCGGAGGCACAATGCTTTACCGTCTAGCCAGAACTGGCTTTTTCCAACTCGATGCCGAGAAGGCACACGATCTTGCAATCAAGAACTTCCAACGCTTTAACGGCACACCACTTGATCTCTTCTACCGCCAACAATTACCAACTCGTCCAGTTGAGTGTATGGGACTAACATTCCGTAACCCAGTAGGTCTTGCGGCTGGCTTAGATAAAAACGGTGAATGCATTGAAGCATTTGATGCCATGGGCTTTGGCTTTGTCGAAGTTGGCACCGTAACACCTCGTCCGCAACCAGGGAATGATAAACCACGCTTATTTCGCTTAGTCGAAGCTGAAGGGATCATCAATCGCATGGGCTTTAATAACCTAGGCGTTGATAATTTGGTCGAGAATGTAAAGCAAGCAAAATTCAACTGTGTTCTCGGAATTAATATTGGTAAAAACAAAGACACACCAATTGAGAAAGGGGCAGAGGACTACCTGATTTGTATGGAGAAAGTGTATGAGTATGCAGGCTACATTGCGGTTAATATCTCATCACCAAACACTCCGGGTCTTCGTTCACTTCAATATGGTGAAGCGCTTGATGAACTACTTTCTGAATTAAAAGCGAAACAAGCAGAACTGTCAGAGAAGTACAACAAATACGTCCCGCTAGCATTAAAAATTGCGCCTGATTTGAGTGACGAAGAAATCTGCCAAATCTGCGATTCTTTATTGAAAAACAATATAGATGGTGTGATCGCGACTAACACAACTCTGGATCGCACGATCGTAGAAGGAATGAAACACGCCAATGAGGCAGGTGGTTTAAGTGGTCGCCCTGTGCAATCACGCTCTACGGAAGTCGTACGTAAGCTTCATGAAGAGCTAGGAGACAAACTTCCAATTATCGGTGTTGGTGGTGTGGATTCCTATGTTGCAGCCAAAGAAAAGCTGATGGCAGGCGCTAAACTTGTTCAAGTCTACACTGGCTTTATTTACCACGGCCCAAGCCTAGTACGTGATATTGTTAAGAATCTTTAACATATACATCAAAAACCACTGAAAAATCAGTAGCTATTACATAAAAAAGAGGACTTTGTTTCCTCTTTTTTTTTATCCGTTCGTTTGTAAAATTTAAAAATCACGAGTAGGTAATTAAGCGTCTTACCTCTTTACCACTGATTTAACTAGTCAAGAGAGAACGGAATAATGCTTAAACCCAGCGACAAATGGAATTGGTATTTTGACGAGCAAAAAGCTTGCTTAATGCTGGATCTGGGGGAGGAAATGATTTTCCAAACCAATTTATCCCGAAAATTGTTGGTTAACTGTGCCTTCTCAAACAATGAATTTACCGTTGATGACGCCAGTGCATTCCAAACGTTTAATGAACGTATTCGATGCCTCGACATCAGCGAATACCGCCAAGCTGAGTTAACACTGTATTGTGTTGCAGCAAAGCGCTTTCATAAACCTGTACAGCCTAAAAGCTGGTTCTTTGACGCACAGTCCTCAGGTTACGAGCCTGAAGAAGGGGACATGGTCTTTCTAACAAACCAATATTCTGATGGCATGTTCATCGTGTTAGAACCAGGCGAGACGTCGAGCTTATGTGCTTATGTTAACCAAGAAGCGTTTGTGCTTGATGGCAATAAGGCGCTTCAGTTTGGGCAGCCGATTAAAGTAATGCATGACCGCATGGCTTGTGCAAATCACCTCTTTGCAATAACCCCTATGGCAATGGTGGGGTAAACCTGTTTAATTTTTTCTTTATTTCGTTCCTTTGTTTGCATTAGTCGACCTCGTTAGGTCGATTTTTTTTGTCCTTTCCTTTGATACTAGATCCCCATCAGCCATGAAACTGTATGTTTTCTATGCATGCAAACATGAAGCTGGTCACTTTTATTTTACTTATTTCAATCTGATGACTCCCTTAACTAGGCAACCTAGCGCTTAAAATGACCCCATTTATTCCCCTATAAGGAAAAAATGTAAGTAACTTACATCAATAATCATTGTTTGGTATATACCAAAATTTATGTAAATAAGTATTCACTTCTTTCCAAGGGAACAAAATTTCGTTCGTGAATAAAAAATACTCAAATTGAAGATGTTGAAAGTTTCAGATCATTTTGTTGGTGATGATTTGAACTAACAGGTGGGGAAATTCCTTTAAAAACGAGGCATTGATCGTAAAGTCAGGTATAATTGAAGCCATTTTTTATCAGCGAAAGAACACTATGAATCAATATCTCGCGGTAACTTCAAATGGCATGGAAAATTTGCTTGTTGAAGAACTGACTAAACTAGGCATTGAAAATGCGAAACCAGTACAGGCAGGCGTAAAATTTAAAGCGACAAACGAACAGGTTTATCGCTGTTGTTTGTGGAGCCGTTTAGCGTCTCGATTTGTACGTGTTTTATCTGAGTTCACGTGTAACAACGACATGGACTTGTATTTATCTACATCTGCTATTAACTGGGTTAACCAATTTCATAGCTCTAAACGTTTTGTTGTGGACTTTAACGGCACAAACCGTGAGATCAGAAATAGCCAATACGGTGCGATGAAAGTCAAAGATGGCATCGTAGATTGCTTTGAAAATAAAGGTTTGCCGCGTCCCAACATCAGTAAAGAACGCCCAGATGTTCGTATTCACGTTCGTTTGCATAAAGATAAAGCGTTGCTTGGGATCGATATGGTAGGCAGTGGTTTGCATCAGCGTGGCTACCGACCAGAATCGGGTCGTGCCCCGTTACGTGAAACGCTTGCTTCTGCGATTATCATGCGTTGTGGCTGGGATGGGCATCAACCATTACTCGATCCAATGTGCGGTTCTGGTACTTTGCTTATTGAAGCTGCGATGATGGCTGCCAACATGGCTCCTGGCGTTAAGCGAAAGCAATGGGGTTTCGAAGTGTTGGAAGACTTTGAACCAGAGACTTGGGCAGAGATTAAATCAGAGGCTAATGTTCAAGCTAGACGAGGTGTCAAGAAAGTTGACGCTAAGTTTTTTGGCTTCGATAACGACCCTAAAGTATTAAAAGTTGCTCAAGAAAACGCGCGCAGAGCAGGCGTTGAAGAATTGATTGAGTTCGCACAAGGTGATGCTGCAACCATTACTCGTCCTACAGGATTCGAACACGGTGTTATCGTTTCAAACCCACCTTACGGTGAACGTCTAGGAACTGAGCCGGGGCTAATTGCGCTCTACACCGCATTTGGTGGACAGCTAAAATCTGAGTTTGGTGGATGTAAAGCCTCTATCTTCTCGAGTTCAGACGAGCTGCTGAGCTGTCTTCGTATGCGTGCTGATAAACAATTTAAATTGAATAATGGTGCGTTACCTTGTCACCAAAAGAACTACAGTATTGCAGAGCGCAGTGCTGATGAGGTGAAGGGTGCTGATACTAATGTTCAAATCGCACCAGACTTTTCAAATCGTTTAAAGAAAAACATTGGCAAGATTGGCAAGTGGGCTCGTAAAGAGAAGCTTGATTGCTACCGAATCTATGACGCTGATCTTCCTGAATACAATGTGGCGATAGACGTATACGGCGATCAAATCGTAATTCAAGAGTATGCTGCGCCAAAAAACATTCCAGAAGAAAAAGCAAAACGTCGCCTAACGGATATCATTCGTGCAACGATTCAGGTGACAGGTGTAGAGGCGAACAAAGTAGTACTTAAAGTTCGTGAAAAGCAGAAGGGTCGCAGCCAATACCAAAAATTAGGTCAGGTATCAGAGACGCTTGAAGTAAACGAGTACGGTGTGAAGCTGATCGTAAACCTTCATGACTATCTAGACACTGGCTTGTTCTTGGATCATAAGATCACTCGTCGTCGCTTAGGTGAAATGGCGCAAGGTAAAGATTTCTTAAACTTGTTTGCATATACTGGGAGTGCGACGGTTCACGCAGCGGTTGGTGGCGCTCGTTCCACAACGACTATTGATATGTCAAATACCTACTTGAACTGGGCGAAAGACAATATGCAGCTTAACGGCTGTGTAGGACGTCAGCATCGCTATGAACAAGCAGACTGTTTGCAATGGCTAGAAAACGCGAAAGGTGAGTACGACTTGATCTTTATTGATCCACCTACGTTCTCTAACTCTAAGCGTATGGAAACATCATTCGACGTACAACGTGACCACATTAAACTGATGAAGAATCTTAAACGTTTACTAAGAAGTGAAGGCACTATCGTATTCTCGAATAACAAGCGCCACTTCAAGATGGATGAAGAGTCGCTGGCCGAACTTGGTTTGAAGGCTCAGAATATTTCTTCTCAAACGTTACCATTAGATTTTGCGCGTAATAAACAGATTCATAACTGTTGGCTAGTAACGCACGCGTAGTATAAACAAAAGGATTAATACGTGCTGATATTGTATAGCACGGAGGGATGCCATCTTTGTGAGATGGCATTTGCTCTAGTAGACCAAATTGGTTTGGCCGAGCAAACAGATATCATTGATATTGCGTTCGATGATGCACTGTTTTCTCGTTACGGCGTCACAATACCCGTATTAAAGTATCAAGATTCTGAGTTGAACTGGCCGTTTGACTTAGAACAACTCACACATTGGTTGGATAATAATGGCATTACTTACCATTCATAACGCACAACTTGCATTTGGTGACCACCCATTGCTGGACAAAGCGGAGTTCGCTCTTCAAGAAAACGAACGCGTTTGTTTAGTGGGTCGCAACGGAGCAGGTAAGTCCACGTTAATGAAAGTGCTTGCCGGCGACATTTTGTTGGACGACGGCAAGATTCAAATCACTCAAGACGTCGTTGTTTCTCGACTTGAACAAGATCCACCGCGTAATCAAGAGGGTACGGTTTACGAATACGTATCTGGCGGTTTGGCTGAAATCGGCGAACAACTGAAGATCTATCACGATCTTCTCGATCTTGTTGCTCAAGATCCGAGTGAGAAAAACATCAACCGTTTAGCCAAGGTTCAAGAGCAGCTTGACCATTCTAATGCTTGGCGTTTTGATGACCGTGTTAAGAACGTACTTGGTGCTTTAAAACTAAGTCCAGAAACTAAACTGACCGATTTATCCGGTGGTTGGCAACGTAAAGCCGCTTTAGCTCGCGCGCTGGTTTGTGACCCTGATGTATTACTTCTTGATGAGCCAACAAACCATCTTGATGTAACAACTATCGAATGGTTAGAGAACTTCTTAAAAGACTTCAAAGGCTCGATCATCTTTATTTCTCACGACCGTGCGTTCATCAAATCAATGGCAACACGCATTGTTGATTTAGATCGCGGGCAATTAGCTTCTTTCCCTGGTGATTACGACAACTACCTAGAAGAAAAAGAAGAGATGCTCCGCGTTGAAGAAATGCAGAATGCTGAATTCGACAAAAAGCTTGCTCAAGAGGAAGTTTGGATTCGGCAGGGCATTAAAGCACGCCGAACTCGAAATGAAGGTCGTGTACGCACATTGAAGAAACTTCGTGAAGAGCGTCGCGATCGCCGGGATGTCCAAGGCAAAGTTAACCTTAATATCGATGATGCTTCACGTTCAGGGAAAATTGTATTTGAAGCAGAAAACATATCTTTTGCTTACGAAGGCAAGACAATCGTCGACAACTTTAGCTTTAACATTATGCGCGGTGACCGTATTGCACTTATCGGACCAAATGGCTGCGGTAAGAGTACGGTACTTAAATTGCTATTAGGGCAATTGGAAGCGCAGTCTGGTCGTTTACACTGCGGAACAAAATTAGAAGTCGCGTACTTTGATCAGTACCGAGAGATTTTGGATCCAGAAAAGACAGTGATCGATAACTTAGCGGATGGGAAACAAGAAGTAATGGTTGGGGGACGTCAGCGTCATGCGCTGAGTTATCTTCAAGACTTCTTATTTGCACCTAAGCGCGCAAGAACCCCGGTTAAGGCGCTCTCTGGTGGTGAGAAAAACCGATTACTGCTAGCTCGTATCTTGTTGAAACCAAACAACTTACTTATTCTTGATGAACCAACCAACGATTTGGATATCGAAACGTTGGAACTTTTAGAAGAAATGCTTGCCAACTATCAGGGCACGTTGCTTTTAGTTAGCCACGACCGAGAGTTTGTTGATAATACTGTTACCACAAGCTGGATCTTCGAAGGAAACGGAGTGATTGAAGAGTTTGTTGGTGGTTATCACGATGCAAGACAGCAGCGTGAACAGGTATTGGCGGTTCGTCAAGCGGTTGAAAAGCCAGCGAAAAAAGAAAAAGTGGTTGAGGAAACTCCCAAAACAACCCAACCTAAGAACAACTCGAAGAAGTTATCGTATAAGCTGCAAAGAGAATTAGAAGCTCTACCAGCTAAACTAGAACAATTAGAGTCGGATATCGAGGGCCTTCAGGAGCAAGTGAACGATCCAGAGTTCTTTGCTAAACCTGTAGAGCAAACTCAGCCGGTATTGGAACAGCTTGCTGCACTAGAGCAGGAGTTGGAAATCGCATTCGAGAGATGGGAAGAACTCGAAGCAATGCAACAGGATAGTTAAGAATTCAATGAATTGTAGTAATAAATTCAAATTGACCGCCATTGCAATGATGGTTGGTACCACAATGAACGCACAGGCGGCATTGTATCAAGTGGTTGAGGTTTCACCTCA
This sequence comes from Vibrio sp. 11-4(1), assembly GCF_013048625.1. Taxonomy (NCBI): domain Bacteria; kingdom Pseudomonadati; phylum Pseudomonadota; class Gammaproteobacteria; order Vibrionales; family Vibrionaceae; genus Vibrio; species Vibrio sp. 11-4(1). Next base: position 6,151 of record NZ_VHSY01000009.1, on the reverse strand, counting down.
GGATCATGGCTCAAACGGTGACTACCAAACGGCTTATGGGGTTGCAATTCAGCAAGGTGATGCGGGTACAGATCCTTCAACAGGTTCCCCTTTCGCTTTGGGCTGTTTTGATGCGGCAGCAAACTGTACACCAGACCAATTTAAGCTTGCGATGGAAACTCGCACAACACCTATTTCAGCAACACAAGCCGTGGATGGAAATAGCTATCGTGAGGAAATTCCATTTGGATTGGACGCGGGCTTTTATTACATCCAAGAACTCAAAGATTTTGAACGTTACTGTTATAACCAGCTTCGCTATTCTACTTGTGACTCTTGGGCTTCTGTAAACTGGACCCCATGGAACAAAGAGCGTAGTAAAGACTTTACTTCTAATGCGTCAGCATTTGTAGAAGGCGATTCTGCTGCTTATAAAAATGAATATAACAATGTTATCAATCAGCTTACCGAAGATGGTGCCGCTGTCGGTAATCAAAGTAAAGTCAACAGTGAAAACAAGTCGACACTGGAAACAAGAAATACAGTCGTAGCACCTATTGAACCAAATTTTGTTACAGGTGATAACGACGCAAGCGTTGTGCAAAGCCACGCTTGGAAAACCGATGGCACTTTTACCGTTGGTAGTGTATCTCGAACAGCAAGTAATACCAATGGCGCTCACCACACATCGAAAGCAGCTATTTGGGATCAAAGTGGAACCGTCAGTGAATTGGCTTGGCCAAGTGGCACATCTAAAGATGGAGAAAGACTGGCTCAAGGAAGCATGCGTGACCTTGTCACAGATGGAACAACGGTTTACGGCGTGGGTTACAACACATACAGTGATGATAACTATCTGAATGCTACTGTTTTTGTCGGAACCCTAGAGGCAGAAGGTAGCGTTGAAAACGCAACTTGGAAAAACAAAGTTGTTGTAGGAGCGAGACAGCGTGAGGGCGATGATACGGTTCATACAAACTCACGATTAACCGATGTTAACTCAAATTTTGTTGCTATTGGTGAAGCAAAACGTTCAGGTGGATACTTAATGCCAACGGGCTCTGCTCCAAATCGTCTCTTTATCGTAAATGATGTTCGTAAGGATTCTATTAACGCTTTTTACCCAACTACCGGAATTTTCTTCAGCGGTGCGGGCGGTAAGATGGGTGGGATCAACTCTTACAATGAAATCGTTGGGCAACTCGATGCGGAAACGACGCGTGAAGACGATGGTAAGCCACGTCGTAAGCGCGGTTTTATCTACCCATACAGTGTAGGTGGTGAGACTAGTGAACGTGCTTCAACACTATTTAATGGAAAAGCTTGGTTCCTAGATAGTTTGACTAATGGCGGTGACTACTCTGAGCAAAACAACCAGTTCCGTATTCTTGACGCAACCGATATCAACGATGCAGGTGTGATTTCTGGTACCGCGATGAAATGTGCTGGCGGTTACAGTACAACAGCAAACAATGCGACATGTAGTTCTGATGAGCAAATCGTAGCCGTAAAATTGGTGCCTATTGCAGGTGCGACTGAGAAGGACATTGTGTCTCGAAGCGTTGACTCAACGACAACAGAGCGTCAAGGTGCAGGCCTTGGTTTGTTAGCTTTGACCATGCTTGGATTGTTTGGGTTCCGTAGAAAATAGTCAAAAATCGTCAGTAATTTTTAAATCAAGCAGAGGCTCACACATTTGAGCCTCTGCTTTTTTTATGCCTTGAGAAATCACTCAACTTGATCGATTCTTATAAGTGGAGTCATAAAAACTCCATCAAAGTTTCACAATAACAGCTGTACGTTAGTAAATGGACCTGTATGAGGAATTAACTATGAAGAGACAAAAGCGTGATCGCCTAGAACGAGCTCAATCTCAAGGCTATAAAGCTGGGTTGAATGGAAGGTCTCAAGAGGCTTGCCCATATCAACAAGTTGATGCTCGGTCGTATTGGTTAGGTGGTTGGCGTGATGCCAGAGATGAAAGACAATCTGGTCTCTACAAATAAACTCTCCACATACAAAAAGAAGGATTCGAAAGGGCTCTACGGAGCCTTTTCTACATTTATAGACTAGGCAAACAAAAAGGCCCCTAAATAGGAGCCTTTATAAATCGATTAAAGTCGTGATTAGAAGTTTGAAGTGTCTTGGAACAAACCAACTTTCAAATCTTTCGCAACGTAGATTTCTTTGCCATCTACGCATACACGACCGTCAGCCAAACCCATTACCAGTTTACGGTTTACGACGCGTTTCATGTGGATTTCGTAGGTTACTTTTTTCGCCGTCGGTAGGATTTGGCCTGTAAACTTCACTTCACCAACACCTAGAGCGCGACCTTTACCTTTACCGCCAACCCAGCCAAGGAAGAAGCCAACAAGTTGCCACATCGCGTCAAGGCCAAGGCAGCCAGGCATTACTGGATCACCAGGGAAGTGGCAATCAAAGAACCACAAATCTGGAGTAATATCCAATTCCGCCAAGATCAAACCTTTACCAAAATCGCCCTCTGCCTCAGACATTTTAGTAATACGATCCATCATTAGCATGTTTGGCGCAGGAAGCTGAGGGTAACCAGGCCCAAACAGTTCCCCTTGGCTAGAAGCAAGTAGATCGTCACGGTTATAAGAATCACGTTTGTTTTGCATTATCAATTACTCCAATTTTTGATAGCTGCATCTTAGTGAACACGTGTACGCTAAACAACTCCGATCAGTACTAGACAAACCAGTTTTTGATGCGCTGCACAATTCCTTCTGGATGCTCATGTCTTTCAAAGTTTTCAATACGTTCCGCTATTTTGCCAATAATGCTCTCGTCTTCGCCTCTAAAAGGTTTATTCATAACAATCGGAATAGCTTCATCTACCGTAGAGACGGACCAAATATGGAACTCACCATTTTTAATGCTTTCTATTACATCTTTATGTAATGCAAGGTGTTTAAGGTTTGATTTCGGCATGACAACGCCTTGATTTCCCGTAAAACCCTGATGTTTACAAACCTGATAAAAACCTTCAATTTTCTCGTTCAAGCCACCGACTGCTTGCACTCGACCAAACTGATCGACGGCTCCTGTAACCGCAACTTGTTGATTAATTGGAGATTCAGATAACGCACTCACCAAACAACAAAGTTCTGCGAGAGATGCGCTGTCACCGTCAACTTCACTATAAGACTGTTCAAATACAATCGAGGCAGAGTAAGGCAGAGGTTCATCCAGTTTTAGAGCAGAGCTTAAGAAAGCTTGCATAATCATCATGCCTTTCGCATGTAGATTGCCGCCAAGTTCAGCTTTGCGCTCAACATCGGAAACATCGCCATCACCAAAGTGAATTACACACGATATTCTAGCAGGCTCACCATAGCTGACAGGGTGTCCAGCCATATCGATGACGGTTAGGCCATTGATTTGACCAACTTGCTTCCCAGTTGTCTCAATGATGACTTGGCCATCTAAAATATCGTACACGGCACGCTGAGGAAGATAGGATTCGCGGTAATACTTGTCGTCAATCGCTTTATCTAATGACTCGTAATCTAATGTTTGGCCATCACTGAACTGGCTGGCAAGTGTTAGAAGTTGAGAATGCCACATTACACCTAACGGCAAATAATGTTGATCTTCAGTAAATCTCATACCAGCTAGCAATAGTCTTCTAAAGCCACATTCCGTTAAGTGAGGTAGCTGATATTGAGAACATATCCAGTTCACCAAACCAAAGTAATCTGTCAAATTCTGCTCTGACAAATGAATATCTTCTTCAACTTCGGTATACATGGCAAAGCCTGAACAAAAGTCCTCGTCGATATATTCTAGCTCTGCTAACTGACTTCTTTCCCCAGTTACAATCAGTTTTACATCATAAGCTTTAGATGGCGGTACTGAAGTAGGTAAGCGAGTAGGGCTTAGGTTCAGTGGCTCGATAAGGTTTTGTTGAATTGCAGACTTTATATTCGGCCAAAGTCCCGGGTTAGCCAGAATGAGATTAGCAGGTACAATCAAATAACCGTCGTCAGCTTGTGAAATCAAGCCAGGTTGGAAGGCAATATCACCACTTACATCAACACTGTAACGGTCAAATAAACGTTTGGCATCAAGTGATTCCGACAAAACAATCGCAGCGTTAGAATGACTCTGAAGAGCTTTACTGATGAACTCTCTATAGACAGAATTATCGACGCAGTTAATGAGTAGCACGCGTGTCAATCCCGACATTTTGGAAAAGCGAGATATCGTTGCCGACATCCTCGGTTGAAGATCAGTAAAAGACTTCTTTGGTAATGAAGGTGCAGACTTTAAAAGTGCTTCGTACTGCTCAAGTGAAGGTGTTACGTCTTGCCAATTAAGTTGGTTCATTAAAATTCATCGTAATTCAATCTTGCCGACATTATAACGAAATGGACTATAACACCCTAGCACCAATTTGGTTCGCTCACGGCATTCAACACTCAATGAACAATACTTAGACAAATGAGTGATCAACATCGATACTTCTAAGAGTTTTATTTGCCCAAGTAAATTATCTGGGTTACGCTGTCACTAGGTTATGTTTATGGGTCGGAATAAATGAAATATCAGCAGCTTGAGAATCTAGAGTGTGGGTGGAAATGGAAGTATCTCATCAAGAAATGGAAAGATGGTGAAGCGATTACCCGACATATTGATACAAGTGAAGCAGATGCCGCGGTTGGAGAGCTAAAACGTCTTGAACACGAACCTACGCTTGTATTAGCTTGGATAGAAAACCACATGTCAGAAGAGTTGGACAACAAACTCAAGCAGGCTATCCGAGCGAAAAGGAAGCGTCATTTCAATGCAGAGCAAGTCCATACAAAGAAAAAGTCCATTGACTTAGATTATCGAGTTTGGGAAAAGCTTTCTAGCAGAGCAAACGAGCTCGGTTGTACATTATCTGACGCAATTGAATATCTACTTTCTGAAGCATCGAGAAGTGAAAAAGCGAGTCAAAAAGTTACCTCGATCAAAGAGGATTTGAGTAAATTGCTATCTAGCTAGGATAGGGAGTGCCAAATGTTATATGTAATCTTAATTGCTGCCATCGTAATCTTTTGGTTGATCGCAGTTGATAGACCAGTGCTAAAAGTAAAGTTTGATAACGGCCATATCAGTAACGTAAAAGGGCATCTACCACCTTCTTTCAAACATAACTTACAAGATATTAGTGAACATGATCCTTTTAGTGGTGAAATGAAGGTATATAGCCAACGAACTGGCATGCGTTTGAGCTTTTCCAAGGACGTTCCCAAAAAAATCCAGCAGCGGATTCGCAACGTTTTTCCGCATCAAGGTTTCAAAGCGAGCAAAGGCAAGAAGCGAGCTTAATTACATATCAGTTACTTAATCGTGTTAAATGGGACGCAATATAGCGTCCCATTTTCGTATCTATAGAAAAATTATTTATCATTGATTAATCAATAAGATAAACGGACTTAAACTATGCGATACGTTGTAACTTTAATGGTCTTTCTCTTTGTAAGTGCTTCAGCTTTGTCTGACGACTCGGAAACGAATCCATTGGCTAAAAAGATTAAAACTAAGATTCAAAGGAAAGCAGACAATAAATTTGATGACTACCAAGGTTATTGTGATGTCATGATAGAGATGGAACACAAAGGTAAAAAAGCAGTAATAAAAAGAGTAACCAGTAGTGGTGACAAAAAAGTTTGTCGGTATGTGAAATCCAACTTGAGGAAAGGAAAACGCTATCGTTATAAATATCCAGAAAAGTATATTCGGCTTCATATAGCCACAGGTTCGTGATTGCAATGTTGATTAGAAGCATCGGGCAGCAAGAGCGCAAAGCTTTCAGACTCGATGAACTAGATGAAAATGAAGTGGCTCTCGTGTAATTGGTTAGGAATGCAGGCTAGGTGAGATAAACCAATCAACTCGAAATGATAATCTGCAGATAAAATCAGTATGGGAAGGAATTGAAAAAGTTTAATGGACTTGGATTATCTAGCATTTCAATGGTTTGTGCCGGATTGGCCTTAGTGATTGCAAATCCACAGGAACCACTATTACTGTCAATCCCATTTTAAAATGTCCTGTCCTCAGCAAAGTAGAAATGTCCTGTTTGTCTGCTGATCTATACTTATAAGCACTTAGCATCATACAGGTGTTTGGAGAAAGTTATGGGGAGCATCAACAC
>NZ_VHSY01000008.1:0-359503 GCF_013048625.1 Vibrio sp. 11-4(1) | reverse complement strand
TATTAAAGGGTAATGCCCTGATATTGATGAAAGTCGATATCGAAAACTGCGCGTCCTTAGCTCAGCTGGATAGAGTACCTGGCTACGAACCAGGCGGTCGGAGGTTCGAATCCTCCAGGACGCGCCACTTATTGAAGGGTAATGCCCTGATGTTGACGAAAGTTGATATCGAAAACTGCGCGTCCTTAGCTCAGCTGGATAGAGTACCTGGCTACGAACCAGGCGGTCGGAGGTTCGAATCCTCCAGGACGCGCCACTTATTGAAGGGTAATGCCCTGATGTTGACGAAAGTTGATATCGAAAACTGCGCGTCCTTAGCTCAGCTGGATAGAGTACCTGGCTACGAACCAGGCGGTCGGAGGTTCGAATCCTCCAGGACGCGCCAGATACAAAAAAAGCCTCGCAATTGCGAGGCTTTTTTTGTATCTGGACATCAGGAACTATAGCCTAGAGTTGTTAGAGGCGAGGTCCTTCTTTTCCAAAAGCGAATATGTGCTTATCTAAGCAATTTGGAATAAAGTTTCTGCTGTAGTTTGTGAATCCATCCTTACTATCTCTCCTGTATATTGATTTCCGTTTCTTTCACTTTGACTGTTTACATGTAACTTCTTTGTTTTTTATTTGTTTATTAATTGTTATAAAATGGCATCCTTTTGTTTTTATTAGTTTTTATGTGTAAATCTCGATTTGGTTTTGAAATCCAAATCGCAGTTTTTATTTATGTCCTCCTTTACTCTGTTCGTAAGGAGATAGCAGATTCGCAGTAATTATTTTGTCATGAACTGTGATCTGGGTAGTGAATAAATAATCATTTATCAGGATTATTACAAACCTCCCTTAAACAAAATTGACAAAATTTAACCAATCGAGATAATCCATTGGTCGGGATTTGACGCTATTAAAGTCCTGCACGTTGTCAGGATGATAAAGAAAGGAAGCAACATGACTAATATAGGAAGCCTGCTAGTAGATGCGGCCACCCTGATGCTAACAGGGATGGCGGTCGTATTTATTTTCCTCACTATTCTTGTTTATCTCGTTCGGCTACTGTCGAAATTGGTACCAGAAGAAGTACCAGAGCCGATCGCAGCACCAAAAACAAATACTAATATTCAATCAACCTCTTCAGCTGTTAGTCCACAAGTAGTGGCGGCGATCTCGGCTGCGATTCATAAACATCGCGCCTCATTCGCGAAGTAGCCGAACCAGGATTAAAAAGGAGTTTAAGAGCATGTCTAAACCACTAGCTATTACAGATGTGGTCCTTCGTGATGCCCATCAATCACTATTTGCTACGCGTATGCGTATTGAGGATATGCTGCCTATCGCAGCTGAGTTGGATAAGGTTGGTTACTGGTCTCTAGAGACTTGGGGTGGCGCAACGTTTGATTCTTGTATTCGATTCTTAGGGGAAGACCCTTGGGAGCGTTTACGTGAACTAAAAAAAGCGATGCCTAATACACCAATGCAAATGCTACTGCGTGGTCAAAACCTTTTAGGATACCGCCATTATGCCGACGACGTAGTAGAGAAGTTCGTTGAACGCGCGCATGCTAACGGTATGGACGTGTTCCGTATCTTTGATGCAATGAATGACGTGCGAAACTTCCAGAAGGCCGTTAAAGCAACGGTCGATGTTGGCGCACATGCTCAAGGTACGCTGTCTTACACAACAAGCCCTGTGCATAACGCAGACACTTGGGTTGACTTGGCAAAACGCCTAGAGGATTTAGGTTGTCATTCACTGTGTATCAAAGATATGTCTGGCTTACTTAAGCCTTATGAAGCGGAAGAGCTTATTACGCGTATCAAAGCGTCTTGTGATGTGCCATTAGCACTTCATTGTCACGCAACGACAGGCTTGTCTACTGCGACAGCGGTAAAAGCAGTTGAAGCTGGTATTGATATTCTCGATACAGCGATTTCTTCAATGAGTTGTACCTATGGTCACACACCGACTGAAACGGTAGTCGCGATGCTAGAAGGAACCGAGCGAGATACCAATTTGAAGCTCGAGCAACTAGAACCTATCGCCGCGTATTTCCGTGAAGTACGTAAGAAGTACGCGAAGTGGGAAGGTCAGTTGAAAGGTGTAGACTCTCGCATCCTGATTGCTCAAGTGCCTGGCGGCATGCTGACTAACATGGAAGGCCAGTTGAAAGAACAGGGCGCGGCGGATCGCATTGATGAAGTCTTAGAAGAGATCCCTCGTGTTCGCGAAGATCTTGGTTTCATTCCATTGGTGACTCCAACTTCGCAGATCGTCGGAACGCAAGCGGTGATTAACGTTCTTACTGGCGAACGCTATAAGAGCATTACTAAGGAAACCGCTGGTCTATTGAAAGGCGAATACGGTCAAGCGCCAGCCGAGTTAAATGCAGAGCTGCAAGCTAAAGTACTTGATGGCAAAGAGCCTATTACGTGTCGTCCTGCCGATTTGCTTGAGCCTGAAATGGAGACGCTTACTGTTGATCTAATGGAGAAAGCGAAATCAGAAGGTATTAAGCTAGCAAGTGAACGTGTTGATGATGTACTTACTTATGCGCTTTTCCCTCAAGTTGGTCTTAAGTTCCTTAAGAATCGTGAAAACCCAGAAGCATTTGAACCTGCACCAACGCTAGAAGCCGCGAAGCCTGCCGTACCTGCGGCGCAACCAGCAACTGGCGGCGTAGAAACTTATAGCGTACGTGTTGACGGACAGGTGTATGAGGTGGAAGTTGGTCCTCAAGGCGAGCTAACCTCTGTCGCTCCTTCTGCGGCGCCTGCAAAATCGACGGCACCTAGCGCATCTTCTAGCGCTTCTGCTGAAGCGGTGCCTGCTCCTCTTGCCGGTAACATCTTTAAAGTGAATGTTCAGCCTGGCGCTGAAGTGGCTGAAGGCGATGTACTACTGATTCTTGAAGCAATGAAGATGGAAACAGAAGTGCGTGCGGCGCGTGGTGGTGTGGTTCAAGAGTTGAACGTTAAAGAAGGCGATGCTGTCACAGTTGGTGCGCCTCTATTGAGCCTGGCGTAAGGGAGTATCATGGACGGATTGTTAACCCTTTGGGCAGAAACAGGGATCGCTAACTTCGAGTTCGGCCAAATCTGTATGATGCTGGTTGGTTGTACCTTGCTGTTTTTGGCAATCAAAAAAGGCTTTGAGCCTTTACTGTTATTGCCGATTGGTTTTGGTGCTATCTTGGCGAATATTCCAAATGCTGGCTTTACTGAGCCTGGCGGCTTGCTCTACTACGTTTACTACATTGGGATTGAATCGGGTGTGTTCCCGTTGTTGATCTTCATGGGTGTGGGTGCGATGACCGACTTTGGTGCTTTGATCGCAAACCCAAAAACGTTGTGGCTAGGTGCGGCAGCTCAGTTTGGTATTTTTGCGACACTGTTTGGCGCTATTTTGCTCAACTATGTACCTGGTATGGAGTTCTCCATGGCGGATGCATCGTCTATCGCCATCATCGGTGGTGCGGATGGCCCAACGGCGATTTTCTTAGCAAGTAAGTTATCACCAGGCCTGCTTGGTGCGATTGCTGTAGCCGCGTACAGCTACATGGCTTTAGTGCCAATCATTCAGCCGCCAATCATGAAGGCGCTAACCACTAAGGAAGAACGTGAGATTCAAATGGCGCAACTGCGTCACGTGGGTAAATGGGAAAAGGTATTGTTTCCGATGGCAGTATTACTCATGACGATTCTTTTCCTACCTTCAGCAACGCCTCTTGTCGGTATGTTCTGTCTTGGTAACTTAATGCGTGAAGCGGGTGTGGTCGATCGTCTATCGAAAACCGCACAAAATGAGCTGATCAACATCGTGACGATCTTCTTGGGCTTAGGGGTTGGTTCGAAGCTGCAAGCGGATCAATTCCTGAACTTAGAAACATTAGGCATTCTAGGCCTTGGTGCGGTTGCGTTTAGTATTGGTACGGGGGCTGGTGTGCTAATGGCTAAGTTGCTGAACAAGTTCTCAAAAGAAGACATCAACCCACTTATCGGTGCGGCTGGCGTTTCTGCGGTACCAATGGCCGCGCGTGTGGTGAACAAGGTCGGCTTACAAGCTAACCCGCAAAACTTTTTGTTGATGCATGCGATGGGACCAAACGTTGCAGGTGTATTGGGATCAGCGGTTGCCGCTGGTATCTTGCTAGCGCTTGTTGGCTAGTCATTACCGAAAATGGAATGATCAACCAATTTACAAAATCACGATTAACTTCGGTTAACAAAATGGTTTATAGTCAAAGGGATGCTTTCGCATCCCTTTTTGTTTTCTTGCAGGGAATGGTTTATGGAACACAAACAGATCGTTATCACTGAATTTGGTGATGCCAACGTACTCGCGATTCAACATGCTTCTACACCATCACCACAGCCTGGTGAAGTCTTAGTAAAAGTCGCTTTTTCAGGCGTAAATCCTATTGATGTTAAAACTCGAGCCGGACTCGGTTGGGCAGCAGCGCAGAATAAAGATAATTTACCTTGGGTGCCAGGTTACGACATCTCAGGAAAAGTGGTGTCTTGTGGAGAGGGGGCGTCGCGTTTTAATGATGGTGATGAGGTGGCTGGATTTATCGGTTTCCCAGTCCGAGGCGGTGGGTACAGTCAGTACGTATGTGTTCCAGAAGCTGAGTTAAGTCATGTTCCCAGTTCAGTTACTTTAGAGGCTGCCGCAGCATTACCGTTGGCTGGCCAAACTGCGGCACAAGCACTCAGCAAAGCCAATGTGACAGAAAACGATCGCGTACTTATCCTCGCAGGAGCCGGTGGTGTTGGACACCTCGCGGTACAAATTGCGATCGCGACTAAAGCGGAAGTCTTTACAACCTGCAGTGAACGAAATTTAGACTACCTGGCTACCCTTGGCGCTCACGCAGTGAACTATCAATTTGCACCAGTGTCAGAACGTGTTGAAGATGTTGATGTTTTGATTGATTTAGTAGGTGGAGATGCCGCGTTAGATGCGCTTAAATGCCTGAAAGACGGTGCGAGAGTCATAACCGTTCCAACCATCACAGCTGAGCTGATTTGTGAAAAAGCCAAACTCCTAGGCTTTGAGGCTAACGGCATGTTGGTTGAGCCAGATCCAGCGCAATTAGATACCTTGTTGTACATGGTTGGCGTTGGTTTACTGAAGACTGAAATTCAACAGGTTTATCCGATGAGTGATGTGATTGCTGCTCACCAGCAAGTTGAATCAGGAAGAACCAGAGGCAAGGTGTTGCTTGATATGACATGCTAGAAGCATTTAATACGAGCTTTGAAAGTTTAGCGCTTTGGTTTTCAGATTCAGCATTATGGGTGCTTTTCATGACCGGTTTTCTCAGTGCCACTTTGTTACCTGGTGGTTCTGAGGCGGGCTTAGTTGCCACTCTCTCATTAAATCAATATTCCGTTTCGTCAATTATTATGGTCGCCACTATCGGCAATACGCTTGGTGGCTTAACAAATTATTGGCTTGGCTTGTGGATTCCCAACAAAGCGCAAGAAGAAAAGCACGGTCATACCGCATTAAAGTGGCTGTCAAAGTATGGCTATTGGGGGTTGTTTTTTAGCTGGTTACCTGTGATTGGAGACCCGCTGTGTTTAGCCGCAGGGTGGCTGAGAATGAAGTTTCTGCCTTGCGTGATTTTAATATTTTTAGGAAAGGCTGCTAGGTATAGCTTACTTGCGGCCATCTATCTCGGATTATTTTAAGGAAAGTACATGAAGATGTTTTGGGTTGGCGCGTGTTCACTTTTGGTGATCACGGGCTGTGCATCAAATACGCCAGTTTCATCACTGCCGAAAGGGGTAACTTTCGTTGAGTCATCGAAAGCGGAAGAAGGCAAAGTTAAGATTCCATACCAAAAGTATAAACTCGATAATGGTTTAACGGTGATCTTAGCTCCTGAAGATTCCGACCCATTGGTCCATGTGGATGTGACTTACCATGTTGGTTCGGCTCGTGAAGAAGTGGGTAAGTCTGGTTTTGCGCATTTCTTTGAGCACATGATGTTCCAAGGTTCAGAGAACGTTGGTGACCAAGAGCACTTCAGAATCATCACAGAGGCTGGCGGTACGTTAAATGGTACGACAAACCGTGATCGTACTAACTACTTTGAAACTGTCCCGGCTAACCAGCTAGAGAAAATGCTGTGGTTAGAGTCTGACCGTATGGGCTTTCTGCTGGATGCGGTTTCTCAACGCAAATTTGAAATTCAGCGTTCAACTGTAAAAAATGAGCGAGCTCAGCGTTACGATAATCGTCCTTATGGCTTAATTTGGGAGCGTATGTCTGAAGCGCTATATCCTGAAGGTCATCCGTATTCGTGGCAAACTATTGGTTATGTTGAAGATCTTGATCGTGTTGATGTGAACGATCTCAAAGCGTTTTTCTTGCGTTGGTATGGCCCAAACAATGCGACTATCACGATCGGTGGTGACTTAGACGTTGAACAAACTCTTGAGTGGGTAAATAAGTACTTCGGTTCGATTCCTCGTGGTCCTGAGGTTGAAAATGCGCCGAAACAACCTGCCAAACTGCAAGAAGACAAATACATCACGCTAGAGGATCGTATTCAACAACCGATGGTGATGATCGCGTGGCCAACAACCTACAACGGCGAAGAAAGCCAAGCGTCTCTCGACACGTTATCAGAAGTATTGGGTGGCGGTACTAACAGCGTGCTCTATCAAGACCTAGTGAAGACTCAAAAAGCGGTCGATGCGGGTTCATTCCATGACTGTGCTGAACTGGCGTGTAACTTTTACGTTTACGCAATGGGTGATTCTGGAGACAAAGGCGACCTATCAAAACTGTACGACGAGCTTTTACAGTCACTCAATCAGTTTGCTGAAAAAGGCGTGACAGAAGATCGCCTTGAACAATTGAAGGGTAAGGCGGAAGCGGATGCTATCTTTGCATTAGAAAGCGTTAAAGGCAAAGTAACGCAGTTGGCATCCAACGAGACATTCTTCGGCGATCCAGACCGTCTTGAGCAACAGCTTGAGCAGATCCGCGCAGTGACGCCTGCATCGGTAGAAAAAGCGTATACGGATTTTATCCAAGGTAAGAACAAAGTGACCCTAAGCGTGGTACCAAAAGGAAAAACTGACCTTGTCGTAAAACCAGCGACCTTTGTGACGCCAAAGCGTACGCTACCAGAATACGAGAAGATCACTGATGATCAATTGGCGTATCGTCGTGCGACCGATAACTTCGATCGCTCTGTGCAACCGCCTGTAGGGGAGCCAGTGAAAGCGACGATGCCTGAGTTGTACGAGCTTCATTTCAATAATGGCTCGGAATTGCTTGGTGCGGTTAGCGATGAAACACCAACGGTCATGATGCAGTTTAGTTTACCTGCGGGAACACGTTTTGTTGAAAAGGGCAAAGAAGGTCTTGCCCAGTTGACCGCAGCAATGTTGCAAGAAGGCACAACGAAACGTAGTGTCGAAGAGATTCAAGCTGAGCTCGATAAACTAGGTAGTGTCATCTCCGTGAATGCAACAGGCTACACAACAAACATCAGCGTTTCTGCTTTAGAAAAGAACTTAGAGCCGACGTTGAAAATTGTCGAAGAGATGTTGCTGTCTCCTGCATTCAAGCAAGCAGACTTTGAGCGTGTGAAGATGCAAGCGCTAGAAGGTCTTGTGTATGAGCACCAAAACCCAAGCTGGATGGCATCACAAGCGAGTCGCCAAGTGCTCTATGGAGACTCTGTTTTTGCTCGACCAAAAGACGGCACGCAAGCAGGAGTAAGTGCACTAACGTTGGATGATGTCCGTGAATTCTACTCGAAGCATTACACGCCACAAAGTGCGCAAATCGTCGTTGTTGGTGACATTGAACAACAGGAAATTGAACAGCAGCTGACGTTCTGGAAAAACTGGCAGGATGAAGCTGCGCCATTGTATGCGCCGCAAAGCATCGCTGCATTAGGTGAGCAAAAGATCCATCTTGTTGATAAACCAGGAGCCCCGCAAAGTGTGGTCATGATGGTTCGTCAGGGTATGCCTTACGATGCAACGGGCGATTTTTACCTAAGCCAACTGGCAAACTTCAACTTAGCAGGGAACTTCAATAGCCGCATTAACCAAAACCTACGTGAAGACAAGGGTTACACATACGGCGCTTACGGTTACTTCTCTGGAAATCCAGAAACTGGCTCGGTTGTTTTCACCGCGCAAGTACGAGCGGATGCAACGGTTGCTTCTATCATTGAGATGGAAAATGAGCTAAATGAATACTCGCAGTCAGGAATTACTGATGAAGAGATGAAATTTATGCGTCAAGCGGTCGGTCAAAAAGATGCACTGAAATATGAAACGCCAACACAAAAAGCGGAACTCATTAGTGATATTCTTAAGTACAACCTCGATCAAGATTACTTGCAGCAAAGAAACGCTATCGTAGAAAAAGTTGATAAGCAGACTTTGAATGCACTGGCTCAAAAGTGGTTTGATCCAAATGACTATCAAATTATCGTCGTTGGTGATGCTAAATCACTGCGTCCTCAATTAGAAAAGTTGGGGAAAGACGTAGAAGAGCTTGAAATCATTCGATAGAGTACACATTTAATAGCGGAGAAACGTTTCTCCGCTATTCATCTAGATAAGCGACTTTTCGTGGGTTATTTATCTAGATGCATTAAATATCAATAACTTAGCTTACGCTTGTCCTTTGTGACAAGTGTCCTGCTCCCAATATAAGCGAACCTCATTTTGACTGATTTTGCTGCGCGACTAAAAAAAGTTGCATCAAACCCCGAAGTATTTAAGCAGTTTGGACGCGGTGTTGAGCGAGAAACTTTGCGCTATCGTCAGGATGGACATCTAGCAACAACACCTCATCCAGAGGGGTTAGGCTCAGCGTTCACAAACCAATGGATCACGACTGATTTTTCTGAATCATTGTTAGAGTTCATTACTCCAGTGTCACATGAAATTCCAGAACTGATGGCACAACTGAAAGATATCCATCACTTCACGCAGACAAAAATGGGTGAAGAAAAGATGTGGCCTCTTTCTATGCCATGTTATGTTGGCTCGGAAGAGGATATTCAGCTTGCTCAGTACGGCTCTTCGAATGCAGCAAAAATGAAAACCCTGTACCGAGAAGGTCTAAAACGCCGCTATGGCAGCCTGATGCAAATCATTTCAGGTGTGCATTTTAACTTCTCGTTCCCTGAGACATTTTGGGACGCGCTTTACGGCGAGCAAGATGGACAAGCCCGCCAAGATGCTAAGTCTGATGCCTACTTTGCGCTGATCCGTAACTATTACCGTTTTGGTTGGATGATTCCGTATTTCTTCGGCGCATCGCCAGCGTTATGCGGCTCTTTTATTCAAGGTCGTGAAACCGATCTGCCATTCGAAAAAATTGGCGGCACTTTGTATTTGCCGAAATCGACGTCTTTGCGTTTGAGCGATCTGGGCTACACCAATAGTGCGCAAAGTGTACTGAAAATTGGCTTTAACAGCATTGATCAGTATCTGGATGGTTTGAGCGATGCGATTCGTCACCCATCAGAAGAGTTTGCGAAAATAGGCGTCAAAGTGGACGGTGAATACCGCCAGCTTAATTCCAATATTTTACAAATTGAGAACGAGCTATACGCTCCAATTCGCCCGAAACGCGTGTCGAAAAGTGGTGAGAAGCCTTCAGATGCGTTACGACGCGGTGGGGTTGAGTACATTGAAGTTCGCTCTCTAGACGTTAACCCATTCAGCGCAGTGGGGTTGGATGAAGAGCAAGTGCGATTCCTTGATCTCTTCCTGACTTGGGCGGCCTTGTCAGACTCGGATCCAATGGACAACTGTGAATTAGAGTGTTGGCGCGACAACTGGAACAAAGTCATTGTTTCTGGTCGTGAAAAAGGGCTAATGTTGCAAATTGGTTGCCAAGGTGAACGTCTATCTCTGCAAGATTGGGCGCATCGAGTTTTTGTCGAGCTGCGTCAGATAGCACAGCAAATGGATATGGCTGCTGGTGGCAGTGCATACCAAGATGTGTGTAATAAACTCGAGACATGGGTTGATAACCCAGAACTAACGATTTCAGGTCAACTATTAGAGCTGACGAAAGAGCTTGGTGGGTTAGGTAAAGTCGGCTGTGCGCTTGGCATGAAGTACCGCGAGGAAAATCTAGCTCACGGTTATCAGTACTACTCGCAAGATACGATGGAAACGGAAGTGGCGTCGTCAGTAGAAAAGCAAAAGCAAGCGGAACAATGTGACACGCTATCTTTTGATGATTTTTTGGAAGATTACTTTGCTTATCTGAAGCAGTAGTGAATAGGTAAAGGTTGGGTGGGATTGAACATTAAACCGTTAGTAGTATCGGTACTCGGAAGCATGTTACTTGCAGGTTGTGCCACGGCACCGCCAAAGCAGCAGAATAATTTATGTGAGATATTTCGAGAGAAATCCGGCTGGTATGATGATGCCAAAGATATGGAAGAAAAGTGGGGAACCCCCATTCATGTCGCTATGGCTATCATTAAACAAGAAAGCAGCTTTCGGCACGATGCGAAACCACCCAAAGACTATTTATTGGGATTTATCCCTTGGGGACGAGTCAGCAGTGCGTATGGTTACGCTCAAGCTCAAGATCCTGCTTGGGAAGATTTCCAAGATGCGACGGGGCAGGGCGGTTCTCGTACCAACTTTGATGATTCAATGATGTTTGTCGGTTGGTATACTCACGAAACGAGGCGCCAACTAGGGATTTCGTTATGGGACCCATACAGTCAATATCTGGCTTATCATGAAGGTCGAGGTGGGTACAAGCGAGGTACTTATAAGCGAAAGCCTAGTTTGATCAAAGTCGCTCGACGTGTTGAACAAACTGCAAAAACTTATGGCTGGCAGCTGAAGCAATGTCGTCAGGAATTGGAAGACAACAGCAGCTGGTTCTTTTAACCCACAGCCTGTTTATGTGCTGTAGGGATGAATGACATTTATCCAGTACCGAGAGGTATTGGAGTTACAATCAGGAGAGATGTAATGCCTTTACTCGATAGTTTTACCGTGGACCACACTCGCATGAATGCACCGGCAGTGCGAGTGGCGAAGACCATGCAGACCCCAAAAGGGGACACGATTACTGTCTTCGATTTACGCTTTACCGCGCCAAACAAAGACATCCTTTCTGAAAAAGGTATCCATACACTAGAGCACCTTTATGCAGGTTTTATGCGCAATCACCTAAACAGCGATTCTGTTGAGATCATCGATATTTCGCCTATGGGTTGCCGCACGGGCTTTTACATGAGCCTGATTGGCACTCCATCAGAGCAGCAAGTAGCGGATGCTTGGATTGCGGCCATGGAAGACGTACTAAAGGTAGAAAGCCAGAACAAGATCCCTGAACTCAACGAATACCAATGTGGCACGGCAGCGATGCACTCTTTAGAAGAAGCACAACAGATCGCGAAGAGCATTTTGGATGCTGGTGTATCGGTGAACAAAAATGATGAACTTGCTTTGCCTGAATCGATGCTAAAAGAGCTGCGCATCGACTAGTTGCTAAAAAACTTATCAAGAAGCATATTTATCCAAAACTAAAAAGAGCCTGACATGATCAGGCTCTTTTCTTTTTATTTCTTATCGTGAGTTGTAGATAGGGGCTATTTTTTCTTTTTAGGATAAACACGAACGAGCTTGATACGGTTTTCTTCAATCTCAACAAGCTCCATTGGATGACCAGCCACTCTCACGCTTAAATGGCTCTCTGGAATATCTTCCAGGTGCTCCAAAATAAGACCGTTTAACGTTCTTGGGCCATCCGTTGGTAAGTCCCATTTCAGGCCTTTGTTGATATCTCGGATATTGGTGCTGCCTTCAATGAGGAAGCTTCCGTCACCTTGAGGACTGATTTCATCAGAAAGGCTTGGAGAAATCGAGGTCGTGAATTCGCCAATGATTTCTTCCAGAATATCTTCCAATGTCACCAAGCCAATAATGTCGCCATACTCATCAACAATCAGACCAATACGCTGTTTGTTGCGTTGGAACTTTAACATTTGCACGTTCAGTGGCGTACCTTCCGGGATGTAATAGACTTCATCCGCAGCACGTAATAGCGTCTCTTTATTGAACTCGTTTTTTTCCAGCATCAGGCGGTAAGCTTCACGCAGGCGCAGCATGCCAACCACTTCATCAATTTGGTCACGATAAAAAACAATGCGTCCATGTGGTGAGTGGGTAAGCTGACGAACGATGGATTTCCAGTCATCATTAATATCGATACCGGTAATCTCATTGCGTGGCACCATGATGTCGTTCACAGTGACGTGCTCAAGATCCAAAATAGATACCAACATGTCTTGGTGTCGGCGAGGGATCAATCCGCCAGCTTCGTTTACTACGGTACGCAGCTCATCGGAACTAAGATGGTCTTCTACTGAGTGATCGGCTTTTACGCCAAGTAAACGAATAAAGCCATTCGTAATAAAGTTAACGAGCATCACCAAAGGTGATAGTAACTTCATCAATATGGTCAGTAGGATACTGCTCGCGTAAGACACGCGTTCAGGGTACAGCGCTGCAATTGTTTTTGGGGTAACTTCAGCAAAAACCAATACAACCATAGTCAGTGCACCGGTCGCGATAGCGACACCTAAATCACCATACAAACGCATACCAATAATGGTCGCGATGGCGGACGCGAGAATATTAACGAGGTTGTTGCCGATAAGAATAAGACCAATCAAACGATCTGGACGGTCTAATAGCCTTTCGACTCGCTTAGCGCCTTTATGCCCATTTTTGGCTAAGTGCTTTAAGCGATAACGGTTCAGAGACATCATCCCTGTTTCTGAGCCGGAAAAGTAACCTGATATGACGATAAGACACGCGAGTAGCGCAAACAAGATACCCGTAGAGATGTCGTCCAAAACGTTGCTGTTCCTTGTAAGTATTGGGTTATATAACGGTTGAGTAAGTCCGTTAAGTCAAAGGGTTAAGGCGTACTGTATTTTATCTAGCCTAAAATATAAAGGATAGGAGCCCTAGAGCTCCTTAATTCAAGATGATTTCTTTAACAAAGCGACTGCCAAAATACGCCAGAGTTAACAGCGTTGCCCCTGCGACAGCGAACCAAGTAACTTTTCTACCACGCCAACCTTTTTGATAATGACCCCAAAGCAGTATTGAGTACACAATCCAAGCGATGAAAGAAAGAATGCCTTTATGCGCTTTACCTTGAGCAAACATATCCTGCACAAAGACAAAGCCAGTAATGAGCGTACCAGTTAACAATAAGTTACCGATCAAAATGATTTTGAATAGCTGACGCTCTACCATTAATAAAGGCGGCAGGTTTGGGTTAATCGCCAAAGATTTTTTTGTTTTCAGTTTGTGATCCAACCAAGCCAGCTGAAGTGCGTAGAGTGCACCGATAGTTAAAGTTGCGTATGAGAACAGCGCAAAAGAAATGTGAATGAGTAGCTTAGGGTCATTCTCTAGGTGCTTGATAAACGTGCTTGGCAAAAATGTGGCAGCAGATAAATTGATGGCAGCAAAGCTATAAACGACAGGCAATAAAAACCACAACCGATTTTTCAACATAGCAAGGCTCATGACCAGAGAAATAATAAAACTGATCAAAGAGGCTACGTTGAGAATACTAAGGTTTTGACCTGCTCCATCAAAAATCAGATCACTCAAAATCCACGCATGAAAAACAAGCGCACAGGCAGCACTAGCAAACACTGTTTTTGCTTTGATTCCTGACTGCTGTGAGAGTCCGGGTATGATGGTCGCAATCGCCAAAACATAAAGTATGGCGGCCGCGATGGCTATTAAGCTATCCATGAATCCTAAATATTATTGTGCACAATGAGGAAATTATACCTTGCATTACACTTTGGGGCTACGTTATATCCGACATCAATCGTGAGAGATGAGATATTGAAATTAATAAGTTACCGCACCATATAGAAATAGAGACAAGAATAGAGCAGCGGTACGGGTATGACTCAGACCTTGGCTAATGTATACTCACACTAATTAATCGCCATTTTAGCGAAGAGACAAAGATGTTTGAGAATTTAACGGATCGATTATCCAAAACGCTGAAAAATATCAGTGGCAAAGGTCGTCTGACCGAAGACAACATTAAAGAGACCCTACGTGAAGTACGAATGGCCTTACTTGAAGCTGACGTTGCGCTTCCGGTTGTTCGTGAATTTGTTAACCGCGTTAAAGAAAAAGCGGTAGGTGTAGAAGTTTCTAAATCTCTGACTCCAGGTCAGGAATTTATCAAGATCGTTCAAACAGAACTTGAAGCCGTAATGGGTGAGTCGAATGAGGCGCTAAACCTTGCCGCTCAACCACCTGCTGTGCTTCTTATGGCGGGTCTACAAGGTGCGGGTAAAACCACATCGGTAGGTAAGCTATCTAAGCTTTTAAAAGAACGTGACAAGAAGAAAGTCTTGGTTGTGTCTGCCGACGTTTACCGCCCTGCTGCAATCAAGCAGCTTGAAACGCTGGCATCAGACATCGGTGTTGACTTCTTCCCATCATCACCAGACCAGAAGCCTATTGATATCGCCAATGCAGCGATTGACCATGCGAAGAAAAAATTCTACGACGTATTGATTGTCGATACCGCAGGTCGCTTGGCGATTGATGAAGAGATGATGGGGGAGATCAAAGATCTTCACGCAGCTATCAACCCAGTAGAAACGCTATTTGTTGTTGACGCTATGACGGGTCAAGACGCAGCAAATACAGCAAAAGCCTTTGGCGATGCGCTACCTCTTACCGGTGTAGTTCTAACTAAAGTTGATGGTGATGCTCGTGGTGGTGCGGCACTGTCAGTACGCCATGTAACGGGCAAACCAATCAAATTCTTGGGTGTCGGTGAAAAAACTGACGCGCTAGAACCGTTCCATCCAGATCGTGTTGCTTCACGTATTCTTGGTATGGGTGACGTTCTGTCTTTAATTGAAGACCTACAACGCAACGTTGACCAAGAAAAAGCAGAAAAGCTGGCGAAGAAGTTCAAAGAGAAGAAAGGTTTCGACCTTGAAGATTTCCGTGAACAGCTAGGCCAGATGCAAAACATGGGCGGCATGATGGGCATGATGGATAAGCTTCCTGGCATGTCTCAGCTACCAGACAATGTGAAAGACAAAGTCGATGACAAGATGTTCAAGCAGATGGAAGCGATCATCAGCTCCATGACAATGAAAGAACGTCAACGCCCAGAGATTATCAAAGGCTCACGCAAGAAACGTATTGCGGCTGGTTCTGGTGTGCAGGTTCAAGACGTAAACCGCTTACTAAAACAGTTCACCCAAATGCAGAAGATGATGAAAAAGATGCAAAAAGGTGGCATGAAAGGCATGATGCGCAACATGCAAGGCATGATGGGCGGCATGGGTGGAGGCGGTGGCTTCAACCCATTTGGTCGTTAATTAATCGATCACGCATAGATTCAGGGTGTTAGGTACGTCACAAACTTTAAATTCAATTTATGTTGGTGAAAAAGTAACTAAACTCCTTGCATTGCTCCGGGAGAAGAGTAAAATTCCGGAGCTTTATTTTGGCACGAGCCCCCAAACTATTTAATTTCTTGAATGGTTTTTGGGGTTAATTTTATTTTTGAGAAAGCAAAGAGGACGACATGGTAACCATTCGTTTGGCACGTCACGGCGCTAAAAAGCGTCCATTTTATCAAATCGTAGTAGCGGACAGCCGCAACGCTGCAACTGGCCGTTTCATCGAGAAAGTTGGTTTCTTTAACCCAACTGCTAAAGGTCAAGAAGAAGGTCTACGTCTAGACCTAGACCGCGTTAACCACTGGGTTGGTCAAGGCGCGTCTGTATCTGACCGCGTTGCTAAGCTAGTTAAAGACGCTCAAAAAGCGGCTTAATTTTTTACTTGAAAAGTAGAAACTAGTTTATGTCGATGAAAGGTAAAGAAACAATGAGCAACGAAAAGATTGTTGTAGGCAAGTTTGGTGCTACTTACGGCATTCGAGGTTGGCTTAAGGTTTTTTCCTACACAGACAATGCTGAAAGCATTTTCGATTACAGCCCTTGGTATATTAACCAAAAGGGCAAGTGGGTTGAGTACAAAGTAGAAAGCTGGAAGCGCCATAACAAAGGTATGGTGGCTAAGCTGGAAGGCATGGATGTTCGTGAAGACGCGCATCTAATGACGAACTTTGAAATTGCTATTGACCCTGCGGTACTTCCTGAATTGTCAGAAGATGAGTTCTACTGGCGCGAATTGTTTGGGATGCAAGTTGTAACCACTAAAGGTTACGATCTAGGTGTCGTTACTGACATGCTAGAAACTGGCTCAAACGATGTTCTGGTTGTTAAAGCAAATCTTAAAGATGCTTTCGGGCAGAAGGAACGATTAATCCCGTTCCTTGAAGAGCAAGTGATCATTAATGTTGATCGCGAAGCTCAACGGATCGAAGTTGACTGGGATCCTGGATTCTAATCTCCAAAATTACAGAGCGAGATAAACATGTGGGTTGGCGTTATTAGCCTTTTTCCAGAAATGTTCCGTTCTGTTACTGATTTTGGAGTAACAGGTCAAGCGGTTAAAAAAGGTCTTTTGTCGATTGAGACTTGGAATCCTAGAGATTTTACTCACGACAAACATCGCACTGTCGATGACCGACCTTACGGTGGTGGCCCTGGTATGTTAATGATGGTTCAGCCTTTGCGCGATGCCATTCATACCGCGAAAGCAGCCTCACCGGGCAAGACGAAAGTCATCTACCTTTCTCCTCAAGGTCGCAAGCTCGACCAGAAAGGAGTGGAAGAACTGGCAACGAATGAGAACTTGCTTCTGATTTGTGGTCGTTATGAAGGGGTAGATGAGCGCATCATTCAATCTGAAGTCGACGAAGAATGGTCGATTGGTGATTTTGTGATGACGGGTGGTGAGATACCAGCCATGACGTTAATCGACTCTGTCTCTCGGTTTGTTCCGGGTGTACTAGGGGATTTCGCGTCAGCAGAAGAAGACTCTTTTGCAAATGGCTTGTTAGATTGCCCTCACTATACGCGTCCAGAAGTATTGGATGACAAAGAGGTACCAGCGGTACTGATGTCAGGCAATCACAAGGACATTCGTCAATGGCGACTAAAACAGTCGCTGGGCCGAACTTGGCTAAGAAGACCAGAGCTCCTGGAAAACCTAGCTCTGACTGACGAACAGGAACAATTACTTGCTGAGTTCATTAGTGAACATAACGCAAAGTAACCTAATTTATTTAGTATCAGTTTATTCTAGGAATTTAAAAAATGAGTAACATCATCAAAGCTCTTGAAGAAGAGCAAATGAAATCAGACCTACCTAAATTTGCACCAGGTGACACTGTTGTAGTTCAAGTTAAGGTAAAAGAAGGTGACCGTGAGCGTCTACAGGCTTTCGAAGGCGTTGTAATCGCAATCCGTAACCGTGGTCTACACTCTGCTTTCACTGTACGTAAAATCTCTAACGGTGAAGGTGTTGAGCGTACGTTCCAAACACACTCTCCAATCGTTGATAGCATCGAAGTTAAACGCCGTGGTGCAGTACGTCGTGCCAAGTTGTACTACCTACGTGAGCGTTCTGGTAAGTCTGCTCGTATCAAAGAGAAACTTGCTAAGAAGTAATGCTATAACTAGCGTTCTCATCTTAAACGGAGTCCTTTTAGGGCTCCGTTTTTTTATTTGTGTAATTAGCTTGCTCGTTTCTTTTCACCCGACCTGCACTGTCGATGCTCATGCACTGACGTACACTCCGCGCCTCAGCTCTGCTATGAGTAGATTCCTGATGCCGCTATGGCCCCTCGGAATGACAGGAAATGATGGTCAAAGATTATAGAGTACCGTGGTTAAAATTCGTCATTCTGGACAGCGACGAAGGAGCGTGATTCAGAATCTACTAGTCGAGCATGCAATTGTTTAAGTTGTTAGCTTCATCCTTGCTATGAGTAGATTCCTGATGCCGCTATGGCTCCTCGGAATGACAGGAAATGATGGTCAAAGATTATAGAGTACCGTGGTTAAAATTCGTCATTCTGGACAGCGACGAAGGAGCGTGATTCAGAATCTACTAGTCGAGCATGTAAGTGTTTAAGTCGTCAGCTTTAGCTGCGTCCTTACAGTGAGTAGACTCCTGATGTCGCTATGGCTCCTCGGAATGACGGGAAATGATGGCCAAAGATTACAGGGCACGGCGGTTAAAATTCGTCACTCTGGACAGCGACGAAGGAGCGTGATTCAGATTCCCCAAGAAGGAGCCTAGGATATTCCTTTACCCTAGAGCTTCAATTAATACTGGTCTTCAGACCAGCCATCACTGTCGGACATATCAGGGGCGCCTGGGATGGTGTTTTCTTCATCTGCCCATTCACCAAAATCAATCATTTGGCATTGTTTACTGCAGAAAGGGCGATGAGGACTTTGTTCTCCCCATTCTACGTCGGCGCCACATTGTGGGCATTGAACGATGGTAATTTTAGACATAGTTGAGCGTCCCATTACTAATTGGTGTTAAAGGGTAGTATACCTAAATGAATTCAAGATGGCTTATTCAACGCGCTATTGCTGCTACGAAATTTTATCCAATATACGCACAATAAAGCGTTGAATTTTAGATTGTGGGGGTGAGTCTTAGCTGCACACAGCAAGTTCAAACTCAATATCTTGTGTGCACGCTTGACCGTTTTCAAACGACATAAACTTGATCGCAAAGCGGTTTTTATGGCCAGAAATCATAGGATAAACGCCATATTCCATTGGGATGTGAAGTCTTAGAATATTAGCTTCATCAGCGTCACTTTGGAAGAAACCCGCACGACCGATTTGAGCTTTAAAATGTCCGGTCTCTCTAGTGAGCTTTAACCATAATGAAAGCGCATCAGACAAGGGCCTTAAGCTTGCTTGCCACTGCTGCGCATCATGCTTTTTACGTTCAATGGGTAGGTGAAGCCAGTAATGTAACGCTGGCAAATCAAAACAGCATGAACCACCCGGTAGATTAAAGCGTTGGCGGATAGAGCTTAGGAAGCGATCTTCTTTTAGTGCTTGACCAAAACGCTCTGCACCCATTAGTTGGCTATGAACGACATCTATCTCTTGTAGCAAGGTATTTAATGCGTCTTGATCGACACCATCAACATTGAGCCAATGGCGGTACGACAGTCGTTGTTTCTCTAAATCTTTGGCCAGTTCACTTTTCAGCTGGATCTGTTCGAAGATTTCAACCATATCGAATAACGCACGAAAAAACAGTTGGTACTGGTGATTTTCGCTAAACCCAGAGGCCAAGTGAGCCTGACGCAGCAGAGACTCCACTCTTAGATAAATACGAGTTTTCTCATTTAACGGATGTTCAAATTTGTGCGTGGTCATCGACATAAGCCTTTGTGAGTTTCGTTCCTATTTTCGCAGATTTTTCTTACACATGGCTAGGTACTTTTCGTGCAAATCTGTGATTTGAAGCAAAAGATCTGGGTCACTTGGATTATTCTTAACCACATCGTCTGCAAGCGCGAGTCTTTGCTCTCTTGATGCTTGAGAGGCAAGGATAGCGCGTGCTTGTTCTTCACTCACATTGTCTCGTTTCATCGTGCGAGATATCTGCGTATTCGGTTCTACATCGACGACAAGAACTCGATCACACAAACTGTCTAGCTTGTTTTCTACGAGCAACGGCACCACAAGTAACGCATAATCTGAGGTGACTTGCTGCAAATCTTCGATCATCTTTTCACGAATTATCGGGTGCAACAGTGCGTTGAGCCATGCTTTTTCATCTGAGTTTGAAAAGATTTTCTCTCTCAGCTTTGCGCGATCTAAAGTTTGGTCTTCACGAACGATATCGTGACCAAAATGTTCAATAATCGCGTTTAGGCCGGGAGTGCCTGGCTCGACAACTTCTCTTGCTACAATGTCGGCATCGACGATATCGATTTTAAATTGTTGTTTGAACAGATTCGCGACGGTTGTTTTACCGCTAGCGATGCCACCTGTTAAACCAATAACCAAAGCCATTTACACTCCTAAAACTGAAGTAAAGTACCAGTTTAAAATCTGGTCGCCCCAAATTAAGCTTATCCAACCAGCAATTGCTAAGTAAGGACCGAAAGGGAAAGCTTTTTCAATTCCCTGTTTTTGCAAGCGTAGTTGAATGATGCCAAATACGATGCCAACCACAGAAGAAAGTAGAATGATCATCGGCAGTGACTGCCAGCCCAGCCAAGCCCCTAGTGCTGCTAGTAGTTTAAAATCACCATATCCCATTCCTTCTTTACCGGTAAGTAACTTAAAGCCCCAGTAAACGGACCAGAGACATAGGTAACCAGCAATAGCACCAATGACAGAATCTTGTAGAGTAACAGGACTTATTTCGACTAATGCTAAGGCAATGCCAGCCCAAGTTAATGGTAATGTTAATTGGTCAGGTAACAACATAGTATCGAGATCGATAAATGTTGCGGCGATTAAGATAAAAGTGAAAAAGAGTAGGGCAACGGTAAAGTAACTAAAACCAAAGTGGTAAGCGACAAAGCCTGAGCAGAACGCAGTGAGCAGTTCAATCAGTGGATAGCGTGCGCTAATGGCTGTCTGACAGTTGTGGCATTTGCCTTTTAAAAGCAGCCAGCTAATCACAGGGATGTTGTCTCGAATTCGTATCGGCGTTGCGCACTTCTGACAGGAGGAGCGTGGGACGCTCAAGGTCAGCACTTCTTTAGGAGGTTCTATTTTGTATTCAGGAAATGACTCGGCACATTCGCGTCGCCATTCTAGTTCCATGATTTTAGGTAGTCGATAAATAACCACATTGAGGAAGCTACCCACGATCAGACCGAAGATGGTGGCAAACACAACGAATAGCCAAGGGTAGTACTGGAATACTTCCATATTTGTCTCTTGAGCGATGAGTGAAACCAGCAAGATGCTGTTTTAAAGGAGTTAACAGCTCATTCTAGCCCAATACACTCATTAAGTTAAAGATTGGCAAGTACATTGCTGTCACTAATCCGCCAACAACGATGCCTAAAAAAACGATAATTAGCGGCTCTAGAATTTTACTAAGGTTGTCGACGGTGTTATCGACTTCAAACTCGTAGATCGTTGCAACTTTATTGAGCATATCGTCAAGTCGACCAGACTCTTCACCGATCATGACCATTTGTAACACTAATTCAGGAAACACATTACAGTTACGCATGGCAACATACATTGGCATACCTGCGGCGGTATCACGGTAAACTTCTTCTATGGCGAGTTGATAGTGTAAGTTTCCTGAGGTTTTTGATGTGGTTTTTAAACTGGTTAGAATTGGAATACCCGCTGTAAAGCTTGTGGCGAGTGTTCGACTAAATTTGGCGATAGCGGCTTTTGATAATACAGGGCCAAGAACAGGAAATTTAAGCACAGAGCGATTGAGCATTAAGCGAAAAGAATCTGAACGCTTAGAGAGGATTCTCGCCGAGATGAATAGACTGATAGAGCCTAGTGATATAAATGGGCTCCAGTTTTGTGTCCAGGCGGAAAGATCTAATACTTGCCTGGTAAACCAAGGTAAGTCAGCACCAAAACCAACAAACATTTTTTCAAACTCGGGAATGACTTTGGTGAGCATGATAAACGAGACGCCTAACGCTACTAGCACTACCATGGCTGGGTAAATCAAGGCTTTGATCACTTTCGCACGGAGTTGTTCATTTTTTTCTCGGTAGGTGGCTAAGCGCTCGAATACTTCTGCTAAGTTACCGGATTGCTCACCTGTGGCGATAAGGTCGGTATAGAGTGGGTCAAAGTGTTCACTTGCAGTGCGCATGGCTTTTGACATGGGCGTACCCGCTTCAACGGCGCGTGTCACGCTCATCAAAATGGATTTCATCTCTGCTTTTTTGTGGTTTTCTGATACCAATTTTAAAGCCTGAACTAAGGGGACACCGGTTATCAACATCGTCGAAATTTGCCGGGTAAACACCGTGATGTCTCTGCCTTTCACGCGATGGCTGAGTTTAGTGAGAAACGAGATACTGCTTTTCTTTAACTTCTTGATCTTGATGTGTTGTGCGTCTAGACGCTCGCGTACTTCAATTTCTGTCATCGCGAGGGTTTGTCCAGACGTCTTTTTGCCTGAACTGTTGATGCCTTTCCAGCGGAAGTTTTTAAGTTGTGGTGTAGTGGTTTTCATAGAGGTGACTGCTGATTAAAGGATTAAAAATAAAGTACGCGCTGTAGTTCACTAAAACTTGTGATTCCTTGTTTGAGTTTTTCTATGCCCGACATTTGTAACGTGCTCATGCCGTTTGCGATGGCGAGTTTTTCTAACTCATGCACTGATGCGCCTTTTATAAGCGCTTCGGAAAGAAATTCATCAAAGCGCATCACTTCATAAATCCCCGTTCGGCCGGAATAACCATGGGTACACTCATTGCATCCATCGGGATTGGCTTTAAAAATGTTGTCGCTTGCTTGAATTCCGAGATGTTGTAGCTGAACGGTAAGCTCTTGTGATTGTTTGCAGTGTGAGCACAGTTTACGGGCTAAGCGCTGGGCTATAATCAAACTAAGAGAGGAGGCCAAGTTAAAGCTTTCTACGCCCATGTTTGATAAACGAATAACCGTTTCAGCCGCAGAGTTGGTATGCAAGGTTGAAAGTACTAAGTGACCAGTTTGCGATGCTTTTATGGCGATTTCCGCAGTGTCTAAGTCACGAATCTCACCGACCATTACTACATCGGGGTCTTGACGAAGAAAAGAGCGTAACGCCTCTGCGAAGCCAAAGCCGATCTTGGGCTGTACTTGTACTTGGTTAATGCCCGATAAGTTAATTTCTACCGGATCTTCTGCTGTGGAAATGTTGATTTCTGGTTTATTGAGAATACTCAGCCCAGTGTACAGAGAAACGGTTTTACCGCTCCCGGTTGGGCCTGTCATCAGAATCATGCCTTGTGGGCGACGCAGCGCATCCAAGTACAATTGTTTTTGTTGTTCGCTATAACCAAGCTTGTCGATATCCAGTGACGCAGAGCTGCTGTCGAGCAGTCGTAATACAATTTTCTCTCCGAATAGAGTCGGTAGCGTGGATACACGCATATCAATCGCGGTGTCGTGATTCAACTTGAGCTTAATACGCCCATCTTGTGGTAAACGTCGCTCTGCAATATCAAGCTTAGAGAGGATTTTGATACGAGCGGATAAGCGGCGACTTAAGTGGCTTGGTGGCTGCTGTGTTTCAATTAAGATGCCATCACAGCGTAGGCGAACGCGGTACATCTTTTCATAAGGTTCAAAGTGGATATCGGATGCGCCTTTGCGCACAGCGTCCAACAGAATTTGGTTTATGTAACGGCTAACAGGAGATTCGTCTTGGCTCAAGTCTTCAATGTTATCGATTTCATCTGCGCCCACGTCAACCAGATTGGCTAACTCTTCTTGGTTGATCTCTTTTAACCCGGACTTCTCATGACTCAATGAGCGACCATATAAGCGTCGAATTGCCGCGCTGAGTTGACGAAAATCCGCCAACACCAATTCAATCTGTAAACCAGTGGCAAAGCGGAAATCGTCTTCTGCTTGTTGGTTCGTGGGGTCGGCAACGGCGAGTAATAACGTTGAAGTCGTACGGTGGAGTGGGAGTGCGTTATGCCGTGTGATTAATTCCCTAAGGCCAAGTTGCTGACAAAGCGAAGCGTACTCATACTGAGATAACTCGGGCTGATTTAAACCAAAGAGAGTACTTAAGTGCTCAGCGAGTTCACTTGATGTAAATAATCCAGAACTGAGTAAAGCCTCTGGCATCGAAATGCCAGAAGCTTTGACTTGCTCTATTAACGACTCTTCTTGGGAAAATGTTAGTAACCCTTTTTGGCGAAGAACCGTGGAGAGGTTGGTGTACATTTATGGACGGCAGTTTTTCGGCAGAAGATCATCTGTAACTGCATTACTTGCAGTGCCATCACAAGTCCAAGTACCGTTACCATCTCTTGCTAAAGCGAATTTTTTACCTGTAATTAGGTTACTTACACCACTAGTTTTAAATGTGAAAGTAATGGTACCAGTTGCAGCAGATGCCGTTTTAGCAAACGCTATATTTCCTGAGGGAATGGAACTCGGAACACCCAGATCATTCTCTTTACCTGTATCTGGGAATTCGCCATTTTCAACTGCATATGCTTCTACGTTCGTTTTTACGCCAGTCATTGTTGCAAGAGCAGATGCTACTTCTGACTTTGCCACATATTTTTGGTATTGGGGAATCGCAATCGATGCTAGTACGCCAATTACCGCCACCACAATCATCAATTCAATCAAGGTAAAACCTTGCTGTTTTTTCTGTTTACTATTTTTCATTTTTAACCCTTTCCTAAAAATTAATAATGCTCTTGCATTAGCGAAAGATTATGGAGAGTTAAGGTGGGTTGAAAATGGGGAAGAGATGGGCTCTCGAGTGAGGTAAAACTCTTTGGTGGAAAGTTGCATACCGTATGCAGAGTTTTGCGAGTAGCACTATTTTTTTAGTGGATAAAAAGAAAGGGCCAATAGGCCCTTTTTAATGATGATTTACTCACAACCTACTGAGTTAGTTGAAGTAATTGAGGTTGTGTTGCTTTTATTATTTGAAGCGCATCGAAAGATCCATCGCTTTTAGATGCTTAGTCAACGCGCCTACCGAAATGTAATCGACACCGGTTTCTGCGTATTCTGCGATGGTCTCTAGCGTAATGTTGCCGGAGTTCTCTAAAGCGGCACGACCTGCGTTAATCGCTACGGCTTCACGCATCATTTCTTTTGTGAAGTTATCTAGCATGATGATGTCGGCACCAGCGTTTATCGCTTGTTTCAACTCTTCTAAGCTTTCCGTTTCTACTTCTACCGGTTTGCCTGGGTTGAGCTCTTTCGCTTTTTGGATGGCTTGAGTGATGCCACCACAAGCAATAATGTGGTTTTCTTTAATGAGGTAAGCATCGAACACGCCGATGCGATGGTTAAAGCCACCACCGCATGTCACGGCGTATTTTAGTGCGCTACGCAGACCAGGAATGGTTTTGCGTGTGTCTAGTAGACGACACTCAGTATGCGCGATTTTTTCAGCGTACTCTGCGGTAACTGTTGCGCAGCCAGACAGCGTTTGGATGAAGTTCATTGCGTTACGCTCACCAGTTAACAAGTCACGAGCAGGGCCTGTCAGCGTACAAAGGG
The DNA here is from genome assembly GCF_013048625.1 of Vibrio sp. 11-4(1). Taxonomy (NCBI): domain Bacteria; kingdom Pseudomonadati; phylum Pseudomonadota; class Gammaproteobacteria; order Vibrionales; family Vibrionaceae; genus Vibrio; species Vibrio sp. 11-4(1). The sequence continues at coordinate 334,352 of NZ_VHSY01000008.1, read as the reverse complement.
TTTGGTTAGGTTCGACTTTATCGCCGTCCTTTACGTGCCATTCAATGCTGACCTTACCACCGAGCTGTTTAAAAACTTCATCAGCCCATGCTTGACCACAGAACACACCATGCTCACGAGTAATAATCGTTGCGGTATTAACCGCCTCGGCAGGGATCAAAGATGCAGTAATGTCGTTATCTGCGTCGACACTGCCACCTAGATCTTCTTTTAAGGTATCAGCGACAGAGCGAGTGATCTCTAAAGGGAGTTGTTGTTTAAGGTATTCTAGGCGTTCTTGAATGTTGTGTGTGTTCTTCATCGCAAATCTTGTCTTGAAAGGGAGATGGCAACGGATGATACTCTCCGGTGTCAATAATTTCAGCAGTTAATTTGCAAAGAAGAGAGGTTGATATGCGCCCAATTATCGAGAATGGCTGGCTGACACAGGCAAAGCATGTTCCGTCACCATTTTTTGATGCCCGCTCTGATATAAACGACATCTCTCTGCTGGTGGTACACAACATCAGTTTGCCTCCTGGGCAGTTTGGTGGACCGTATATAGAGGACTTCTTCACTGGCAAGCTAGACCCAAATGCACATCCATTTTTTGAAGTTATTCACAAAATGGGCGTTTCTGCACATTGCTTGATTAAGAGAAATGGCGAGGTCGTTCAATTTGTTTCTTTTCTCGATAGAGCATGGCATGCCGGTCAATCCAGTTTCGCGGGCAGGGAGCGTTGTAATGACTATTCCATTGGTATCGAGCTTGAAGGGACAGAATTTACTGCCTACACAGAAGCGCAATATCAATCACTTGCAGAGATCACTGAGGTAATTATGCAGTCTTATCCCCACATCACCCTGCCACGAATTACCGGTCATCAATATATTGCGCCCTTGAGAAAAAGCGATCCTGGTCTAAGCTTTGATTGGGTGAAATATAGACAGCTTATACAGCGTTGATTTGTAGCGAAAGTGTAAATTCAAAAAAGCGAAATAAATAAGGCATACGATCAGGTATGCCTTTTTTTGATACCAGAAATATTAATGATTGTTAAAAGTTAACTACATTTTTACGCTCGTATACGCCATTTTGGTGAAGAAATAGACTGATAGTTTTGTCATTTTCTGTATTTCTTTTCCAAAATTGCTAGCACGTCGACTTCCCATTTGTATGCTTTATGTAATTGGTCATACCAATTCTATTGCTGTTTTAACAGTCGATTGTTATCAGAGTGTTGGAAGTAAGCTCGTTCTATGATTTAGGTCAATTTTCGGCTGGACAGTGGCGTTTTAATTATGTTAATTTCTGCACCAACTTAAAATTGGTATTACCAATTACCTGCAAGAGTAGAAGAACAATAAATTATGGCTTATCAAAGGATTCGTCAGCCAAAACTCTCTGATGTTATAGAACAAGAGTTAGAAAGGTTGATAGTGGAAGGAACATTGTCTCCGGGGCAACAACTGCCTCCAGAGCGTGAACTGGCAAGACAGTTCGATGTGTCTCGTCCTTCAGTCCGAGAAGCCATTCAACGCTTAGAAGCGAAGCGTTTGTTGACTCGTCGCCAAGGTGGCGGAACATTCGTAAGTGAGAATATCTGGAAGAGCTTTTCAGATCCCTTGTTGAATTTGTTGTCTAGTCATTCTGAAACCCAGCTTGATGTGCTTGAGTCTCGTCATGCAATGGAAGGAATTTCAGCTTACTTTGCAGCTTTACGTGGTACCGAAGAAGATTTTGCGCGTATTCAAGGTTGCCTTGAGCGCATTAGCCAAGAGCAAGCAAACAACGATATCGAAGCTGAATCTGCGGAAGTGATGCAATTTTTGATCGCTTTGACAGAAGCCGCGCACAACGTGGTTTTGTTGCACATTGTTCGAAGCTTAGCACCTTTGCTTGAGCAAAATATTCTACAAAATTTTAAATTACTACGTCGCCGCCCAGAAGCGGTCGAGAAAGTCAGTAAACACCGAGCCAATATCGTGGATGCGATTGTTTCTGGTCAGCCTGAAAAGGCGCGAGAAATGTCCCACTCGCACTTGGCTTACATCGAAGAAACATTGTTGGATTTGACTCGAGAAGAGTCTCGACGAGAGCGTTCTCTACGTCGAATTCAGCAGGGTAACGACTCGTAAGAGCGTTACTTAAATAAGTAGATCCAACCAACAGAAGGATAGATCGCCATGTCTGATATGAAGCATGACGTAGATGCACTGGAAACTCAAGAATGGCTACAAGCGCTTGAGTCAGTTGTACGTGAAGAAGGTCTAGAGCGTGCTCAATTCCTATTAGAGCAAGTTCTAGATAAAGCACGTCTAGACGGTGTTGATATGCCAACAGGTATCACAACTAACTACATCAACACGATTCCTGCAGACCAAGAACCAGCATACCCAGGTGACACAACACTTGAGCGTCGTATTCGCTCAATTATTCGTTGGAACGCTATCATGATCGTTCTACGTGCATCTAAGAAAGACCTAGAGCTAGGCGGCCACATGGCGTCTTTCCAGTCTTCTGCTGCGTTCTACGAGACATGTTTCAACCACTTCTTCCGTGCGCCAAACGAGAAGGACGGTGGCGACCTAGTTTACTACCAAGGTCACATTTCACCAGGTATCTACTCACGTGCATTCGTTGAAGGTCGTCTAACTGAAGAGCAGCTAGACAACTTCCGTCAAGAAGTAGACGGAAAAGGTATTCCTTCATACCCGCACCCTAAACTGATGCCTGAATTCTGGCAGTTCCCGACAGTATCGATGGGCCTAGGTCCAATCGCTTCTATCTACCAAGCTCGTTTCCTTAAGTACCTAGAAGGCCGTGGTCTTAAAGATACTTCAGAGCAGCGCGTTTACGCGTTCCTAGGTGACGGTGAGATGGATGAGCCAGAATCACGTGGTGCTATCTCTTTCGCTGCGCGTGAGAAACTAGACAACCTATGTTTCCTAATCAACTGTAACCTACAGCGTCTAGATGGCCCTGTAATGGGTAACGGTAAGATCATTCAAGAACTTGAAGGTCTGTTCAAAGGTGCTGGTTGGAACGTAGTGAAAGTAATCTGGGGTAACAACTGGGATTCACTGCTAGCTAAAGATACTTCTGGTAAGCTTCTACAGCTTATGAACGAAACGATCGATGGCGACTACCAAACATTCAAATCAAAAGATGGCGCGTACGTACGTGAGCACTTCTTTGGTAAGTACCCAGAGACAGCGGCACTTGTTGCTGACATGACTGATGACGAAATCTTCGCACTTAAGCGTGGTGGTCACGAGTCTTCTAAGCTATACGCGGCATACAAAAACGCGGCAGAAACTAAAGGTCGTCCAACAGTAATCCTAGCTAAGACTGTTAAAGGTTACGGTATGGGTGAAGCGGCTGAAGGTAAGAACATCGCGCACCAAGTTAAGAAGATGGACATGACTCACGTACTACACCTACGTGATCGTCTAGGTCTTCAAGACATCCTAACTGACGAAGCTGTGAAAGAACTTCCGTACCTGAAACTTGAAGAAGGTTCAAAAGAGTACGAATACCTACACGCTCGTCGTAAAGCGCTACACGGCTACACACCACAGCGTCTACCAAAATTCACTCAAGAATTCATCGTTCCTGAGCTAGAAGAATTCAAGCCACTACTAGAAGAACAGAAGCGTGATATCTCTTCTACTATGGCATTCGTACGTGCACTAAACGTTCTACTTAAGAACAAGAACATTGGTAAGAACATCGTTCCTATCATTGCTGACGAAGCGCGTACATTCGGTATGGAAGGTCTGTTCCGTCAAATCGGTATCTACAACCCGCACGGCCAAACTTACACACCAGAAGACCGTGGCGTTGTTTCTTACTACAAAGAAGCGACTTCAGGTCAGGTTCTACAAGAAGGTATCAACGAGCTAGGTGCTATGTCTTCATGGGTTGCTGCTGCGACTTCATACTCGACAAACGACCTACCAATGATTCCGTTCTACATCTACTACTCAATGTTCGGCTTCCAACGTGTTGGCGACATGGCGTGGATGGCTGGTGACCAACAAGCACGTGGTTTCCTACTAGGTGCAACTGCGGGTCGTACAACGTTGAACGGTGAAGGTCTACAGCACGAAGACGGCCACTCGCACATTTTGGCGGGTACGGTTCCTAACTGTATTTCTTACGACCCAACATTCGCGTACGAAGTAGCAGTGATCATGCAAGACGGTATCCGTCGCATGTACGGTCCAGAACAAGAAAACGTGTTCTACTACCTAACGCTAATGAACGAAAACTACGCAATGCCAGCAATGCCAGAAGGCGCTGAAGAAGGCATCCGTAAAGGTATCTACAAGCTAGAAACTTACACTGGCGACAAAGCGAAAGTTCAGCTAATGAGCTCTGGTACTATCATGAATGAAGTACGTAAAGCAGCTCAAATCCTAAGCGAAGATTACGGTGTTGCTTCTGATGTTTACTCTGTAACGTCATTCAACGAACTAACTCGCGATGGTCAAGATGCAGAGCGTTTCAACATGCTTCACCCAGAAGCGGAAGCAAAAGTACCTTACATCCAAACAGTAATGGGCACTGAGCCTGCTATCGCAGCAACTGACTACATGAAGAACTACGCAGAGCAGGTTCGTGCATACATTCCTGCTGAGTCTTTCAAAGTGCTTGGTACTGATGGCTTCGGTCGTTCAGACAGCCGTGAAAACCTACGTCGTCACTTCGAAGTGAACGCAGGTTACGTAGTAGTAGCAGCGCTAACTGAACTAGCGAAACGTGGCGAAGTTGAGAAATCTGTAGTTGCAGAAGCAATTAAGAAATTCGACATCGACACAGAGAAAACAAACCCGCTATACGCTTAATTAAGAAGGTAGATAAGAAATGGCAATCGAAATTAATGTACCAGACATCGGTGCGGATGAGGTTGAAGTTACTGAGATTCTTGTAAGCGTTGGCGACAAGGTTGAAGAAGAGCAGTCTCTGATCACAGTTGAAGGCGATAAAGCTTCTATGGAAGTTCCTGCTTCTCAAGCGGGTATCGTTAAAGAAATCAAAGTTGCAGAAGGCGACAAGGTTTCTACTGGTTCTCTAATCATGATTTTCGAAGCCGAGGGTGCAGCTGCTGCTGCACCTGCTCCTGCGGCAGAAGCAGCTCCAGCAGCAGCTCCAGCTCCAGCAGCAGCGGCAGAACTAAAAGAAGTTCACGTACCAGACATCGGTGGTGATGAAGTAGAAGTTACTGAAATCATGGTTGCCGTTGGCGACAGCATCGAAGAAGAGCAATCTCTTCTAACTGTTGAAGGCGACAAAGCTTCTATGGAAGTTCCAGCGCCATTCGCAGGGACTCTAAAAGAGATCAAAGTTGCAGCGGGCGATAAAGTATCGACTGGCTCACTTATCATGGTATTCGAAACAGCAGGTTCAGGCGCTCCAGCAGCACCAGCGGCAGCTGAAGCTCCTGCGGCAGCAGCTCCAGCAGCGTCTGCGGCAAAAGAAGTGAACGTTCCAGATATCGGCGGCGACGAAGTTGAAGTTACTGAGATCATGGTTGCCGTTGGCGACACAGTGGAAGAAGAGCAATCTCTAATCACTGTTGAAGGTGACAAAGCTTCTATGGAAGTTCCTGCACCATTTGCTGGTACGGTTAAAGAAATCAAGATTGCAGCTGGCGACAAGGTGTCTACTGGCTCACTAATCATGGTATTCGAAGTGGCGGGCGCAGCACCTGCTCCTGCAGCAGCTCCAGCTCAAGCGGCAGCACCTGCAGCTCCGGCTCCTAAAGCAGATGCTCCAGCGGCAGCAGCTCCAGCAGCGACTGGCGATTTCAAAGAAAACGATGAGTATGCTCACGCGTCTCCAGTTGTTCGTCGTCTAGCACGTGAATTTGGCGTTAACCTTTCTAAGGTTAAAGGTTCTGGTCGTAAGAGCCGTATCCTAAAAGAAGACGTTCAAGCTTACGTGAAAGATGCACTTAAGCGTCTTGAGTCTGGCGCAGGTGCAGCAGCATCTGGCAAAGGCGACGGCGCGGCTCTTGGTCTACTACCATGGCCAAAAGTGGACTTCAGCAAGTTTGGTGAGACAGAAGTTCAACCGCTATCTCGTATTAAGAAGATCTCTGGTGCAAACCTACACCGTAACTGGGTAATGATCCCGCACGTTACACAGTGGGATAACGCAGACATCACGGCTCTTGAAGCATTCCGTAAAGAGCAAAACGCGATTGAAGCGAAGAAAGATACTGGCATGAAGATCACACCACTTGTGTTCATCATGAAAGCGGTAGCTAAAGCGCTTGAAGCGTTCCCAGCGTTCAACTCTTCTCTATCAGAAGACGGTGAGAGCCTAATTCTGAAGAAATACGTGAATGTTGGTATTGCGGTAGATACACCAAACGGTCTAGTTGTTCCTGTATTTAAAGATGTGAACAAGAAAGGCATCTACGAGCTATCTGAAGAGCTAATGGCTGTTTCTAAGAAAGCACGTGCTGGTAAGCTAACTGCGGCTGACATGCAAGGTGGCTGTTTCACTATCTCTAGCCTAGGCGGTATCGGCGGTACGGCGTTTACTCCAATCGTAAACGCGCCAGAAGTTGGTATCCTAGGTGTGTCTAAGTCAGAAATGAAACCGGTATGGAACGGTAAAGAGTTCGAACCGCGTCTACAACTTCCACTATCTCTATCATACGACCACCGTGTGATCGATGGTGCTGAAGGTGCGCGCTTCATCACTTACCTAAACTCATGTCTATCTGACATTCGTCGTCTAGTTCTGTAATAGAAATTAGATGAATGAGAGGCGGCAACTTAGCCGCCTCTGCTAATCATAATTACCGACAATTTGGTTATCAGCCTTGCTTCGTTCAGGGTTTTCACAATCGAATTGTTGTCTAGCTCACAGGCTAAATTGATTTACTTTTCACACCATTAACATCTCTGTAAACTGTTAGCGGTCTGAAAATAACTGTTTAAAACAAATCTCTCTTAAACATAAAAAATCGATACCCACTCAGCCTGTTAGGGATAATGACTACAAGAGGTCAAAATGAGCAAAGAAATTAAAGCCCAAGTTGTTGTACTTGGTTCTGGTCCTGCTGGTTACTCCGCTGCATTCCGTTGTGCGGACTTAGGTCTTGAAACTGTACTAGTTGAACGTTACAGCACGCTTGGCGGTGTATGTCTGAACGTGGGTTGTATCCCATCTAAAGCACTGCTTCACGTTTCTAAAGTAATTGAGGAAGCGAAAGCGATGGCTGACCACGGCGTTGTGTTCGGTGAGCCTCAAACAGACATCAGCAAAATCCGCATCTGGAAAGAAAAAGTTGTTAACCAACTAACTGGCGGCCTAAGCGGCATGGCTAAGATGCGTAACGTTACAGTAGTTAACGGTTACGGTAAGTTCACTGGCCCTAACTCTATCCTTGTAGAAGGCGAAGGTGAGCCAACAGTTGTTAACTTTGACAATGCAATCGTTGCGGCTGGTTCTCGTCCAATCAAACTGCCATTTATCCCGCATGAAGACCCACGTATTTGGGACTCTACTGACGCTCTTGAACTAAAAGAAGTGCCAGAAAAACTGCTTATCATGGGTGGTGGTATCATCGGTCTAGAAATGGGTACGGTTTACCACTCTCTAGGTTCTAAAGTTGAAGTTGTTGAAATGTTTGACCAGGTAATTCCTGCAGCAGACAAAGATATCGTGAAAGTATTTACTAAGCGTATCAAAGACAAGTTCAAGCTAATGCTAGAAACGAAAGTAACAGCAGTTGAAGCAAAAGAAGACGGTATCTACGTTTCAATGGAAGGCAAGAAAGCGCCAGCTGAAGCTGAGCGTTACGATGCGGTTCTAGTTGCTATCGGTCGTGTACCAAATGGTAAGCTAATCGACGGTGAAAAAGCGGGTCTAGAAATTGACGAGCGTGGCTTCATCAACGTTGATAAGCAAATGCGTACTAACGTTCCTCACATCTTCGCGATCGGTGATATCGTTGGTCAACCAATGCTTGCTCACAAAGGTGTGCATGAAGGTCACGTAGCTGCTGAAGTTATCTCTGGTAAGAAGCACTACTTCGACCCTAAAGTTATCCCTTCAATTGCGTACACTGAGCCAGAAGTAGCTTGGGTTGGTAAGACTGAAAAAGAAGCGAAAGAAGAAGGCATCAAGTACGAAGTGGCGACATTCCCATGGGCAGCATCAGGTCGTGCAATCGCATCTGACTGTGCAGACGGTATGACTAAGCTAATCTTCGACAAAGAAACTCACCGCGTAATCGGTGGTGCTATCGTTGGTACTAACGGTGGTGAACTACTTGGTGAAATCGGCCTTGCAATTGAGATGGGCTGTGATGCAGAAGATATCGCTCTGACTATCCACGCTCACCCAACTCTACATGAGTCTGTAGGTCTAGCTGCTGAAGTATTTGAAGGTTCAATCACTGACCTGCCAAACAAAAAAGCAGTTAAGAAGAAGTAAGCTTTTTCTGACTGAATGGTAGAAACCGCTGCATTGCAGCGGTTTTTTTATGCTTGTTAGTTAGGAATATAAAACGTGTGTTCAGCTGACAGCAGACAATAAAAAGCCCACCAAACGGTGGGCTGACATATATTGCGAGTTAAGCTTTAGTGTTCACGGTTGTAAATGCAGAGCATGTCTAAGTATGAACTAACAAGGTGCTTAAGTTCCGCTTCACTTTTTGCACGGTTCGCTTGGACAAACAGTGAGTAACAAATACCGTGGAACAAGTTTGCCAAGTGTTCTGAATCGTGCTGGTCACACACTTCGCCACGTTCAATCGCTTTAATGAACATGTTTTGTACCAGCAACTGGTTAGTACGGTTAGTTGAAACAAACAATGGCCATACTTCGTCACGTGTTGAAGCACTCCACTCGAACCAAACTTTTAGCCAGTGACAGTCTTGACTGACAAGCTCGATCATTGCATTAGTAATATTGGCGATGTTTTCACGCGCGTGTAAGTCTAAGTCAATGTTATCCGATAGGAAGTTCGAGAACTGACGTACGACGTGGTTGAGTACTTCATCCACCAAGTCTTCACGAGTCGGGAAGTAGTTAAAAACGGTCGCCACAGAAACTTGAGCAATTTCTGCGATATCTGCGTGACCACCACGACCGATGCCGCGGCGCGCAAACACTTCCAATGCGATTTCCATTAACTGTTGCTTACGCTTAATTGGGGAAAGCCTAGTTCTAGGTCTCTTTGCAATTGAGTCCATATCCATTTTCCTTGCCATTTGAGTTGATATTGGGGGTAACCCCCTAATTGATTATTTTAATAGTTGCTTAAAGCAGTGATGAGTGTAATGGTGCATATCAACAAGGTCAACATCTGTAGAACAATTTATATACAGTAATGTCATTATTATTGATAAAATTAGCTATGAACTTTATAAAACTAAGACCTTCTTCCAAGATTTTTTGGCAACAGGATGTGACTTTCAACCCAATGAACGTGGTGGTACACTACACGCCGTAAGATTAGGTGATCGTTTGCGTGCGACTTACCTCAACCCACAAATTAGATTGAGCACAGTATGAAACATACAATAGAAGTCATGATTTCTGAGCAAGAAGTTCAGGAACGAGTTCGTGAATTAGGCAAACAAATTACAGAGCGTTATCAAGGTAGTGAAGATCTTGTGTTGGTAGGCTTATTGCGTGGCTCATTTGTATTTATGGCAGACTTGGCACGTGCTATCGAACTGACTCACCAAGTGGATTTTATGACTGCGTCAAGCTATGGCAACACAATGGAAAGTTCACGTGACGTTCGTATCTTGAAAGATTTGGATGATGACATCAAAGGCAAAGACATTTTGCTTGTTGAAGACATCATTGATACAGGTAACACACTAAATAAAATCCGTGAGATCTTATCGCTGCGTGAGCCGAAGTCTATCGCGATTTGTACGCTCTTAGATAAGCCATCTCGTCGTGAAGTGAATGTTCCTGTGGATTGGATTGGTTTCGAAATCCCAGATGAGTTTGTCGTTGGTGTGGGTATTGATTACGCGCAGAAATACCGCCACTTACCATACATCGGTAAAGTTGTACCTCAAGAATAATCATTGAGAGCAGCATTAAAAATATAAAAAAACGCCCATCTCAGATGGGCGTTTTTTGTTCAACCTTTAGATGTAGCTTAGCGACAAAGCAGCTTGTTGTCTGTATTTAGAATCGTCGAAAGGGCTTTCTGATAAGACGCTTCTACGGTTTCCTTAGAGTTAGAACGAATGCCTAAGTACTCTAAACGACCATCTTCAATACCGTATACCACGCCATGAATTTCAACATCTTGCCCACGCTCCCAAGCGTTTTGCAGGATGGTTGAGTTACCCAAGTTGTACACTTGCTCTGCGACATTAAGCTCGCCTAGTTTATCTGCTCGATCTTGCTGCGGCATTTGATCTAGGTAAGTGCGGTGTTTGAAATAGATATCTCTGATATGTAATAGCCAATTATTAATAAGACCTAGCTTAGGGTTATCAATGGCAGCGTTTACGCCACCACAGCCATAGTGTCCACAGACAATGATGTGCTTAACCTTAAGAACGTCTACGGCGTATTGAACGACGGACAGACAGTTGAGATCAGTATGGATGACTTGGTTTGCAACATTCCGATGAACGAATAGTTCACCCGAGTATAGTCCGGTTAGTCGCTCGGCAGGGACACGGCTATCAGAACAGCCAATCCAAAGAAAATCGGGCTTTTGACCCTCTGCGAGTTTTGCGAAGTATTCAGGTCGATCAGATTTGATCTCTTGAGACCATTTTGAATTGTTTTCAAATAACTGTTTAATTTCCGGCATCTTGCAAACTACTTCCCTTAAAAGACAAAAGCGCTGCCGCTTATATGAACATGCAAGCGATCAGTGTTGTAACTATACACAATGTTACAATTTCGATCCCGTTAAATATTCGTCAGACAGGACTCATCTGACTAGTTTTCATCAATAAAAACGTAAAATTAGGCCTAATTATTTGTGGTGTGAATTTAGCCTTAATCTATTTATGGTTTAAATTTTCGCCTGGCTCGTTAAAGTAATGACATTTTACTTTTTAAAATTGAATGCAGGGAAATCAGCAGTGTTCGGTAGTCGTTTTGAAGATATTAATTTCAAAGGGGATGTATTTGGCGGGGTAACCACGGCGATTATCTCTCTTCCTTTGGCATTAGCGTTCGGTGTTGCATCCGGTGCAGGGGCAGAAGCAGGCCTCTGGGGCGCAATAATGGTCGGTCTGTTTGCTTCGTTGTTTGGTGGTTCTAATACGTTAATATCAGAACCAACAGGGCCAATGACGGTAATCATGACCGCTGTGTTAACCAGTATGATGGCGAAGTATCCAGAAACGGGCATGGCCATGACCTTCACGGTTGTTATGATGGCTGGCGCGTTCCAAATCCTATTAGGGACGTTAAAACTGGGTAAATACGTTACCTTGATGCCTTATAGCGTGATTTCGGGCTTTATGTCAGGGATTGGCGTGATTCTTATCATTTTGCAGCTATCACCTTTGATGGGGCATGCTGCTCCTTCTGGAGGAGTGCTCGGAACATTATCTGCTTTGCCGGACACCATTTCTAACCTTAAGTTCAGTGAACTGTTTTTAGGTCTACTGACTTTGGGGATTCTCTTTTTCTTCCCTAAGCAATATCGAAAATATGTACCAGCGCAACTCGTGGCGTTGGTTGCGGTGACTTTGTTGTCTGTGATGCTCTTCGATACGGAAGACATTCGTCGTATCGGTGAAATCCCGGCAGGATTGCCTTCTCTCGTTGCACCTCATATTGATCCAGATATGTTTGTTGAGATGGTTATTGATGCGTTGGTGCTCGGCACCTTAGGTTGTATCGATACTTTGTTAACGGCGGTTATCGGTGATTCCTTGACTCGTAAAGAGCACGACTCAGACAAAGAACTGCGAGGCCAAGGTCTTGCCAACATGATCTCAGGCTTGTTCGGTGCACTACCTGGCGCGGGCGCAACCATGGGCACGGTGACTAACATTCAAGTTGGGGCTCGTTCGCCATTGTCCGGTGTGATTCGTGCACTTATGCTTGCATTGGTCGTATTGGTTGCTGGTGGATTAACGGAGCCGATCCCAATGGCTGTGTTGGCTGGCATTGCAGTATATGTCGGCTTTAACATTTTGGATTGGAGTTTTATTCAACGAGCACACAAGGTTAGCTTTTCCGGAATGGCGGTAATGTATGGCGTTATGTTGCTCACAGTGTTCGTTGATCTTATCGTTGCCGTGGGCTTGGGCGTCTTTATTTCCAACATTATTATCATTGAGCGTCTGAGCCGAGAACAGGCGAGACAAGTGAAAGCGATCAGTGACGCGGATGAAGACGATGTGCCGCTAACTGACAGCGAGCGTGGCTTGCTTGATCGCGCCAATGGCAAAGTACTGTTCTTTTATCTTTCGGGTCCAATGATCTTCAGTGTTTCTAAGGCAATTTCACGCCAGCACTCCAGTATTTCGGATTATGATGTGATGATTCTCGATCTTACCGATGTACCTATGATTGATGTCACCGTCGGTTTAGCGTTAGAAAACGCGATTAAAGATGCGCTTGATGCTAATTGTGCCGTGTATTTGTTGTGTCCAAATGAGCGCACGCGAGAACAGCTAGAAAAGTTCCACGTCATTGATCTTGTCCCAAATGACAATATGTACCAATTCCGTTATGAAGCATTAAATGCGGCGGTAGCACATGTCGAGGCGGACCAGTATCAGCGTATAACGGCGTAATCACTCTGATCGTTAAAAACGCAACAGCGCTCTGTTGCGTTTTTTATTCCCTAACTTTTCCTTACTTGCAGATAACCTTTACGTTGATAGGGACTATATTTCCAACATTATCGAAAGGTTTAATTGTAATCATCGTTATTCAACGATAAACTGATGGGCCTCCAGTACAATACCCAAGGCGATTTCGTAGTAAACCGCTGATAAACATCGAGTCGGTATTAGTAATCACAAACAAACGGCAATCAAGACCTTATGTACGCATTAGAAATTGAACAGCTGCGCAAGACGTATGCAGGTGGCTTTGAGGCGTTAAAAGGTATTAGTCTCCAAGTGAAAAAAGGTGACTTCTACGCGCTTCTGGGTCCCAATGGTGCAGGAAAATCGACCACGATCGGCATCATCTCCTCCTTAGTGAACAAAACTTCTGGAACGACGAAAGTTTTCGGTTATGACATTGATACCGACCTTGAGTTGGCCAAACAGAATTTAGGCTTGGTGCCACAAGAGTTCAACTTCAATCAGTTTGAAACCGTTGAGCAAATTGTGATGCAGCAAGCGGGCTATTACGGTGTGTCTAAAGTATTAGCCAAAGAACGAGCTGAAAAGTACCTGAAAAAACTCGATTTATGGGAAAAACGTAAAGAGCGTGCCCGTAATTTATCTGGCGGGATGAAGCGCCGTTTGATGATCGCCCGAGCTTTGATGCACGAGCCGCAGTTGCTCATTTTGGATGAACCAACGGCTGGGGTGGACATTGAACTACGCCGCTCAATGTGGGAATTTCTGAAAGAGATCAACCAAGAGCAAGGGATTACGATTATTTTGACGACGCACTACCTAGAAGAAGCGGAGATGCTGTGTCGAAATATCGGCATTATTAACCGAGGTGAGTTGATCGAAAACACCACCATGAAGGCGTTGCTAGGTAAGTTAAGCGTCGAGACATTTATCCTAGACATTGAATCTGAAGGCGAGGTGCCTGAGCTTGAAGGCGTCAATCGACAAAGTATTGTTGATGGCTCTTTAGAGATAGAGCTAGATAAAAGCCAAGGATTGAATTCAGTGTTCAGTCAGTTAACAGAGCATGGTATTAAAGTTCTTTCAATGCGTAACAAAGCCAACCGACTGGAAGAGTTGTTTGTCAGCATTGTAAGAGAAGGGAGTAAGTAAATGTACGGTTTATATTGGACGGCATTTCGTAGCTTGCTGAGCAAAGAGATCACCCGTTTTACGCGTATTTGGGTGCAAACTTTAGTTCCGCCTGCAATCACAATGACACTGTATTTCATCATTTTCGGTAATCTTATTGGCTCTCGAATCGGTGAGATGAGCGGCTTTAGCTACATGGAGTACATAGTTCCAGGTTTGATCATGATGTCGGTTATCACCAATTCATACTCGAATGTGGCGTCTTCGTTCTTTAGTGCAAAGCTACAGAAGAACATTGAAGAGCTGCTGGTGGCACCGGTGCCAAATTACGTGATTATTGCTGGATACGTAATGGGCGGTGTGACTCGAGGTTTGTTAGTAGGCGCTATTGTTACCTGTGTGTCTCTATTGTTTGTGGATCTGCAAGTTGAACACTGGGGTATTATTGTTGCGACCGTCTTCATGACATCCGTTGTATTTGCTCTAGGCGGGCTGATCAATGCGGTCTATGCAAAAACGTTTGATGATATTTCGATCATTCCTACATTTGTGTTGACCCCGTTAACCTACTTGGGTGGTGTTTTTTATTCCATCAGCTTACTGCCTGAATTTTGGCAAGGTGTCTCTAAGATTAACCCAATCGTCTACATGGTGAATGCGTTCCGTTATGGTTTTTTAGGCGTATCGGATGTAGGTATTGTCACCTCATTCAGTGTGCTTGCGGTGTTTGTGATAGCGCTGTATGCCGTTGCTCATTACTTAGTAACGAAAGGTATTGGGCTAAGAAGCTAAGACTCTCCCACACAACAAAGAGCAGCGAATCATGCTGCTCTTTGGCATGCATAACAATACATGCCCATACAATCATTCAGTTTTTATCATGATAGGTTTCAATCATTTGTAATAAATGAGTAATCCTATGAATATTGTCCCGCCGCCGCCTTTCTCCTATCAGTTACTTAAGCCCAAATATTGGTCTGTTTGGCTGGCATTTGGATCTTTAGCGATTCTTGTTAATGTACTGCCATACATAGTATTGCGAATCTTAGGTAGAAGTATCGGCTGTGTTGCGATGCATGTAATGAAGCGCCGACACAAGATCGCTCTGCGTAATCTCCAGCTGTGTTTCCCTGATTTTACGGATTGGCAATGTAAGGACGTAGTACGAAAAAACTTTCAATATACGGGAATGGCGATCATCGAAACGGGGATCGCCTGGTTTTGGCCAGATTGGCGGATACGTCGGATAACCTCTACTGTTGGGAAAGATCGTTTACTCGCTGAGGAAAAGAATGGCCGTGGTGTGTTGGTGGTGTGCAGTCACCATTTAAACTTGGAGATAACCGCTCGTATTTTTAGCCAGTTTGCCAAAGGTTACGGTGTGTATCGCCCAAATTCGAATCCTGCTTATGAGTTTATTCAACATCGAGGTCGAACTCGTTTTGGGTATCAAATGATTGATCGAAAAGACGTGAAATCAATGCTCAAAGTTCTGAAAAATGGTCATCGACTTTGGTATTTGCCCGACCATGATTATGGCGTTAGCCATTCTGTTTTTGCGCCGTTCTTTGCTGTTGAACAAGCCGCGAGTACCGTGGGCTCTAGTGTGCTTATAGACGCAACAAAGTGTGCGGTCATATCTGGCGTCACAGTGAGCAAGAATCACCATTACACGTTGTATATTGGAAAAGATATCAGTGAGCGTTTCGAGAGGCGTAATGCGATTAAAGCGGCAAGTATCTTGAATCAAGAACTCGAGAAAATGATAAAACGTGATATTCCAGCGTGGATGTGGTTGCACAAGCGGTTTAAAACACGTCCTGAAGGATTAGATTGCGTCTATACGTAGAACATAAAAAAGGTCGACTAAGAGTCGACCTTTTTACGTCTTGATGGCTCAGAGCTTACTCTGCGCTCTCTGAGTTTGTATTACTAGACTCTGCTTCTTCCTTCGCTTCGACAACCATATCTACCGTTTGGTTATCGATAAGACGAGCTTTGCCTAAGAACGCAGACATCAGAATGACGGCTTGTGTCGTTTCTGGTGTGATCACTTGTAATGTACGAGCATCACGAATGAAGATCTCATCAGGGTGCAAACCTGCAGCTCGCAGTTGGTCGCTCGCATCTTCGATGATCGATGCGTAGTCATCACGGCCGCCACGAATGGCACTGCTGATCCAACGCATTGTACGAGCAAGTACAGGCGCACGCTGGCGCTCATCCAGCGTGAGTAAGCCATTGCGAGAGCTCATAGCTAACCCGTCCATTTCACGTACGGTTGGTACACCAATGATTTCAATGTCCATCGCAAGATCGACAACCATCTTGCGGATAACCGCAAGTTGTTGAAAATCTTTCTCACCAAAACAGGCCACATCTGGCTGAACGATGTTAAATAGCTTGTTTACGATGGTTGTGACGCCACGGAAATGACCTGGGCGTGAAGCCCCTTCGAGAATTGTCGATAGACCCGGAACATCAACAAACGTTTGTTTATCAAGCCCTTCAGGATAGATAACTTCTGGTGTTGGCGTAAATACCACATCGACCCCTTCAGAGGTCAACTTGCTTAAGTCTTCCTCTAGCGTACGTGGGTAATTATTTAAATCGTCTGCACGATCAAACTGCATCGGGTTAACAAAGATGCTTACGACAACGATATCAGCGTATTCGCGTGCTTTACGCACTAAAGTTAAGTGACCTTCGTGAAGGTTGCCCATGGTTGGGACAAACGCAATTTTACGACCTTCACGTTTAAAGGTTTTAAGGTGTTCACGAACTGCTGAGATTTCCGCAAAAGTTTGCATGCATTTATCCTCTAGGCAATGGTATGAGCGTCGTCTGGGAATACACCGTTGGCTACATCTTCAATATATTTAGCAACGGCTTTGCGCATATCACCTGTTTCAGCAAGAAAGTTTTTGGAGAATTTCGGCATGTAGTTGGCAGAGATACCGAACATATCATGCATCACGAGAATTTGACCATCTGTCACGTTACCAGCTCCAATACCGATAACAGGCACGTCGAGCACTTGCGTAATACGCTCAGCAAGCTCAGCAGGCACGCACTCTAGTAAGACGATTTGAGCGCCTGCTTCTTGCAGTGCTAACGCATCTTTCACCATGCGGTCCGCTTTTTCTTGATCGCGACCTTGAACTTTGTAACCACCAAAAATATTCACGGCTTGAGGAGTTAAACCAAGGTGAGCACAAACTGGAACCGAGCGTTCAGTGAGCATTTTTACAGTGTCGACTAGCCAGTCACCACCTTCAATTTTCACCATATTGGCACCCGCACGCATCAGTGTAGCCGCATTTTCGCAAGCTTGCTCTGGCGTGGTGTAGCTCATGAATGGCATGTCAGCCATCAACAAACAATTTGGGCTACCTGCGCGTACGCAACGAGTATGGTAAGCGATATCATCGACCGTTACTGGCAGAGTATCGTTGTGACCTTGCAAAACCATACCTAGAGAATCACCAACAAGAAGTACTGGCATTTCTTGGCTTTCAAACAGTTGGGCAAAGCTCGCATCATAAGCGGTTGAAGTAGCAAATTTACGACCTTCTTGCTTCCACTTGATTAGGTCGTTGATGGTCATTTTTTTCATGGTTTTATCCTTACTAGGAGTTGGCTATGACTGCCAGATACTGAGGCCGTTTCTATCTACTTGTTCCAGTAGTTTAGAGACCTCGGTCCCATCGGGGAGTTGTAAACTTGGTGCAATTTCCGCAAGAGGGTAGAGTACGAATTCACGCTCTTTCATTCCATAATGAGGAACGATCAGCCTCTCGGAATTAATCACCTCATTGCCATAAAGAACAATGTCGAGGTCCAAGGTTCTTGGTCCCCAACGTTCGTCTTTACGGACACGCCCTTGTTCTTGCTCAATGGCTTGTGTGCAATCGAGCAATTCAAGAGGCGTCAAACTGGTGTTAATCGACACAACCGCATTGATGTAATCCGGTTGGTTTTGTGGTCCCATTGGCGTGCTGCTGTATAGCGAAGAAGCCTGAACAAATTCTGATTTAGGCAGCGTTTTTAACGCTTCAATCGCTTGCTTCGCTTGGCTGACAGGATCAGCCAAGTTACTGCCTACCGCAATGTACGCTGTGATCATGACTTAGGCTTACTCTTTTTCTTGCGATAGGTTTTACGGCGGCGCTGACCACTCTTCGGTGATTGACCGTCTAGGTCGGCAGCCATTGCTTGACGCATTTCTCGGCCTGCATTTTGGAAAGTTTCCCACCACTTGGCAAGCTTCTGAGTGTCATCACCTTCAATTTCACCGCGCATTTCAAGAAAATCAAAGCCAGCTCTAAATTTATTGAGCTCCATCAGGCGGAATGCACGTTTACCGTTGCGTCGTGGAAGACGAAGCTGTAACTGCCAAATCTCGCGAATGGTTGCGGTGTGGCGTCTTGGAATAGCAATTGTACGAACTTGCTCATCAAGAATGATGTTACTCGCTTCCATAATAGCGTCGTAATGGCCTAGGTTGCGCTCTTCCATCAGTTCATCGGCTTTCGCACACAGTGGGTACCACAGCATTGCAGCAAACATAAATGCTGGATTGATGCGTTTCCCATCTTCGATGCGCATGTCAGTAGAATCCAACACGAGATCCAACATTTGCTCAGTGTGAGAGGAGTAATCTTCTGTAAAGTGCGCTGCAATCGTCGGGAAGAGCTGTTGGAATAGGTTGTACTCACGCAGTAGGTGGTAGGTTTCTAAGCCATGACCGGATTGCAATAACTTGAGTGACTCTTCAAAAAGACGCGCTGACGGAATGTCACCGAGCAACGGTGCCATGTGTTCGATTGGTGCCGCGGTGTCTTCTTCAATATCAAAGTCCAGCTTTACCGCGAAGCGAACCGCACGCAACATACGTACTGGATCTTCACGGTAGCGTGTTTCTGGATCGCCAATCAGTCGAATGAGGCGATCTTCTAAATCCTCAATACCACGTGCGTAGTCGTGAATCGAGTAATCCGCGATGTTGTAGTACATCGAGTTAATCGTGAAATCACGGCGCTCAGCATCTTCATCGATGGTGCCGTAGACATTGTCCCGCAGCAGCATTCCTTCTTTCGATTGCTGAGAGATGCTCTTATTCTTTTGCTCTTGGTGGTGACCGCGGAATGTCGCTACTTCAATGATATCTCGGCCAAACATAATGTGAGCCAAGCGGAAGCGGCGACCAATCAAACGGCAGTTACGAAATAGCTGTTTGATCTGTTCCGGCGTTGCGTTGGTCGCAATGTCAAAATCTTTTGGTTTCTGTCCAAGCAGTAAGTCTCGAACCCCGCCACCCACAAGAAAAGCATCGAAACCAGCACCATTTAGGCGGTACAGTACCTTCAGTGCATTATCACTGATCTGCTTACGCGAAATGTTGTGCTCTTCACGAGTTATTACATTGAGAGCGAGCTCTGGAATAGTGGCAGGTTCGCTTGGTGTATAGTCGTTTGTATTCATGTGCATCTGGCAATAACTGGGTTTAGTCCAATCTTGCTTTGGTTAGTTTTTGCGCCTCTAGGGCCTAATTTGCGGCTAATGATAGCCTACACAATGCCATTTGAGAATCACGGTGTGATCTCGATCTCTGTTGGAAGCTGTTCCAAGCGCCAGTTTTCGCAGCCCCAACGAAGAATCTCTTCTATGTTGGCCGCTTTTATGGCTTCAGGTATCTCGAAGCCCAAAAATGTCATGGCGCGTAATAGAGTAGGCTTTGGTGTCTCTATATCAATAGCCGTCGCGTGATTTTGTTTCGACAGTTTATTGCCGTTGTTGTCCATCGCCAATGGTAAATGCAAGTAGCTGACTTCAGGCTGCCCAAGTATCTGGTACAGACTGATTTGACGGCCTGTTGGCTCGATTAAGTCTGCACCACGCACGACTTCGGTGACGCCTTGGTCGATGTCGTCCAATACTACCGCAAGATTATAAGCAAATAATCCATCTCGACGTTTAATAATGAAATCTTCATTAACGAGTTGCTCTGGAATTTTAATTGTTCCACGCTTCTGATCGAAGAAATGAGCGACAGGCTTGGTCATTTTTAGGCGAATCGCGCCGTCTTTCAAGTTTTTATCGCGGCAAGTGCCAGGATAAAACCCGCCATGCTCTTTAATTTGCTTTCGAGTACATTGGCAATAATAGGCCTCACCATTTTCGAGCCATGTGTTTATTTGGGCTTGGTAAAGGTCATGACGTTCACTCTGGTATACCACCTCTCCATCCCAATGCAGCTGATAGGCTTTGAGCGCATCTAGGATAAGTTGCGCCGCACCTGGCATTTCTCTTGGTGGGTCCAAGTCCTCAATACGTACTAACCAGGTTCCGTTGTGTGCTTTCGCTTGAAAATAGCTGCCAAGAGCGGCAATCAGTGAACCAAAATGTAAAGGACCAGAAGGAGATGGGGCGAATCGACCTACATAGCGTGTCATGCGTGTATCTCGAATTTAGTAAACAAATGGGATGCAGAGATAGTCAAAACAAAAAGGGAGCCTGAGCTCCCTTCAATAATCATAATGCTTGGTTGATTAACCTTGCATTTGCTTCTCTTTGATTTCTGCAAGTGTTTTACAGTCAATACATAGGTCAGCGGTTGGACGTGCTTCAAGACGGCGAACGCCAATCTCTACGCCACAAGACTCACAGAAGCCAAAATCGTCTTCTTTGATTTTATCCAAAGTCTTTTCAATCTTCTTGATCAAACGGCGTTCGCGGTCGCGGTTACGCAGTTCTAGGCTGAACTCTTCCTCTTGAGAGGCGCGGTCAACTGGATCTGGGAAGTTTGCTGCTTCGTCCTGCATGTGGTGAACGGTACGATCCACTTCAGCTCTCAGCTGGTCGCGCCAAGCTGTTAAGATTTTCGTAAAGTGTTCAACCTGCTCTGGTGACATGTACTCTTCACCAGGTTTTTCCTGATATGGCTCCACGCCGGCAATGGCTAGGATGCCTATCGTTTTCTTCTTTGATTCTGGCATACAGCATCTCCTACTTACACCTAGTCAACTGCTACGCAGTCAATTTAAGGCGGGTATCTATAGCAAAAAGAGGCGGTGCAAGCAAATACTGAATCGCAAAGTTATCGTCAATGTGAAGACGACATCATTTTTTCTCTTAATTGATAAAATCAATAGCGGAAATCAGCTTCATTCCAGTATCGCTCAGTTCAGCTTTGTAGCAGAGAACTTCCACTCCAGCGTCTTGTGCTTGTTTGAGTAATAGTGAATATTTCGCGTCTATATGGTGCGCCGCGGATACTTTTTCAATACCTGAATGTAAAACAGTGAATAAAAGTATGGCTCTACTTCCATTTTGTGCCATTTCTGTGAGCTCTCTCAGGTGCTTTTGTCCCCGAGTCGTGACCGCATCTGGGAAGTATCCTTGTCCAGTAGAGTCGGTCTCATCAAGAAGAGTGACGCTTTTCACTTCTATATAGCACTTTGGCTTGTTGTCTGCGCTGAGCAAGATATCAATTCGGCTATTTTCATTACCGTATTTCACCTCAGTTTGAAGTGTGTCATAACCACAAAGCTCTGAAATGACATTATTTTCAATAGCCTCAACGGCCAGTTGGTTGGCGCGCGCGGTATTGATACAAATACGGTGGCCTTGTTCGGTTTCACTCAACTCCCAACTATTGGGATATTTTCGTTTCGGGTTGTCGGAAGTGGAATACCAAACTTTGTTTCCCGGTGTCGCACAACCTGTCATAGCGCCAGTGTTTGCGCAGTGGATAGTACGAATTTCACCGGTATCGAGTTCGATATCGGCAAGAAAGCGTTTATAGCGTTTGATTAGAGTGGCGGACTCTAAAGCGGGTGTGAAATGCATTTGCTTATTTAGACAAAAATTTTTTTATGTACAATGTTGCCACCATTACACCATAAGGTATTTCCTTTGTCACAATTGCCGATTGAAGCCGTGATGCCTGAGTTGCTGACGGCGGTCAAAAATCAACATCAAGTGATCTTAAAAGCGGCGCCTGGTGCCGGTAAGTCGACCTACTTCCCTTTACAGCTCCTCTTAAACCATTCGGTTGTTGGAAAAATCATCATGCTCGAACCAAGACGACTCGCGGCGCGTAACATTGCCCGTTATCTTGCTGAGCAATTGGGAGAACAAGTTGGTCAACGCGTGGGTTATCGAGTTCGTGGCGAGGCAAAGGTAAGTTCTGCAACGCAGTTGGAGATCGTGACTGAAGGGATCATGACTAGGATGATTCAAACTGACCCTGAACTGGATGGTGTTGATCTGCTGATCTTTGATGAGTTTCATGAACGCAGCATTCATGCCGATACCGCTTTGGCATTCAGTTTAGAAGTTCAAGAGGCATTGCGAGACGATCTCAAGCTGGTGGTAATGTCGGCAACGCTTGATCAACAAGCCTTACAGTCGTTGTTGCCGGAAGCCAGTTACATTGAATCAGAAGGACGCAGTTTCGACGTAGAAATGCGTTACCAACCGTTAGGTGTGAATGATCATTTACCTACGAGTATGGCAAAAACAATAGAAAGTCTTATGAACAAAGAGTCCGGCTCTTTGTTGGTTTTCCTACCGGGCGTTGGGGCCATTAAACAAGTCGAAGAACGTTTATCTCATTTGGCGGATGATATTGAAGTGTGTCCGCTTTATGGGCAACTGAGCTTTACTGAGCAACAAAAAGCCATCACGCCGGCAGAACACGGCAAGCGTAAAGTCGTACTCGCGACCAACATCGCAGAAACTTCACTGACGATTGAAGGCATTCGCCTTGTGGTTGATTCTGGGTTAGAGCGTATTGCCCGGTTTGATTTGAAAAACGGTTTAACACGCTTAGAGCAAACACGCATTGCACAGTCTTCAGCGATTCAGCGTGCAGGACGAGCAGGGCGGATCGAAGAGGGCATTTGTGTTCGTCTTTATTCTGAAAGTCAGTTCAAGCAACAGCCGCAGGTTTCTCAACCCGAAATTTTGCATTCCGATTTGGCGAGTTTAGTTATGGAGCTGGCCTTTTGGGGAGCGGGTGATATCCACGATCTCAAGTGGCTTGATGTTCCTGCTAATGCGTCATTGGAACAAGCGAAGCAGCTATTGGTGTCATTGGGACTACTGACGGAAAAAGGGCAATTAACGTCTGAAGGAAAACAGGCGCATGAACTAGGCGTTGAGCCTCGTGCGGCTGCGATGCTAATCAAAGCGCAATCTTACAGTGATAAGATGTTAAATGCTGCTTTGGCAGCGGTCGCACTGATTGAAGAGCCAGAGAGAAACGTTACCAATATCGCTCATAGCTTGCATCGTTGGCTTGTTGGTACTCATCCAAAAAAGTCGCTGTTGTTCAAGCGTGCTCGATCTCTAGCGTACAAATTGGATACGGTATTTGACCTGAAAGGCGTGGATGAAGAAGCATTACCGCTGGTGTTAAGTTTGGCATTTCCAGATCGCATTGCGCAGCAGCGTACGAATCAATTTGGGCGATTTACTTTGGCTAATGGTCATGGTGCAGAATGTCGTCAGGAAGACATGCTAGGTGGCTGTGAGTATTTGGTTGCCGTTGACTTAATGCGTTCTCATTCTAACTCCAGTCAAATTCATTCGGCATGTGAATTGGATGTCAATATATTGCGAGCGACCTTTGAAGCGCTATTTTCGTCTGAAGAAGTTGTAGACTGGGATGAAAAAAGAGGGCGTCTAATGGCTGAGCGACAAACAAAACTCGGTCAGCTGGTGGTTGAACGCGAGCCTTTGCCAAGCCCTGGCAAAGAAAAAATGACACAAGCTTTACTCACGTATGTCCGCCGCCAGGGCTTACAGAGTCTAAACTGGACACCGGCAGCGGAGAGCTTGTTGGCTCGGGTTCGTTGTGCGGTGGAATGGTTACCCGAGCAATCATGGCCAATGTTTGATGAAGCCAGTTTGTTGGATTCATTAGAAGAGTGGTTAGAGCCGTACATGACGTCCGTCAGTTCGGTTAACGATTTGAGCAAGATAAACTTGGTCGAAGCGCTGAACGCTCGATTAGGTTGGCCACTCAATCAACAACTGGATGAATGGTTACCAGAGCATTACCAACTGCCTACAGGTTCAAAGAAGCGTATCCGTTACCAGTATGGCCATGAGCCGAAATTATCGGTGCGTATGCAAGAGGTATTTGGTGAGAGTGGCTCCCCTACGGTAGCGCTTGGTCGTAAGCGTTTGGTGCTTGAACTGCTTTCGCCGGCACAACGTCCGCTGCAAGTGACGTCTGACTTGGCGGCTTTCTGGAACGGAAGCTATAAAGACGTTCAAAAAGAGATGAAAGGGCGCTACCCAAAACACGTTTGGCCAGATGATCCTGCCAATCATGTAGCAACTACGAAAACAAAAAGACAATTGAATAATGACTAACAGCAAGAAGCCTAGCGCGAAAAAAGCGCCAGCGAAGAAAAGTACAACCAATAAAGGAACGACAAAACCGACTCGACGCACACCGAGTAAAAAGCCGGCTAACGAGAAACGTTCGTGGCTGAAAGTTTTGTGGTCATTTAGCTGGAAAGCCGGTGTTGCGCTTGCCGCTGTTTTGCTGTTTGTGGGTATTTATTTAGATAGTGTCGTGAAAGAGCGCTTTGAAGGCCAGCTGTTTGAACTGCCAACGGTGGTTTATGCTCGCATCTTGAACTTAAATCCGGGTGAAAATATCACCATTCAAGAACTGCGCAACGAGCTGGATGTACTGAATTACCGTAAGGTAAGTCAGCCTCGCTATCCTGGTGAGTACTCTTCTTCTTCCACTCGTATTGAGCTGATCCGTCGTCCATTTGAATTTGCCGATGGTCCTGAACCGGATCGTCACGTGATGCTCCATTTTTCAGATTCTGGCTTACAGCGTATTCAGTCTTTAGAGTCCCGAGGTGATCTTGGTTACTTACGCTTAGAGCCTAAGATGTTGGGGATGCTGGAGAAAGATCAAGATGAGCAGCGTCTGTTCTTGCGTCGTGATCAGTTCCCGGAAATTTTAGTTGATGCACTGCTTGCGACCGAAGACCGGGATTTTTATCAACACGATGGGGTGTCTCCACTCGCGATTGCACGAGCAATGGTTGCAAACATTAAAGCGGGTCGTACTGTTCAAGGTGGTAGTACGCTAACTCAGCAGTTGGCGAAAAACCTGTTTTTGACCCGTGATAAGACGCTGTGGCGCAAAGTTAGAGAAGCGTATATTGCGTTAATTTTGGATTACCGTTACAGCAAAGATCGTATTTTGGAAGCCTACCTTAACGAAGTGTATCTAGGGCAAAGCGGTGGTGAAGCGATCCACGGGTTTGGCTTGGCATCGCGTTATTACTTTGGACAACCGATCCAAGAGCTGCGAATCGATCAGCTGGCGATGTTAGTTGGGATGGTAAAAGGACCATCTTACTACAATCCAATTCGTTACCCTGAGCGCACGAAAGAGCGCCGCGATCTTGTATTACGTTTGTTGATGCAGCAAAACATGCTGACATCTGAGCAGTATGAGCAAGCCGTCAGTCGTTCGCTTGATACGCAGAGTAAACCACGTATTGCGAGCCGTCAGCCCGCTTATTTCCAACAATTGAGCATTGAATTGAAAGAAAAAGTGGGGGAGCGATTTAAAGCGGAAACCGGACTACGCGTGTTTACGTCTCTGGATCCGGTATCGCAAAGCAAAATGGAGCAAGCCATCGCGAAAAAGATCCCGGAGCTAGCTAAACGAGGCGGTAAAGAATTGGAAGCTGCCGCTGTTGCGGTTGATCGTCATAGTGGTGAAATCCGTGCCATGGTTGGCGGTAAACGTGTTGGTTATGAAGGTTTTAACCGCGCGCTCAATGCCAGTCGTCCAATTGGTTCTCTAGTTAAACCAGCGATTTACTTGACGGCTTTAGAACAACCGGAAAAATATAACCTAGGCACGACGCTGCACGACACGCCGCTAAGCCTGAAAAGCAGTAAAGGTAATGTATGGACACCGCGTAACTACGACCGAAAATACCGTGGTGATGTGCCACTCTACATTGCTTTAGCGAAGTCACTCAACGTGCCAACTGTGCGCTTAGGCATGGCGCTTGGTATCCCAGAAGTATCCAATACTTTAGAACGTTTGGGCGTCAACAAAGACGAAATCCGCCCAGTGCCTTCGATGTTTTTGGGCTCGTTTTCTTTGACGCCGTTTGAAGTCGCGCAGATGTATCAGACACTGACGAACTCAGGCAAACGTGCGAAACTGACCGCTCTGCGTTCAGTGATGGATATGGAAGGTAATGTGCTGTATCAATCCTTGCCTCGTTCATCAAGAGCCGTGGATGAGCAAGCAGCATGGCTAACGACCTACGCGATGAAACAGGGGGTTGCTCAAGGTACAGGCCGCTTCTTACAAAGCCAGTTTGGTTGGGCTGCACTGGCAGGAAAAACGGGTACCAGTAACGATAACCGCGATAGCTGGTTTGTCGGTGTTGATGGCCGTGAAGTGACGACAATTTGGCTAGGTCGCGACGATAACAAACCGGTTCATCTAACGGGATCGAGCGGTGCATTACGAGTGTACGCAGAGTATTTGAAGCAACGCATTCCTGAGCGTTTAGAGCTTCCATGGCCAAGAGAGATCACCACGTTAGGATTTAAGCCGACATCAGATGGTGGTTTAGAAATGAACTGTCGTAGTGATTACAAACTGCCAGTTTGGGATAAAACGGGTCAAATAAAGCAGCAGTGTGAGAAGAAATCAAACTGGCTTAACAGCTTATTTGATTGGTAGCATCGCCAAATCAACAACATTAGCTTGTCTCTCTGGTCAATTCTTAGTACATATTAGGGCGTGTTAGTGCGGTGCTGCTAGCACGCCCTACTTGATAAGAAATTCAACAAAGGAAGAAGTGAATGTTCAAAAAGCTGTTATCAAGCCCGTCGACTCGCCATTTCGCGCTTTGGGTTAGTGCCTTTTTGATCACCACTCCTTCAGTTTCCCTCGCAAACTCTCTAGCAAAAACGGATGACTTGGAGCCTCGCCCAAAGGTGGCGGTTGTGCTCGCTGGTGGCGGAGCAAAAGGCGCTGCGCATATCGGCGCTCTCAAAGCATTAGAAGAGATGCAGATCCCGGTCGATATCGTAACGGGCACCAGTATGGGCGCTTATGTTGGTGGTCTCTATGCAACGGGGATGAGCGCTGATGAAATTGAAAGTTTTATCTACACCGTCGATTGGAGCAGTGGTTATCGAGATCGTGTCGACCGTAGTCAACGCCGAGTTCGTGATAAAGAGTATGAAGACCGCTATCAAATTAACACTGACCTCGGCTTAAGATTTGGTGAGGTTCGTGCCCCAACGGGTGTCGTGCAAGGCCAGAACATGTTGCGCGTATTGCGTGAGACTACAGGGAACTTAGGGCGATTCGACTCTTTTGATGATCTTGCCATTCCTTACCGCTCTGTGGCGACAGATATTCTTGCGCTAGAGGAAGTGGTTCTTGGCAATGGCTACCTCGTGGACGCCATGATGGCCAGTATGTCTGTACCAGGAGCGCTCCCTCCCTATAAGCTCAATGGCCATATGCTTGTCGATGGTGGCGTCGTCAATAACATGCCTGTCGATGTGGCTCGCGCCATGGGGGCAGATGTTGTTATTGCTGTCGATATTAGCACCGACTACAAAACCGAAGATGAGTTTACCGGGCTGTTTACTGTAGCGGATCAACTTTCTAATTACCTAGTTCGTCGCAGTACGCAACAGCAAGTGGACGAGCTTGAACCACAAGATATTTATATTCGTCCCAATGTGGGCACCATGGAAACGGTCGAGTTCGACAAAATGCCTTGGGCTTTTCAAGCGGGTTACGATATTACCAAGCAGTTAAAAGACAAGCTGAAAGGGTTGCGCTTGTCCAACGCGGACTATCAAAAATACATCGATCGCAAACAAGAAGTTCGTAAAACTTTGATTTATGGCGATCAGCGTGTGGTTGATGACATTGTGATTGTAAATAACACGCACTACAGCGATGTGCTATTGACGAATCGTATTGAACTAGAAACCGGACGTCGTATTTCAACGGCCGAAATTGAGAAAGCCGTTGAAAACCTCTACGCGTTAGATCGGTTCGAGCTCATCACTTATCACTTTGAAGAGGTGGATGGTGAGACATTGTTGGTTTTTGATGTTAACGAGAAGTCGTGGGGACCTAATTATCTCAACTTCCGATTTTTTCTTGAAGATGACTTCGATACAGATAGCCAGTACGGCATAGGAATATCGACCAACTTTACCAATTTAAACTCTCATGGCGCGGAGTTGGCGTTCAACGTAGAAATGGGCACGGATAAGCTGATTGAAGCTGAGTTGTATTCCCCTGTTTTATCTAGCCAAGAACTTTTTGTATCGGGGCGAATTTCCTATGGCAGTGAGAGCCGAAACTTACCTTTAACAGAGCCTCAAGCACCAGATTTAGAGTCAGTAAATGACTTTTTTCCGGTCACTTACGATGATTTTACAACAGAGTTAGCGATAGGTATCCAACCCACATTGTGGCAAGAACTTCGATTTGGCGCTCGCTACTCAACCGGAGATATTGAGCTTTCTACTTTGGCTTCTGCTGGTAAATTGGATTTTGAACGTCGTGGCCTGTTTGCCAACTATCGCCTAGATACACTTGATGATTTCGCATTTCCGACTCGTGGACTTTTAGTCGATCTCGAATATTTAGTGTCTCATGATCAAAGTCCTCAAGGCGTTAGCCTTTTAGAGACTGACAAAATTATTGAAGATACCGTGTATGAAATCTCTGCACGATTTAAAGGTGCAGTGAGTCATCAGCGTCATACTTTAGTCGGACATGCTGAATATAGTTTTGTAGAGAGTAAAAACTCATCTTTACCGCTTGATCCCAGAGAGTTGGGCGGCTTTTTAAGCCTATCGGGAATCCCAAGAAATAGCCTGATCGGACAGAACTTATTTTTCAGCAGTTTGGTGTACCGATATAAGTGGTTTGATAATGATTTCGGATTGTTTGAAGCTCCAGTCTACCTGGGCGCATCGGTCGAATATGGCGGTGTTTGGTCTGATAATGATCTGAAACTAAACGAAGCGCCGCTTTACAATGCAGGCTCCATCTTCTTCGGTGTTGACTCACCAATAGGACCAATAATGTTGGCATACGGTCGTACCGAGCAAGATTTGGATGCTGTGTATTTGATCGTAGGAACATCGTTTAATTAATCGGGTATGAGAAAGCAAAAACTTGGCATATTTGGTCAAAATTAGCAGAACTTTAGTCGTAAGTTGCTATGTTGGTCAAAATGATAAGATTTTAATTTAAGGTTAAATTTGCTATTATTTTGCCCACAGTTTGGCCTCTACGGCGCTGTTTCTCAATCATAATTGAATGAAAACAAGGGCAATGGAGAGCCAAGTTTCCAAGGATGTTCACTCCTTTACTTTAACAATAGTAATAATAGAGGAGGAACCGCAATGAGAGGAAAAAGTCGTGCTTGAAGCCTACCGTAAACACGTCGAAGAGCGTGCTGCTGAAGGAGTTGTTCCTAAACCGCTAGACGCAGAACAAGTTGCTGGACTTGTAGAACTTCTGAAAAATCCCCCACAAGGTGAAGAAGAGTTCATTCTTGACCTACTTGAAAACCGCATCCCACCAGGTGTTGATGAAGCCGCTTATGTTAAAGCGGGTTTCCTAACCGCTGTAGCAACAGGTGAAGTTAAATCACCACTTGTGAGCCGTGAAAAAGCGGCTGAACTGCTAGGCACTATGCAAGGTGGTTACAACATCGCACCGCTCGTTGAGCTATTGGATGACGAAGCACTGGCAGAGATTGCTGTAGAAGCGCTGTCTCATACACTTCTGATGTTTGATGCTTTCTATGATGTAGAAGAGAAAGCAAAAGCAGGCAATGCGCATGCACAGAAAGTACTTCAGTCATGGGCTGATGCTGAGTGGTTCCTTTCTAAGCCTAAGCTTGAAGAAAAAGTCACTCTAACTGTATTTAAAGTAACAGGTGAAACGAACACGGATGACCTTTCACCTGCACCTGATGCTTGGTCTCGTCCTGATATCCCAGTGCACGCACTTGCGATGCTGAAGAACGAGCGTGAAGGCATCAATCCTGATCAACCGGGCAATATTGGTCCGATCAAGCAAATTGAAGAATTGAAAGAAAAAGGTCACCAATTGGTTTACGTTGGTGATGTTGTTGGTACTGGTTCTTCACGTAAATCTGCAACCAACTCAGTACTTTGGTTCATGGGAGATGATATCCCTTACGTTCCAAACAAACGTGCTGGTGGTTATGTGCTTGGTGGTAAAATTGCACCTATCTTCTTCAACACAATGGAAGATGCGGGCGCACTACCAATCGAAGTCGACGTGACTAAGCTCAACATGGGCGATGTTATCGATGTTTACCCATATGAAGGTAAAGTTTGTAATCACGAAACAGGTGAAGTTTTAGCTGAGTTCTCGCTGAAAACGGAAGTACTGATTGATGAAGTTCGTGCTGGCGGTCGTATCCCATTGATCATCGGTCGTGGTTTGACAGACAAAGCGCGTCAATCGCTAGGTCTTGAGCCTTCGGATGTATTCCGTAAACCTGGTGAAATTGCAGATTCTGGCAAGGGTTACACGCTTGCACAGAAAATGGTTGGTAAAGCGTGTGGCGTAGAAGGCATTCGCCCTGGTACCTACTGTGAGCCGAAGATGACGACAGTAGGCTCGCAAGATACTACCGGCCCTATGACTCGTGATGAACTTAAAGACTTGGCGTGTTTGGGCTTCTCTGCTGACCTTGTCATGCAGTCTTTCTGTCACACCTCTGCGTACCCAAAACCAGTAGACGTAAACACGCACCACACACTTCCGGACTTTATCATGAACCGCGGTGGCGTATCTCTTCGCCCGGGTGACGGTATTATCCATTCATGGCTAAACCGTATGCTACTGCCGGATACAGTCGGTACGGGTGGTGACTCACATACTCGTTTCCCGCTAGGTATTTCATTCCCAGCAGGTTCGGGGTTGGTTGCCTTTGCAGCTGCGACAGGCGTTATGCCACTAGATATGCCTGAGTCAATCTTGGTTCGCTTTAAAGGTGAAATGCAACCGGGTATCACACTGCGTGACCTTGTTCATGCCATCCCTTACTACGCGATTCAGCAAGGTCTACTAACAGTAGAGAAAGCGGGCAAGATCAACGAATTCTCTGGCCGTATCCTTGAGATTGAAGGCCTAGAAACGCTAACGGTTGAGCAAGCATTTGAGCTTTCTGATGCATCTGCAGAGCGTTCGGCGGCAGGTTGTACTGTGAAACTGTCTCAAGAGTCGATCGAAGAGTACCTAAACTCTAACATCGTGATGCTGAAGTGGATGATCTCTGAAGGTTACGGTGACCGCCGTACTATCGAACGTCGTATTACCGCGATGGAAGAGTGGTTGGCAAATCCTGAGCTGATGCAAGCGGATAAAGATGCTGAATACGCACATGTTATTGAAATCGATATGGCTGAAATCAATGAGCCAGTACTATGTGCACCGAATGATCCGGATGACGCTCGCTTGTTGTCTGAAGTACAAGGCACAGCGATTGATGAAGTCTTCATCGGTTCTTGTATGACGAACATCGGTCACTTCCGCGCTGCTGGTAAGCTGCTAGATAAGTTCAACGGACAGCTTGCAACTCGTCTATGGATCGCTCCGCCAACGAAGATGGACAAGGATCAGCTAACGGAAGAGGGTTATTACGGTATCTTTGGCCGTGCTGGGGTTCGAATCGAAACACCAGGATGTTCACTGTGTATGGGTAACCAAGCGCGTGTTGCAGACAAATCAACAGTGATGTCTACCTCAACGCGTAACTTCCCGAACCGTCTAGGTACTGGTGCGAATGTTTACCTGTCGTCTGCGGAACTAGCTGCCGTAGGTGCAATCCTTGGTAAGATTCCAACTAAAGAAGAGTACTTGGAGTATGCGAAGCAAATTGATGCAACCGCTACAGATACTTACCGCTACTTGAACTTCCATAAAATGGATCAGTACACCAAGAAAGCGGATGAAGTGATCTTCCAAGAGCCTGCATAAGTTTAACGGCACAATTAAAAAGCACCTCAAACGAGGTGCTTTTTTTATGGGCGCAATTCGCTATACTCCGCACCAAATTGATACGAAAAGGCAATCTCGATGGAATTTGAATTCATCCGTAACACGTTGATGGGCGAGTACTACGTAAAATGCAGCATGGGGCATGAGATTGTTGGGCGCTGGCTACAAGAAGAAATTGGCAAAGATCCTATGAAGATTGCTCAGGTAGAAAAGCTAATTGAGCAGTCATTTTCAGCGCCTTCTCAAGAGCATAACCTAACAGGAACAGAAATTAGCTTGATGATTCAGGGCGATGAAGTCCTAGTGCAAGAAAACGCATTGGCCCATGACCATGATGTTGAGATGGAAAGTGAATTCGATTTCTACAATGCAGAAAGTACAGCAAGCTGTGGAATAGAGGACTTCATGATTCTTATCGAGCGATGGAAAGACTTTTTGAACATTTAGTGCACAGTTTTGGGTAACTTTCCTTCTGTTGCTTTAAATTTGTGAAAAGGGCGCACCGATATGGTGCGCCCTTTTTGTTTATAGATATGTAAATTGACGTTAGTTTTTATTATTCAATGACTTAAAAACTTGGCACGTAGATTGGATTATTAGAAGTGTTTCAGGATGAAAGCTTCGGAGAGAATTGAATGAAAATAATCAATGCCATTATTAAGCCGTTTAAATTAGACGATGTGCGAGAAGCATTGGCTAACGTCGGTATCGAAGGGATGACGGTATCAGAAGTTAAGGGGTTTGGTCGTCAAAAAGGCCACACGGAACTGTATCGCGGCGCTGAGTATCAGGTCGATTTCCTACCAAAAGTGAAAATTGAAATCGCTACTCATGCGGATAATGTTGAGCGAGTGGTTGAAGCGATTACAAAAGCTGCGCAAACAGGAAAGATTGGTGACGGTAAAATTTTTGTCTACGACCTGAACCAAGCGGTGCGTATCCGAACGGGCGAAATGGACGCAGAAGCACTTTAAGAATTCAAGGGATTGGAGAAACTTATTATGGAATTAACAACAACAGTAACCGAGTTACGTTACGCACTTGACACCTTTTTCTTCCTCATTTCCGGTGCGTTGGTAATGTGGATGG
The DNA here is from genome assembly GCF_013048625.1 of Vibrio sp. 11-4(1). Classification (NCBI taxonomy): domain Bacteria; kingdom Pseudomonadati; phylum Pseudomonadota; class Gammaproteobacteria; order Vibrionales; family Vibrionaceae; genus Vibrio; species Vibrio sp. 11-4(1). Next base: position 301,282 of record NZ_VHSY01000008.1, on the reverse strand, counting down.
CAGCTGGTTTTGCGATGCTAGAGGCTGGTCTTGTGCGCTCTAAGAACACAACAGAAATTCTTACGAAGAACATCTGTTTGTACGCAATTGCATGTACGATGTTTCTGATCGTTGGTTACAACATCATGTATGTCGACAACGGAGAAGGAGGCTGGTTACCTTCATTTGGTGCGTTGATTGGTACCCAAGGAGAAGGGGCTGATCACTCTCTAGAATCTGACTTCTTCTTCCAAGTCGTCTTCGTTGCAACGGCAATGTCCGTCGTTTCTGGTGCGGTGGCTGAACGTATGAAGCTTTGGTCTTTCTTGGTTTTCTCTGCAATTTTGACCGCATTTATCTACCCAATGGAAGGTTATTGGACATGGGGCGGTGGTTTCCTAGCAGAAGCTGGATTTAGCGACTTTGCGGGTTCAGGCATCGTACATATGGCTGGTGCTTCTGCAGCTCTCGCTGGTGTGTTATTGCTTGGTGCTCGTAAAGGTAAATATGGAAAAAACGGTGAAATCTACCCGATTCCAGGTTCAAACATGCCTTTGGCAACACTAGGTACTTTCATCCTTTGGTTTGGTTGGTTTGGGTTTAACGGTGGTTCTCAGTTGATGGTTTCAGACTTTGAGAACGCAACAGCGGTAGGTCAGATCTTCCTAAACACCAACGCAGCTGCTGCTGCAGGTGCTATTGCGGCGCTATTTGTATGTAAAACGACTTGGGGCAAAGCGGATTTAACGATGATTCTCAATGGTGCGCTAGCTGGCTTGGTTGCTATCACCGCAGATCCTCTATCACCATCGCCATTATATGCAGTTGCTATCGGTGCAGTATCTGGCGCGCTAGTCGTATTCAGCATCATTGGCCTAGATAAACTAAAAATTGATGACCCAGTCGGTGCGATTTCAGTGCATGGTGTTTGTGGCTTCTTTGGTTTGATGGTTGTGCCACTAAGTAACGGCGATGCTACATTCGGTGCGCAGCTTTTAGGTGCAGTCGTTATCTTTGCTTGGGTATTTGGTGCCAGTCTAGTGGTGTGGGCTATCTTGAAAGCAACCGTTGGAATTCGCGTCACGGAAGATGAAGAAATGGAAGGTATGGACATGCATGATTGTGGCGTCGGTGCGTACCCAGAATTTGTCACTGTGAAGTAATCAATAGCCTGTAATAAATAGTTACACTCTCAACATATAAAAACCTGCTCCGATGAGCAGGTTTTTTAATATTTGTCATTGTCTTCTTATTGAACATACATATAATAACGCAACTGATAAACGTTATCATTAGCATGGTAAAGGATTAAACAATGAAAAAACTGCTAACTCTTTCAGCATTAACTTGCGCAACCTTAGCTCCAACAGCAATGGCTGCTGAAGAAGTGAACGTCTACTCTTACCGTCAACCTTTCCTAGTTGAGCCTATGTTCAACGAGTTCACTAAAGAAACTGGCATCAAAGTAAACGTAAAATTTGCTAAAAAAGGCTTAGCAGAAAAGCTAGCTCAAGAAGGCGAGTACAGCCCAGCTGATGTTATCCTTACGACAGACATCAGTCGTCTAGCTGAACTGACAAACAAAGGTTTAGTTCAGAAAGTAGATAGCAAAATCATTGAAGAAAACGTACCAGCTCAATACCAAGATAAAGAGAATGAGTGGTTTGCCCTAACTCTACGCTCACGTAGTGTTTACTCTTCACGTGATCGCGTAGGTAAACTAGGCGCAGATTTCAACTATGCAGATCTAGCTAAGCCAGAGTTCAAAGGTAAAATTTGTACTCGTAGCGGTAAGCACCCGTACAACGTTTCTCTAGTTTCAGCAATGATTGCTCACAATGGCGAAGCAGAAACCAAAGAGTGGTTGGAAGGCGTGAAAGCAAACCTTGCTCGCAAACCACAAGGTAACGATCGTGCACAAGTTAAAGCGATCAAAGAAGGCCTATGTGATGTTTCTCTAGGTAACAGCTACTACCTAGGTAAAATGGTTAACGACAAAGAGCAAAAAGCTTGGGCAGATGCAGTTTACATCAACTTTCCTAACCAAGAGACTACAGGTACTCACGTAAACATCTCTGGTATGGCGATGGCGAAGTACTCTCCAAACAAAGACAATGCTGTGAAGCTAATGGAATTCCTAACGGGTGACAAAGCGCAGCAGATGTACGCAGAAGTTAACTACGAGTACCCTGTTAAAGAAGGCGTGAAGCGTTCTGAACTTGTGGAATCTTGGGGTGACTTTAAAGCAGACAAGCTTTCTCTAGACGATATTGCAGCCAACCACGAAGCGGCAATTAAGCTATTAGACGAAGTGAAATTTGACCTTTAATTCCTTGTGGGGGTATAACAGTACCCCCATTTGATTAAAGGATATGAGATGTATTTGCAACAGCATTTGTATTTCATACAGCCTTGCAGTAATTAGGCGATGAAAGATAAACACTCTTTATGGAAAACCAGTAGTGGGGTAATAACTCTGCTACTGGTTTTGCCGATCTTAGCGATCTTCTACACCGCAATTGGTGAAACGGATGATTTGTTTGCCCATTTAATGGCGACAGTCATGCCGACTTATATTTTTAACACGGTTGCGCTCACTATTGGCGTAATGGTGTTGTCCTTAATTCTTGGTATACCAAGCGCTTGGATAATGGCCATGTGTAAACTGCCGACCGAAAAATGGTTGCAGTGGGCATTGGTGCTACCTCTTGCGATGCCAGGTTATATCATTGGTTATATTTTTACGGATTGGTTTGATTTTGCAGGACCGATTCAGATCTTTTTGCGTGATGTAACCGGATGGGGACCTGGCGAGTATTGGTTCCCTGATATTCGCACCTTGCCTGGCGCGACCTTTGTGTTGGCTTTAGTGCTGTACCCTTATGTGTATTTGCTGTGTCGAGCTGCATTTATGGAGCAAAATGTCTCTTTGTTGCAAAGCGCGCGTTTGCTCAAATGCTCTCCATGGGAAAGCTTTTGGCGCATCTCTATGCCATTAGTGCGACCTTCTATCGCTGTGGGTTTGTCGCTGGTCGCAATGGAGACTATCGGTGACTTTGGTACTGTAAGTTACTTCGCTGTGAATACGTTAACCACAGCGGTCTACGATACTTGGTTGGGGTACTCTAATCTTAATGCTGCAGCCAAGATTTCTGCCATGATGCTCGTCATTGTAGTACTGCTTCTCAGTGCCGAACGCTACAGTCGTCGTAAACAAAAGCTTTTTCAAAGCCAATTTAACAGTCACGAAGATTTTCGTTATGAGTTGACGGGCTGGAAAAAGTGGACCGCGCTGGTTTGGTGTTGGGGCTTGGTTTCGGTCGCGTTTATTTTGCCATTACTACAGCTGATTGATTATGCGATAACTTACTTTGCGCAGAGTTGGACCCCCGAGTTTCGTGAATACGCATGGAATAGTTTGGTCGTGTCGGTTATTGCCGCCATTATTGGTGTTGCTGTCGCACTGATCGTTAACTTTACCCATCGCGTTAATGGCAAGCGCGAAAGCTTGGCATTTATGCGTCTTTCTTCGATGGGGTATGCAGTGCCAGGAACCGTATTAGCGATTGGTGTGATGGTCGCAGTACTGTTTATGGATCACCGCGTCAACGACCTTGCTAAAGCCATGGAGTGGGGAAGACCGGGACTTATTTTTTCTGGCTCCATGTTCGCCCTGGTTTTTGCCATGGTTGTGCGCTTTTCAGCGGTGGCGATTGGTAGTATCGAAAGTAACTTAAATAAAATTTCGCCTTCGTTAGATATGGCGTCTCGCACCATGGGTTGTAAGCCTAATGCCATGCTGTGGCGTGTGCACTTTCCGCTGGTTAAACGTGGTGCACTGATTGCGGCTCTGTTAGTGTTTATCGAGTCGATGAAAGAGCTCAATGCGGCCCTATTACTTCGTCCGTTTAACTTTGAAACACTAGCCACATACGTTTATAACTTCGCCTCGGATGAGCATTTGGAATTGGCCGCTTTGCCTGCGGTTTTGTTGGTTCTTGTTGGGTTGATCCCGCTTGTTGTTGTTAACCGTTCACTGGAGCAAAATCACTGATGAGCTGCGCATTATCAATTAAAAACCTAACTTGCCAATATGATGATCAAACCGTACTGGAATCATTGTCTCTTGAGGTGGAACAAGGGCAAATTGTCTGTTTACTAGGTGCAAGTGGTTGCGGAAAAACAACACTATTAAAAGCCGTTGCAGGGCTATTGCCATTAACGTCAGGCGAAATGAGCTTAAATTGCGTCACGATTGATGATGGGGAGAACTGGTTGCCACCAGAACAGCGTAATATCGGGATGATTTTCCAAGATTATGCGCTTTTTCCTCACCTGACGGTGGAGCAAAATATTGCCTTTGGCTTAAAGCATTACTCGACAAAAGAGAAAAATGGCAAAGTTCAAGAGATGCTCGAGCTCGTGCATTTACAAGGCTATGGCGATCGTTATCCACATCAGTTGTCTGGTGGACAGCAGCAGCGTGTTGCGATTGCTCGCTCATTAGCTTACAGCCCAGACTTATTGCTGCTGGATGAGCCGTTCTCTAATATTGATACGCAAGTTCGCCATGAGCTGATAAGTGAGATCCGTAAGATTTTTAAGGCGCAAGGCGTGACTGCCATTTTTGTTACGCATAGCCGTGAAGAGGCTTTTGCCTTCGCTGATAAAATGGCAGTGATGAACAATGGTGTTATCGAGCAGTATGGCACGGCATCTGAGCTTTACTATCAGCCTTCAAGTAAGTTTGTTGCGGATTTCTTAGGTGGTGGTAGCTATCTGGCTGCTAAACGAGTTTCGGATTCAGAATATGAAACCCACTTGGGTGTGGTTGAAGCCACAGCCCAACAAGAGATCCCAGTGCAGTCTGAATGCTCTTTGTTGCTAAGGCCGCAACATGTGCAAATTCAATCCGATGAAGAGAGCTCAGTAACGGTGCTGGAGCAGCACTTTATGGGCGACCATTGCCGTTACGTGATTGATGCGAATGGCGACCGTTTGTTGGCTACAGCATCGCAGGCATTAAATATTGGTGAGTCTGTTGCTGTGAAAATTGAAACGCAGGGCGTGCTGGCATTCGCATAACGTTACTGGGTACCTTTACTACTTCTCTTATTCCTTCCTACACATAATAAAAAAGCCCGGCAGTAATGCCGGGCAAGTATTCTCCCCCTTAGCGACAGCTTGAATTACATGACAAGCGTAGCCGAAGTGCTCGAAGCGGGCACAAGGTCAGTTATAAAGATAAGAAGTCTTTAAACTGTTGAAGAACACGTTCCGCAGTGTCCTTATCTTGCATTTCTGCAAAAATACGCAGTAGTGGCTCAGTACCAGAGAAGCGGGCGATGATCCAACCGCCATTCTTGAAGTACACTTTCGCACCATCTTCGTAGCTGACTTTTTCAATATCGAACTCAAACTCAGGCAGTTGTTTTTCAACATATATCTTGTTGAACAGGGCTTCTTTTTGCGCTGGTTTGAATTTGCAATCACCTTCTGCCATGTACGCGTAGCCGTACTTACCGTAGATTTCATCTAGTAGTTCAGACAACTTTTTGCCCGTTACCGAGATCATTTCAACCAGTAAGCTTGATGCGAACACACCATCTTTACCTTTGATATGACCGCGAATAGTTAAACCACCAGAGCTTTCCCCACCAATCAGTGAGTCATCCGCTTCCATTTGAGAACTGATGTGCTTAAAGCCTACTGGTACCTCAAAGCATTTTTCACCGTGGTCTTCAGCAATTTTATCGAGAAGATGAGTCGTCGCGATGTTACGTACCACGGAACCTGTCCAACCTTTGTACTCCAATAAGTAATAATAAAGTAGAATCAGGACTTCATTCGGATGAATGAAGTTACCTTTTTCGTCAATAATACCAAGACGGTCCGCATCGCCATCGGTACCGATGCCAATATCGTAACCTTGCTCTTTTACTAGGTGCATCAAACGGTAGAGTGTTGCAGCACTTGGCGAAGGCATTAACCCACCGAAGTCTGGGTTTTTTCCATCGTTAATCACATCAACGTCACAGCGGCCGTTGATTAATACGGTTTGCAGTGCATTTTTTGCGACACCGAACATCGGGTCAATCAAAACGCGTAGGTTGGCTTTTTTGATCGACTCGATATCAATAAAGTTAATTATCGAATCTACGAATTCGTTCATCGGGTTGATAATTTGAATCAGCTTATCTTCAACCGCTTGTTCAAAATCGACACTTTTTACATCTTGTGCAGTGAGCGTATTGATTTGTGATTCGATTTTCTGGGTGATGATTTCATCTGCATCACGACCGCCTTCAATGAAGACTTTAATGCCGTTGTAATCGGCCGGGTTGTGCGATGCCGTAATACATGCCGAGTAAGCGCAGCCCATTTCCTTCGCTTTAAACATTACGATAGGCGTTGGAACAAACTTATCGATAAAGCTAACGACGATGCCGTTTGCTGCTAAAACTTCGGCAAACCAACGGCCAGCTTTGTCAGACAGAAAGCGTCGGTCATAACCAATGACAAAGCCGCGATCAGCAACAGATTCGTTATTCGTAATGTTTGCGACTGCTTGAGCCACCAAACGTACATTATCTTTGGTGAATTCTTCACCGATGAATGCGCGCCAACCGCCTGTACCAAATTTGATCATGATTCGAACCTCAATAAGGGCGGCAATACTCCGCGCCTTAAAATTTTGCTAGCGAGCCCAATGCACAAGCTAAAAAGCAAAAGTGCATTGGGACGTTTTGAAGCGATTAACCTAGTGTTACGATCACTTCGTTGACGGAACCTTCCGCTTGAACTGGTACTGATGCGCCAGTGATAGCTTCGCCGTTCAGAGTGATAGATTTCACGCCTTTGCTGACTGAGTCAGGGTTAACGACTTTTATGTTGTAAGTCGCGCCTAGCCACTGACGAGTCACTTCAAACCCTGGCCAGTTTGTTGGGATACATGGATCGATAGTCAGGCCATCGAAGCCTGTACGCACACCAAGGATAAAGTTGGTAACAGCGAAGTAAGCCCAGCCAGATGTACCTGTTAACCATGGGTGGTTTGCACGACCGTGGTCTTGGTGGTCACGACCCATAATGAACTGAACATATGAGTAAGGTTCTGCAATACGTTTTTCGATGATGTCGTTCTGGTTGTATGGGTTAAGTGCATCGTAGAACTTCATTGCACGGTCACCACGACCCAGTTTCGCTTCAGCTACCCAAGCCCATGGGTTTGGGTGCGAGAAGATTGCGCCATTCTCTTTTACGCCTTGATAAACACGCGTTACGAAACCGATGTCATCGTTTGGCGTAGCGAATGATGGCGAGTTTAGGTGAAGGCCGTATTCAGAGAATAGATTTTCGTCGACTGCGTCCATCGCTTTCTCACCGCGCTCTTGAGATACCGCACCAGAAAGTACTGCAAGCGTGTTTGACTCAAGGTGTACACGACCTTCTTTTTGCTGTGCAGTACCGATCTTGTCGCCGTTTTTCGTTAGACCACGGATATACCAGCCGCCTTCTTCGTCCCAAAGGTGTGTTTCACACGCTTCACGCACGTTTGCCGCCATCTCGGTGTACTTCTCAACGTCAGCGTCTTTGCGTAGGTATTTTGCAAGGTCGATAAACTCTTGTAGCGCCCAGAAGTGTAGGAAAGACACCATTGAAGACTCGCCGCCACCTAGGTTTAGACAGTCGTTCCAGTCTGCACGAAGACCTTTACAGATACCGGTTTGACCCACGTACTCCGCAGAGAAGTCTAGCGCTGCTTTCATGTGGTCATAAACGCTTGCATCGCCGCCATCTGCGTAAGGGATCACTTCGTCGAAGAAGCTGTGCTCACCCGTTTCCATCACGTACTTACAGATGGTTGGAACTAGCCATAGATGGTCATCAGAACACGTGTCTTCAATACCGTGGATCTTGTCTTCATCAGATGGAGTAGGAACAACTGTTGGGGATTTCGATGGTTTAACATCCGCTTTTTCTGGATCGAACCAGTCTGGATCGAATAGGTGTAGACCGTAACCCGCTTTCACTTGGCCGCGCAGTAGGTCAACGATACGTTTGCGCGTCATTGCTGGGTTAGCGTGAGGAACTGAGATTGCATCTTGCGCTGTATCGCGGTAACCAAGACCAGTACGACCACCCACCTCAATGAACGAAGCAAAACGAGACCACACCACACAAGTTTCTGCTTGGTACAGTGTCCAAGCATTGATCATGGTATCTAGACCTTCGTTTGGTGATTTCACTTGGAACTTGCCACAACGCTCATCCCAGTGTGCTTTGATACCCGCAAATGCATTGTCGACTTCTGCAAGGTCTTGGTACTTAGCACGCAGACGTTCACCGTTACCTTTGCCGATACCCAGAATGTAAGCAAAGCGAACTTCTTCACCTGGTTGGATAGTAAATTGCTTGTGCAGAGAGCCACAGTGGTTGTAACACGTTTGTGCGGTGTTAAAACACTTACCTTGTTCTACTGCTAGTGGGTTTGCTTCGTCGCGGTATAGACCTAGGAAGCTATCACGTTGACCGTCGTATGAATCTGGATCAAACGTTGACGCTAGGTAGTAGAAGCCTTCGAAATCGTTCGTGTTGTAGTACAGGTCGTATTCAATCACGCCTTCGTTGTATGACGTACCAGCAGAGTAGAGAGACATCTGGTGGTTTTGGTTATCAGATTGAATGTGGCTGAACGAGAACTCGACAAATGAGAATGCGCTGATCGTACGCGGTTTGTCAGAGGTGTTCTTGATGACCACATCCCAAATTTCTGCATCTTCGCCTTTTGGTACAAAGAGCGTTTTGGTTGCGCTAATGCCGCTGTATTCACACTTGAATTTAGAGTACGACAAACCATGACGAACTACGTAGTTCGCTTCGTCTAGGCTTTTGGCAACTGGTTGCCAAGAGATTGACCAGTAATCACCCGTCTCATCATCACGTAGGTAAACGTAGTGTCCTGGGCGATCGAATGTCGCGTTTGGACGGAATTTAGTAACACGGTTGTATTCTGGAGAGTTGTAGAACGAGTAGCCACCCGCGTTGTGCGAGATAACGGTACAGAATTTTTCTGTACCTAGGTAGTTGGTCCAAGGAGCAGGTACATCAGGGCGAGTAATGACGTATTCACGATTCTCGTTATCGAAATAGCCGTATTTCATTTGTGTATTTCCTTTTTACAAAGCTGCATCTGCAGCCAAAATTTAAAAACTCTTCAAGCGTGATGCTTCTACATCAGCTCTGTATTACTTCCACGGTTTACGGTAATTCACTCCCTGCAAATCAAGCAGCGATAGGTGTCCTTTCAAGCGTGATAAATAGTCGGTCCAGTCTCGGTGTTGTTTGTCTGTCCAACATGCTTCTGCCATTGCGGTTAAGCGCGGGAAGACCATGTAGTCCATACGAGACTGGTTGTTAATGATTTCGCACCACAATGCTGTTTGAATGCCCCAAATGCGTTTACGTATTGGATCGTCGGCTGGCACTTCAGCGAGTGGTTCATAGTTGTAAGCTTTTTCTAGCGGCAACGGGTTCGCCCAATCCACGCCCGGTTCTTCTGGTGCGTAGTCTTGGGTCATATCTAGGTAGGTGGTTTGTGCAGGTTGTAGCACCACATCGAAACCTTGGCGCGCGCAGTTCAACGCCGCTTCTTCGCTTAACCACGAATAGATCACTGTGTCTTTGCTGACTTTGTCACCATGCTGTGCTTCTTCCCAACCCAGCATGCGCTTGCCAAGTTTGCGCAGTTTGTCTTCGGCATGACGCAAGAAGTGCCCTTGTAACTCTTTGTAGTCGCTGTAACCCAGTTGTTCCATTAGTGCTTGGCACGCAGGGCTTTTTGACCAAACCCCGTTAGGTACTTCATCCGCACCGATATGAACATAAGGCGCAGGGAACAGCGCGGAGACTTCTTCCAACACTTTGTCGATAAACTCATAACTTCCCGGCAGAGCTGGGTTAATGACGTTGTCGTTGTAATGCTGAATACTGCGGTATTCGGTGGTATCTTCTGTTTCTACCAATAGGTGTGGTAACGACTTGATGGCAGCTCGGCAGTGGCCTGGTACATCGATTTCAGGGATAACAGTGATGCCTCGTTTCGAAGCAAAGGCAACCACGTCTTTGATGTCTTCTTGAGTGTAAAAACCGCCGTAACGCTCAGCAAGGTGCGTGTACTGTGGCTCATTGGTTTCATCCAACCCACGCCATGCACCAATATCGGTTAGTTGAGGCAATGATTTGATCTCAATTCGCCAACCTTCATCATCGGTAAGGTGCCAATGGAATGTATTGAACTTGTAGTGAGCCAACTGGTTGATCAAACGTTTGACTTGCTCAACGGAGTGAAAATGGCGAGCACAATCTAGCATCATACCGCGGTAACGAAAACGTGGTCGGTCTTTGATTGAACAGCAAACCACTTCCATTGAGGCTGGTTGATCGCCAACTTTGATCAGTTGCAATAACGTTGCACAAGCATGGGTAAAACCAGACGAAGAGCCAGCTTCAATTTTGATCGACTCTTCTGCTACCTTCAGTTTGTAAGCGCCTTCATCCAAGGTTGGGTTGCCTTTGAAGATGATCTGACTGCCATTGTCTGATGCGAACTCAAATTGATGAATGCGCTTAAGCTCTTCAAGTAACCACTCTTTAGCTGAATTGGCTAGGTTTGAATAAACCGCAACGCCAGCTTGATGATTAAAGCTAAAGTAGTGATCGCTGACTTCTATATGGTTTGGTTTTGGCAATAAAGGCTGCGCATGCGTCAAGCTGGAAGGGATCTCACTACGTTCACGGTACGGTGAAGCCAATACGATCGGCGTGACATCGACTTGAGCTCGCTGAAGGTTGCCGTTGACTTCAAAGTTGACCAAGGCTTCATTGAATCCATCAGAATAGTAACGGAATGGATTCGAACCAATACTGAACTCGCAGTAAAAATGATGGTTAGCTGCCAGCACCAACCCTTCTGGTTTGAGGGTGCAGTAGCTGCCAATTTGCTTGAGCTGACCATTCGAAACACTATCCGGCAGAATGTAGCGATCAAAAGCAAAAATCAGGCTCCAATTGTGGAGATCTTGATCGCTTAAATTATGAAACGTCAATCCAAAACGGCAGTTTTGCTTTTGCTCTGATAGGACGACGAGATCAACACGATATTCCATATCTACTCCTACGCCGCACTGAGCGAGTAAAGGTTGTGTTCAGGTTTACCTGCAAACATAATTGCGCCTTCAATCGCGTCAAACTGTGGCTCAACAACCCATTGCTGAACTGGTGGCGAAAGCCAACGTAAAATACGTTCAGCAATGCTGCCCATTAAACAAATACGCGTTGCGCCACGCTTGTTTAATGCCACGAGAAACATTTCTATATCAGCTGCAGTTTGTTTCAGCATTTCAATTGCCAGTGCATCACCTTGTTCTGCATGTTGGAAAATTGCAGGAGAAAACTGCCCATAATCACGAGGAAGTGCTTGTTTAGACCAAGCCACCACGTTATCAACGTCATTTTCGAAATGTGCCATGACGTGTTGTGCTAGAGGCGTTTTCTCTCTGATGCCATCTTCAGCTAACAACACTTGTTGAACTAGGCGAAGCCCCATCACTGCGCCGCCACCTTGATCCGAAATCGGGAATTCGCGACCACCGACAACGTGCTGCTCCAATCCTTTAAGATAGATGCCACAAGAACCCGTTCCTGCGATCATGATTGCGCCATCTTCGCCATTGTGTGCACCAACGCACGCGCCGTAAGCATCAGTATTAAGAGTCATACTGGTAAACGGATGAGGAAGAGACATGAAGGCTTGCCAAGATGCTTTGTGCTCAGCACCTGCAAGGGCTAAGCCGACATGCATCGATGCAAAATCTTGTTGTGTCAGACCGCCTTGCTCGGCTGCTGAAGTTATGGATTCAAGAATCGAAGCCATTGCTATTTCAGCTCCTAGCATGATGTTGGCGCTGCCGCTTTTGGCCTCGCCAATAAAATTACCTTGTGAATCTTTAATCCTGGCTCGACATGACGTGCCGCCACCATCGATACCGACAAAATACATCCCCATGATTATTGTTCCTTAATATTTTTAGAGGTTGCCAACTGAGAAATATGCTGAGCTTGACTCATTATCGCGAGTAAGTACCAAGCGCCATGCGGGATCCATTGTTCGCCCCAGCGCCAGTTTTGTAACATGTCGTCTTTTTGTGCTGGTGGGTTAAATGCGATGTCTTCCTCGTCTTCAAAGCCGCCAGTGATTCCGTTACACACACCGCCTTTAGCGTTGAAGAAACCATATTGAGGAAGGTAATCAGGGTTGTTGCGACCGTGGCCATCAAGCATGCACATGTCGTATGGGTTTAAGCCTACAATCCAGTTCAAGGCATCTTGAGCAAACACGGAAAGTTGTTGCTGTATTTCCTGCGACGCTATATGCGGTTGAGCAAGATACGCCATGGTCGCGAGTGAGCCCAATCGAGCATTCTCGCCTTGCCACCAATAGCCGGATTCATTGTTGTGTGCGACAAAAAATGCATCGCGTTTTGACTCATTTACGCCTTTAACATACTGGCGAGGGTAACCGAATGGGTTGGTCACTTTATTCGATATTTTGATCTCAAACTCACACGCTCGGTTAACGATGCGTTTTACAGATTCTGTCTGTACGGAGTCGTCTTCAATTGATAGATATTCGCACAAGGCAATAACGGGTAGACCTGCTTCGGCAGCGTGAAAGTATGGACGACTGCCGTCTTGGTTTGCTGACCAAAAGTGTTGAATCTGCTCGTCGCTCATTTGGCGGGCAACTAAGCGTTGTGCCCACAAACGGCTCTCTTCCAAGTAGCGAGTTTCTTTGGTGGCTTTAAACAGTTCTACACTGGCTAGTAGCGCACAATATTCGTCGATAATGTTTTCTGCACCATCATTGAGGTACTGCGTATTGTGCTCTTTTAAGTGCCAGTAACCATTTTCAGCAGCATTGCGGTATTTTTGTTGATCGTATTCGCCGTGAACACCTAAACGCGACGCCGCGGCCAGCGCTGCGATGGCGACACCGCCACCTTGTCGAAAGCCTGCTTGGTAGTCATCAAATTTGTGACCAAGTTGCGTTTCGTAGGCACAGATTTCTCGTTGCGCAGTATCTTTGCTCCACTTATCAAAGACTGTCATGTAGAAGAAGCCTTTTTCGTTTTGCATACGAACAAGGAAGTCTGCACCGAACAGGGCTTCTTCAATAAGACGTGTACGTGTGAAGGCTGCAATGTCTTCGCTTCCTTCAAGCAATGAAAGTCCTTTTAGGATGTTCCAAACCACCATTGGGGTTTGTTGAGGGTTCAAATAATTAGCGTATGAAAGATGACTTAAATACTTGCTAACGTCTCCAGATGCGTCGTACCACCCTCCGTGTACATCAACCGTTTGGTTGGCGCTGAGCACTGGAACTTGTCGATCTTGTTGATCGAAAATTCCACCACAACGTTGTGATTTGAAGTAGTGGATCACATCCGACAAAGTTTGATCCAACAGAATATGTTCGCCAATGGTGAAAGAGGAAGAGCGCGTATCTTCCACTTGCAGGAAATAGTCGCCTGAATCTGTGAAAGATGAAAAGTCGATGAGGTAGAAATAGCCCTGATGCCAGTTCGCCACTTTACCTTGTTCTTCAACCGCAAAAGTTGCCACGGTTTGCTCGCTAGTGGCACAAATCAATTGAGCAGTGTAAGAAGACAAGTGTGGTTGTTCGGTCTGGACAATGGCTTTCTTTGGGCCCAGATGTTCATAACCAATGTGGTTAGTCAGTAGCAGCATTCAATGTCTCCGGGAAACGATAAAACAGGAATGGGTCAGGCTGAACCTGACCCTCGTTATAATTAATCTTCAAATAAGTAACAGCGAACAAAGTGGTTCTCAGAAAGCTGAGTGACGCCTGGTAGTCGTTCGCGACATTTATCGGTTGCGTGTACGCAGCGTCCTGCAAATGGGCAGCCGACTGAATCCGGTGTCCAAAGTGGGATTTCCCCTTTGTTGCCTTTCAGCTTCTCGTGGATAGACTTCGATGGATCAGGCACAGCAGATACCAACAGTTGCGTATATGGGTGTTGAGGATCGTGAATGATTTCCTCAGTATCCCCCCATTCAACCATGTGACCTACGTACATAACCGCGAGATCTTCAGCAATGTAACGCGCCGTTGCGATGTCGTGAGTGATGTAAAGCAGAGACATTTGTTTCTCGAACTTCATCTCTTCCATCAAGTTAAGAACACCAGCACGAATTGACACGTCCAGCATTGATGTTGGCTCATCTGCCAATACCACTTCTGCACCTACAGCGATGTTACGAGCTAGGTTTACACGTTGACGCTGACCGCCAGATAGCTGGTGCGGGAACTTTTGCGCCGTTTCTTTTGGTGGAATAAGACCAACTTGTTCAAGTAGGTCGTACACACGTTCTTCCAGTTCCTTTTTGTTGCCTGGTGCAATCTTTTTATGGATCAGCAACGGGCGAGCAATGTGGTGAAAGATATTGTGTGTAGGGTTTAGTGAGCCAAATGGGTCCTGCCATACCATTTGTACGCCTTCACGGTATGTCATCAAGTCATGTCGAGAGGTAATATCTTGGATATCACGACCTCTGTATTCGATTACACCCTCGGTAGGGGCGTACATTTTAGCTATCATTTTAGCGGTAGTAGATTTACCAGATCCTGATTCACCTACTACTGACAAACCGCGGCTCTTGTACATCTTGAATGACACGTCGTTGATCGCGCGCATTTTTGACTGCTTGATTGAGTTACTATTTAAAGGGAAGTCCTTAACGACATGTTTACCCTCAATCAGCAGTTCGCCGAGTTGTTTGCTCATAATTCTCTCCAGTGTAATTTTGTTCTTAGCTAGCGTTATTTTTTGTTGTTAAACCTTAGCTTGAGCAATCGTGTCGCCGTATAAGTGGCAATTTGAAAAACGACCAGGTTCAATTTGACGCAGCTGAGTTGGTACTCGTGTACAAGCTTCGTGGACGCGGTCGCAGCGAGCTTGGAAGCGGCAGCCTTGAGGAATCTCTAATAGGTTCAAAGGGTTGCCTGGAATACCAGTTAATTTGGTTTTAGGACCAGTTAGTGGAGGGAAAGAGCTACCCAAACCTTTGGTGTAAGGGTGGTAAGGACTTTCCAGAATTTGCTTAGAAGGGGCGACTTCAATCAACTCACCAGAGTACATAATGCCGATTCGATCCGAGAACTCGACCATGAGTGACAAGTCGTGGGTAATGAAAAGGATCGAGAAGCCGAACTCTTCTTTCAGTGCATAGATTTTTTGTAAGATCTCACGCTGAACCACAACATCGAGTGCCGTCGTTGGCTCATCCATGATGATCATCTTTGGATTGAGAGCCAGAGCAATCGCAATGACTAAGCGCTGGCGCATACCACCAGAAAATTGGTGTGGGTAGTCATTCAAGCGGCTTGGGTGAATATCAACGATTTCCAACAATCCTTCGGCGCGCTTTTTCGCTTGTTCACGTGTCATGTTGGTATGGCGCATGATGACATCGCAAAACTGCTCTTCCATCGTAAGCACCGGATTTAATGCGTTCATAGCACTTTGGAACACCATCGACATCTCGCTCCAGCGGAATGATTGCATACGTTCATCGCTGTACTTAATGATGTCTTCACCGTTGAAGATGACCTCACCACCAGTGATGAATGCTGGCGGCTTATGAAGACGCATGAGCGAGAAAGCAACTGTGGATTTACCACAGCCAGATTCACCTGCCAGGCCAAAGACTTCACCTGGCGCAATGTCAAAGCTAACGTTGTTACAGGCGCGGACATCGCCCGCATCTGTGATGTAATCTACGCATAGGTTACGGATAGAAATTAGTGGTGCAGTCATGATTATTTATCTCCGCTCCATAGTGCATTTTGTGGTGCCATTTCAGGCGCGCGCTCTTTCTTGTCTTTCTCTGCCAGTTTCTTCCAGCGTTTCATGCCTTTGTGAGAACGAAGCTGTGGGTTAGCAATTTCATCAACGGCAAAGTTAAGTAGAGCAAGACCAGTCACCAAAAGAGTTAAGGCGATACAAGGTGCTAATACTTCCCACCATGCGCCAATCAACATTGCTGATGAGGTTTGCACGTTGTAAAGCATGATGCCCCAACTGATGGTGTTGGCATCGCCCAGGCCCAAGAACGAGATTACAGCCTCAGTATTGATAGCGAGCATTACTGAGCCGATGAAGCTTGCACCGACAATCGGGATTAGGTTTGGTAAAATTTCAACGAAGATGATGCGGAATGAAGACTCGCCCAATACTTCAGCGGCTTTCACAAACTCTTTCTCGCGCAGAGCCATGGTTTGAGAACGGACAACACGTGCGCCCCACGCCCAAGAGGTACCAGCGATAATCAAGGCAATGGTGAGTGGACCTGCTTCGCCAATAAAGGCTGCCAGTACAAAGAGCAATGGGTATTGAGGGATTACCAGCATGATGTTCATCGCTGCACTCAATATGTCATCCACTTTGCCGCCGAAGTAACCTGCCGAGATACCAATGACCGTTGCTAGGAAACATACGATGATGCCAGCACCAAAGCCGACACCTAGCGATACGCGAGCACCGTAAGCCACTTGTGACCAAATATCACGACCCATACGTGAAGTTCCCAGAACGTGATCAGCCTTTTTCGACATAATCAGCGTACGACGATCATCTGCTAGATTTTTAGCTACCCAGCCATCAGGATTATTTTGCGCTTGTTTTACGACAAAGCTAGGGTATTCGTGTGGATTACCGGTTCGCTTGTCTGGCGCATGTTTCGTAAGTAAAGGAGCTGCGATCGCAACGAATACGAATACGGTAACAATACCAAGGCCAATGCGAGCGAATGAGTTACCTAAAATAAGTTTGAATAGTTCTTTCATGATTATTTGCCTCCCGTACGTAGGCGAGGGTCTAGAATCATGTACAGCATGTCAGCCATTAAGTTGAAGCACAGCATGAACATCGTCATGATAATTAACTGACCTTGAAGTACTTGGTAGTCACGAGCGTGAATTGCGTTAAGTAGCACGGTGCCTAAACCTGGGTAGTTGAAAATCATCTCGATGATCAATTGGCCACCAATGGCCATACCCAAAGACATAGATAGCGCGGTTACACTTGGAAGTAGCGCGTTACGTGCGGCGTAATTGAAGACGACACGGTTCTCGCTCAGCCCTTTGCCTTTCGCCATCGTGATGTAGTCTTCGGCGAGAAGGTTGATCATGTTGTTACGCATATTGACGAGGAAGCCGCCGATCTGAACGATGGTTGCACAGAATAGAGGGAGTACTGCGTGGTAACCCACGTTTTTGATGAACTCCCAGCTTGACCAATCAGGGATAGTACCTGGCGTGTAAGCATAGCCAGATGGGAACCATTTTAGGCCAATCGCAAAGGTAAACAGCGCTAACATTGCGATAACCATCTGTGGGATAGCTTGAATGATCAATGTACCAGGCGTTACGAATGCATCGTACTTACTACCACGCTTCCATGCGGCAAAAATACCGAGTACAGAAGCGATTGAGAAAGAAAGTACAACCGCAGTACCAGCTAGGAAGAGAGACCAGCCAAATGCACTACCTAGTAAAGAGTTAACTGAAAGAGGGTAGAACTGGATTGATGTACCTAGCTCCCAACTTAGAATGTTTTTAATGTACGAAAAGTACTGAATGTAAATCGGCCCATCAACGAAACCGAGCAGTTCTTTCATTGCTGCGATTCGTTCTGGCGTCACCTGTACAGAAGCGTTAGCAAACATCATGGTAACTGGGTCACCAGGCATTGCTCGCGGAATAATAAAGTTTAACGTCGCTGCAACTAAGAGCGCGACAAGATAGAACGACAAACGTCTTAAAAAATAACCCATAACTCACACCTTACTCACCCAGATTTTTTCCCTGTTTCTGGTTTCAGGTCGCTCCTAGCGAAATTTAGAGCGAAAAATCCCCTGACGACGAGCGCCACATATTGGTTTCGTTAACAAGGGATTTTTATAGGCGGCACACGGGATGTATGCCGCTTGAAATGAACTTCTACTTATTTAACTGGTTTTAGGTCCAGCACGTGAAGTAGACGCTCTGGGATACCAGCCCAAATGTTTGGACGGCCCTTAGGATTTTCTTCGTTCCACCAACCAGTGAAGCGAGTTGTGTTGTATTGATACATGTACGCGCCAGATAGCACAGGAATGGTTACTTGGTCCTGAGCAATGATCTTCTGGATACCATGAGCGATTTCTAGCTGTTCTTGCTTATCAGCGGTTTTGTAGAAGCTGTTAAGAAGACCGTCTAACTTATCGTTCTTGTAGAAGTGCATTGCAAAGCGAGGCATACCGTCACCAGACTGTAGCTTCGAGTTGTAGCCGCTGTCCCAGTACAAGTGTGGATCCGCACCGTGGAAGTAGTTGGTGTAAGCAACGTCGTATGTACCTTCTAGCATTGCTTGGTTGTATACCGAGAAATCTGGAGTACGAGCACGTGCTTTAATGCCTACTTCTGCTAGTTGCTCAACAGCTAGTTGTACAGTGTTGTTAAAGTCAGTCCAACCGTTTGGCGATTGAATGAGAAGCTCGAAAGACTTGCCAGATGGTGTATCTACAAAGCCATCTTTGTTTACATCTTTGAAGCCTGCTTTAGCAAGAAGCTTTTTCGCACCTTCGGCGTTGTATGTGTTGTAACCTTTGTACTTGTTGTGCGTCTCTTCGTCAGACCAAGCTTCGAATGCGTAGCCTAGACCTGAAGCGAAGTCATTTACTGTACCGCCACCGTAGAATGCAATGTCGATAATCGTTTGACGGTCTAGCGCCATAGAGAACGCACGACGGAAGTCAACGTTAGTAAGTGCTTCGTTTTTCGCCGCGTCTGGGTTTTTGAAGTTCACTACAAACGCTTGAGTACCCGCTGGTGGGTACCAGTAGTGGTGATTCGGACTTGCTGCAGCGTAAGTACGGTCGATGTCTGGTACGAATGAAGACGTCCAGTCCATTTCGCCGTTAACGATTTTGCCCAAGAATTGGTCGTTGTTCGCGATTTGTGGAACTCGTAGACAGTCTACATCTAGGTTATCAGCATCCCAGTAATTCGGGTTCTCACACTGAATGTATAGTTGCGGTGTAAAAGTGTCGATTTCGGTAAATGGACCACTACCTACTGGATTTTCGTTTGTGAATGTTGCTGGATCTTTCACTTTGCTCCATACGTGCTTAGGTACAACTGGTACTTTCGCAATTTCGTAAGGAACGTTTGAGTTTGCTTCGCTTAGACGGAATTTAACTTTATAGTCGTTAACTTTCTCTACGCCAGTAACCCAAGAGTTGATACCAGATTGGTCTAGCTCTGGCTTCTCTTTAACTAGGTTGAAAGAATAAACTACGTCATCAGCGGTAAACGCTTTGCCGTCAGACCATTTTACGCCCTTACGAATATCGAAGGTCACGCTCATTAGGTCATCAGCCATGGTAAAGTTTTCTGCTAGACGAAATACTGGCGTGTTACCGTGCATTTCGTTAAAAACAACGAGCGGCTCGTAAATAAAGTCGGTTGTTGTGTGCAGGTTAGTTGCACCCAAGAAAGGGTTAAAGTTACGAACGAAAGTTGTAAACTCTTTAGGGTGGATAGTCAGTTCACTGCGTTCAGCCGCAGTAGCTACCGATGCAAAACCTGTAGTAGCCGTTGCAATAATTGCTGTTGCTAGTGCTGTTTTTTTAATATTGGCAAGCATAGCTGTTCCTTACTATTTGCTTTCATTTCACTAAATGGAATTGAATGTCATCAATTGATAAACACTCTCCAAGACCTACCTCTTGTTTATGCATTACTCATTACAATATTGAGTTTCGCCAAGAGTGGCCTGTAGGCCTTAGGCAGGAGTAAGAAAACACCTTATCCATAAAATAATCAAACTCGATTCTCGTTAAAAACGTTAAAATATCGTCACTCTCCGTTATAAACGTTACTTTGGCTAATTTTGACTAGAGATAGACCAAAAAATAAACGTTGATATGCGTCGCAGTTTATATCCTTGTTAATAGTGAGTGTTAGTGATTGCTAACTTATAATCTATTTAAAATAAAAGCCTTCTGATTCTCTTCCTGGTTCGGAGATCTCGCTCACATGCAGAAAATGTGTTAATTAATTAGCTAAAAATTAATCTGCCGTTCTGTTGTGATTGAGTTCGCAATCTCTGTCAATTGTTGGTTAAAAACCGTTTGTTATCTGAAAAATAGTCTCTTTTATCGACAGTTTTCTCTCATTTATTGCTCTTTTTTTATTGTGAAAATGAAGTGTTTTATTCGCTCGATTCAACCTGGTTTGGGTAGGTTATATCGATAGAAGCGTATGTTTGGAATGCCTACCATGGACAACTTTGTCCAGAGGCTTATTCGGCATTTTAATGTGGTAACGGTAGAGAGTCGCTGTATTGTTCGTCTTTAGAGAAAGAGAAGGCTTGGATAATAAAAAGCCCAGCGTATGCGCTGGGCTAGTTTTTTTGATAGGTATTAGCTGGTCAACAGTCGCTGTAGTTTATCTCGTTGAGCTTCGATGTACGCACGCTCAGGACTCTGTTCTTTACAGTGTTCAAGGATGAATTCTATCGAGCTCAACACCGTTCTCCAACGTGGCGTTTTCGGCAGAGTTTCTATACGCATGTATTTATCCAAAGTGCGTGTTTGCAGAGTGCTACGGTCAAGATAAACGCGCCATAAGCCACTTTGTTCGGCAAATGCGAATTTACTTTCACCAGTGACTGACTCCCAATACTCTAAGGCATGTGTCATTGCGTCGACCAGAATTTCTCGCATTAGCTCTTGTTTGTCTTTTTTGTTACCAAGCGCTTTGTCTGCAAGGCGTGTAAACTCTCCACCGAGTTCTTTCAGCTTCTGCAGCTGGTCTTTATCGCCATCAAAAGCATAACTTGAAAGCACCTCTACTGCGGTTTCTAGGTTGTGTATGCGAGCGGCATTGGCTCCTCCGCCAACATTAAAGATATACATGACATCTAAGCCTGAGCCTTCAGGTAGTTTAAGAATGTCTGCTTCGATGTTTTGACGAATATCTTCAATATAGATATCAATCTTGCCACAGTAATGAGGTTGTTTGACGGTCAGATACTTAGGTGCAATCAACTCATCGGCAGATGAACGTTTTAATTGTTCTAAGTTACGCTTGAATAGCTTGCAAGCAGCTTCATTAGCAAACCGGATACGTTTATCTTCACGCAAACAGATAATCGCTTCAGGAGCCGATTCCAGTTGTTCCAACAATCGCCCTTGAGTTTCTAATAAGCTTGCCTCTACAGCCGCTCGTTGGCGAAGTTCAGATTCAAGTATCTTATTCTCCATGTGGCGCATTTCAGCTTGGCTTGCCGTTAAGTGCGCTTGGATGCGCGCAGCTAGCTCTTGTTTATTGAATGGCTTAGATAAATAGTCGTTGGCTCCTGCTTCAAAGCCTCGTACACGATCTTCTGTTTGACTAAGCGCGGTGAGCATAATGATAGGTAGCTCGGCATGGTCATAAGTTTCACGTAATTCACTACAGACTTGATAGCCGCTCATGCCTGGCATCATGATATCCAATAATAGGAGTTCCGGTTTTTCCTGCTCAACGAGTGCTAATGTTTCTGGTCCATCAGAGACGGTACGTACGCGATAGCCCTCTAAACGTAAGAAGCTCTCAAGCACACGCAGGTTTACTGGCTCATCGTCAGCGACATACAGTAACGGGCCGTCTGGATTCTCTGGCAGTGATAAGTCTTCATTGTTCTCTACATCGATTTCAGGAATCTGGAAGTGTCCGTGCGCTGCAAGGGTTTGAGTTGTTTGGATCTCTTCTTCACTGGCAAGTGGTAACGTGAAACTGAAGGTGGTGCCGACCATAGGCTGGCTGCTGACGTATAACGAGCCACCCATCAACTCAATCAATTGACGGCTAATCGAAAGCCCGAGCCCCGCACCTTGACGATAGCGACTTGCGTCTTGTCCTGCTTGGATAAGTGGTTCGAAAATATGTTCAAGATGTTCTGCGGGAATACCTTGCCCAGTATCCACAACTTGCACACGAACATGATCATCAACCACATTGGCGGAGATAACGATTTTACCTTCTGAGGTGTACTTAATCGCATTACCGATCAGGTTATATAACACTTGTTCAAGGCGTTGAGGATCGGCAGACACCGCTTTCAAATCCGCTGGTACTTGGTTGATGATACGGATGGTTTTATTTCCGAGTAAATGGCTGGAAAGCTCTAGTACCAGTCGCGTTGCACTGGCTAAACTCACCGCTGACTTCTGGATATCCATGCTTCCGTAACGCATTTTATGATAATCCAATAAGTCATCAACAAGGTTTGCGAGACGTTGCCCACTTTTAATGATGATATCAAGCTGATATTTTTGGCTAGCAGGAATAGCACCGTTAGCGCCGGACGCTAAAGTCTCAGCGATTCCGACCATGCCGTGCAATGGTGTGCGGAGTTCATGAGAAGTGGTGGCTAAGAACTCATCTTTAAGTTTGTCGGCCAATTGCAGTTCATCATTTTGTTTTTGAATGATCTGTATGTTGCTCTCGAGCTCTTCATTTTGCTTCTTAATGGTTTGAATTTTCTCTCGAATAGAGCGTTGCATTCGTTCAAAACTCAGCGCAAGACGGCCTATTTCATCTTTGCGAACCGTATTAAAGGTGGTGTCATCAAGATCTCCGGCAGACACTTTTTCGGCAGCCCAAGTTAACTTCAGCAACGGAGAAGTAATAAAGTTTGATAAATAATGGGAAGCGATTACCACTAGAATGATGGCGATCAGCATGGCGATAACAAACAGTTTTTCTAGTTGATGAATACGAGCGAAAGCTTCGTTTTCTGGTAATTGCACGACGAGTGCCCAAATAACACCACGCGTTTCAATCGGTGCATAAGCAGCGATGATCTCTTCACCTAAACCGTTCGTGTAAGTGCCGACGCCAAATGCACCAGAGAGTGCTTTATCGATCACTTCTAAGCTGTTCTTAATGTCATCTTGCTTGGTGTTAATTGTGCGAGGTTGGTGATCATTTCCAACCAGTAAGGTGTTAATGGATGACTCTCGGTTGGCGTCTGCGGCTAACTTCGTGATGCCATTATTTGGTAAGCGGAACATAGCATAGCTGTGTAGGTAGCCTTGCTGAACAATTGGAGCACCTAACCAAGCGACTTGTTTACCACCTTCCAGTTCGAAATCAGACACAATCACAGGGGTGTAGTCTTCATTCACCTTACGGCGTTCAGTGACGTCATCAGCTAGACGCTTGAAGGTTTTGCCAAGTGCTGAGTCTTTGTAGGGGCCTGATAATAAGTTTGTTCCGTAGTTATCGTCTTTGTTGATCGAGTAGGTGACATTACCGTTGATATCGACCAGCAAAATATCATTAAAATCAGAGCGCTTGAGGAGCTCCAAGTAGGCCCAGTGGTAACGTTTATGTAAGAGTCGGTAACGTTCACTTCCGACATAGTTGGAAGACTCGGGTAACGTTGACGTTTTGATTTGATCTCCGCTGCCTTCAATGTAGCGCTGTTGGGCATTTTTACGAGATTCTTCAATGTCATTGCCTAAACGACTAAAAGCATTGACGAGACCGTAGAATCGACCACCACTGGCGTAAGCCAGTTCAGAGCGCACAAAGCCCATGACTTCGGTTTCCCGCGCCTCAAAGTAGTCGATAATTTGCTGTTGTTTTGTATCTCGAACAGACAACAAGTGTGAGGTGCTTTGTTCTTGCAGATCTTTACTGTGGGACTGTAGGAAAAAAATCGCAGTAATAGTAAGAGGTGTGATACTGAGCACCAGAAATGCGGTCATCAGTGTACTCTGAAGGCGCTTAAATTTCTGTTTTTTGTAGAATTTAAACATGGATAAGATTACAACTCATAAAGGGCAGTTCTAAAATGTACATCGCTGCCGAGGTTCTCGTTAAAAACGGATAAGATGTTCAACTAGATAGAATTAACAAAATTAACGAGTTTTTTTTCTTTGACAAGAAAGTTAGTTGTAAAGCGTGCAGGGTGACGCAGTTTTTCTTATGAGTGTTGAGTTTTTGAGAAAAAATCGCGCAGGTTTGTACCTGCGCGAGGGAAGATTATGACTTTTTGGCGTAGTAGATAGAAAACTTATTGGTCTTATTTAGCGTCTCGCAATTATTAAACGCTCGCTCAATAATTGGTGGATATTTTAAGAAGCTATTCGCGACAATGAGCATTTCACCATGGTTATCGAGATACTTTGGAGCCTGACCCAAGAGTGTTTCTGCTGCGTTGTAGTTCGTATCTAAACCACTGTGGAAAGGTGGGTTACTGATGATAAAACGATAATCGTCGGCAGTGTCTGAGTAAATATCAGAGGCGAATACATGGCCGGTTAATCCATTGGCTTTTAGTGTGGCTTGACTCGATGTGATGGCATACGCGTTAATGTCACACATCTCAATCGCAATTTCTAGATTGGCTTTTGCCATGAAAGCACCTAACACCCCAGCACCACATCCAAAGTCGAGGACTTTACCTGATAGAGTAGGTAAGGTTTCGAGTAATAGGCGGCTACCTAAATCGAATTCGCCATGACTGAATACTCCAGGCAAACTCTTAACAGTCAGTGATTGCTCACCAAGTGTGACCGTATAGGTTTTAAACCAGTCTGCTTGATTGAACGGCTTTGGTTCATTGAGGCAAGTGCCCCAGTAAAATGAACAGCGACGAGCGGAATCGTATTTATTGACCGGGCCATACTCTTTGAACATCTTCTCGATGCTTTTAACACCTGAGCGGTTTTCGCCAACCACTACAATTTCAGTGTTCACGCCTAGTTTCGCCATCAACATCGCCAGGAGGTATTCGGCTTCGGCTTTGGCTTTAGGCCAGTACAAAAGCACCATGTCTGCTTGTGTCTCAGTATTAAACTCAGAACCAAAATGGCTTTTAACCTTGTTATGAGTGCGAATTTGACGGTAGAAGCTGTAGTTTGATGTGAAGACTTCTACAGATTCACAGTGTTTGGTCAGTTCAAGTGGAAAGAGATCTTCGATTTCACCTGCAACTAAAACATGTTTTCCGTTGAAGTACTCGAGCTGACGCTGAGCTATTTGGCTAGGAGCGATATAAGCAGACATAAATTGGGTTCATCAGAAATAATTTGGGGCAGATTTTCGCACAATCTGCCCCAAGCTTGAAGTGATTAAGCTGTGACTAGCTGTTGTCTTGCTGGTTGAGGAAGTCTTTGAATTCTTCTTCGTAGATATTAAACAGTACCATTGTCACGGCAAAAATCAGTGGACCGTAAATCAGGCCGATCAATCCAAATAAATGCAGACCCCCCAGTAACGAGAAGAAAATCATTAGGGTGTTCATGCCTGCGCTGCCTTGCATTAGCAGCGGACGCAATAGGTTATCAATAGAGCCAACGACGACCACACTCCACACCGTCAAGAATATAGCCCAAGTCATATCGCCTGTTAAGAACAAGTACGCTGCTGCAGGAATCCAGATTAGTGCGGTTCCGACAACTGGAATGAATGATGCAAAGCCCATCATCGTTCCCCAAAATAACCCAGGGAAGCCGGCGAGCCACATACCGATACCGCCAGCCAGACCTTGAGCAATCGCTGTCATGAATGAGCCCATCACGGCTGATTTAGAAACTTGCTCTATCTCTGTCAATATGCGGTCTTCTTGGCTACGTGAGAGTGGCAGAATATGACGAATCGCAGAGATAATTTTGTCGTGGTCACGAAGCAGAAAAAACAGCACAAACAGCATCAGGAAGAAGTTCATTAGGAAGTTGGTGGCGTCTCCTAAAATCTTGGCGCTGATAGCAACTAGGTTAGAGCCAAACGATGTAGCAAATTGACCAATTTTCTCAGCAATGGCTTTTGGCTCGATTTTATCGAAAGGTAAGTACTCATTAACTATAGCTAAACCTTTGATAACAAAAGGATGTTGAAATATATCTTGGATGCCGCCATTAGTGACCCAGTTGTACGTATTTTGTGAAAAAACAGAGCCTTGTTGAACAATGGCTGCAAACACAAATAGCAGTGGGATAACGATAATAAACGTCAAGACGACACATGACAGCAGTGCGGCCATATTGGGGTGCTTGGGAATTTTTCGCTCAAACCATTCGTGTACCGGAAACATGAGCAAAGAAATGATAAAAGCCATCACAATGGAATTGATGTATGGCTCAACCAATAAGTAGCAAGCAAAAGCAGCGGCGAGTAAAGCGACCATTAGCACTCGGTGACTCGACGTTATTTTTACATTATTTGGCATGAGATTAGTCCAACTTACAGGTGACGTTTACGGTTTGCGCCTTCAAAGATGGCGTTGAACCTTTATTACTTTGCACTCTTAACTCTTTCAAGCTTATGACAATGCCGAATTAGAGCAGAGCAATATACCTTGTTATAATGACCACAAATCAGTCGGTTATCAATCAAGAGATGAAGTATGGGTTGTTGCAACGATGATAAAAAGTGTCAAACCGAGAAAAAAGCCAAACGAATACCGTGGTTTGGCATTGTTATTGGTGTTTTAGCAGTATTGGTTATATTGAATTGGCAATAAAAAAGGACCGTGATGGTCCTTTTTTAAATTAGTTATCGCAGCTTTTAAGCGATTATTTTGCTTCTTCTGCAAGAGTTGCAAAACAGCGGTCAGCCGCTTCTAGCGTGGCATCGATTTCTTTTGAACCGTGAGCAAGGGAAGTGAAGCTAGCTTCGAACGCTGAAGGCGCTAGGTAGACACCGTGTTTGAGCATTAAGTGGAAGAAGCGCTTGAAGCGTTCCACATCGCACTTCGTTACGTCTTCGTAGCAAGTCACTTTTTCTTGGTCAGTGAAGAAGAAGCCGAACATGCCGCCCACTTGGTTCACAACCAGAGGAATACCGTGTTTCTCTGCTAGATACTTAAAGCCATCTGCTAGTTGTTTGGTTTTTGAAGCTAGGCGTTTTTCGTTGCCTTCTTCTTTAAGAAGGTTCAAACATGCATAGCCTGCAGCCATTGCGACAGGGTTGCCAGAAAGCGTACCCGCTTGGTAAACCGGACCCGTTGGCGCAACATATTGCATTACTTCTTTACGACCACCGAAAGCACCCACTGGCATACCACCACCGATCACTTTACCCAGTGTCGTTAGGTCTGGCTTGATGTTGTAGTGCGCTTGTGCGCCACCAAGTGCCACACGGAAGCCTGTCATAACTTCATCAAAAATCAGTAGCGCGCCTTCTTGATCACAGATTTCACGTAGACCTTCGTGGAAGCCTTCCACTGGTGGAATACAGTTCATGTTGCCTGCAACTGGCTCAACGATGATACAAGCGATTTCGCCTTTGTTAGCAGCGAAAAGCTCACGTACAGAATCTAGGTCGTTGAATGTTGCTGTTAGCGTGTGCTTAGCAAAATCTGCAGGAACGCCAGGAGAGCTTGGTTGACCAAGAGTCAATGCGCCAGAGCCCGCTTTGACTAGCAAGCTGTCAGCGTGGCCGTGGTAACAACCTTCAAATTTCATGATCTTGTCGCGACCAGTGAAGCCACGTGCAAGGCGAATCGCGCTCATAGTCGCTTCGGTACCAGAACTTACCATGCGGATTTGCTCCATTGATGGAACAAGTTCAGAAACTAACTCTGCCATCGCGATTTCAAGTTCTGTTGGCGCACCGAAGCTGAGGCCACGTTGCGCTGCGTCAATGACGGCTTCGCGGATAACCGCGTGGTTGTGGCCAAGAATCATTGGACCCCAAGAGCCAACGTAATCAATGTACGCTTTACCATCGGCATCAAAAATCAGTGGACCGTCTGCTCGTTCGATAAATAGCGGAGAGCCGCCAACGCCGTTGAATGCACGAACTGGTGAATTGACACCGCCAGGGATGGTTTGCTGAGCTTTTTGATACAGCTCTGATGATTTGGTCATGGGGTTATCCTCTTTTGATTGCTCGGACCAAGTGGAGCGCATTGTACCTAGCTATAATCAAGTTAGAAACGTTTTGCTTAATTTATGTGTTGTTTCGCAGTGTAATCTTATATATCCGCATCTGTTATAAAGAATCGGCGGTGAATACTTGAACGAGTTTGTCAGGTATTGGATAATCGTCTCAATTAGCACAAATTTGACGTCTTGCTTCAGGCTTGACGCATTACACGAGTGAGAGAGGTCTTCGTGAGCGAAGTAAACGTACCATTATCTTTTTCTGACGCAGCAGCATCTCGCGTTAAAGCATTGATTGCTGAAGAAGAAAACCCAACATTGAAACTGCGCGTATACATTACTGGTGGCGGCTGTAGCGGCTTCCAATACGGCTTTACTTTTGATGAAAATGTAAACGAAGGCGATACGACAATCGTAAACAGTGGTGTAACGCTGGTTGTAGACCCTATGAGTCTGCAATATCTCGTTGGCGGCATTGTTGACTACACAGAAGGGTTAGAAGGAGCGCGCTTCTTTGTAAACAACCCAAATGCAACGACAACATGTGGTTGTGGTGCATCGTTCAGTGTGTAATTAACACCAATCAGGCAGCCAGTGGCTGCCTGAACTTTACGTAGAAGGATGTCACGTAAAGTCGCTCTCGCAGAATATGCAGAGAAATAATAAAAAGGACTTTATATGTCTGGATCGTCTTTCGGACGTCGCATTGTCGAGCGCCCGTGGCTAGTATCTCTTATCCTCATATTGCTTCTTGTTGCATGGTTGGCAATCGGTCAACTGAAAGCACAAGATGATAATCTCAATTCTTCATCCTCTTCAACGAACACCACGCCACTTGCAAAGGTGATGTTCGACACCTTTATTGCTGAACCCACAAGTAAAACCATCGAACTGTATGGGCGGACTGCACCCAATCGTCAAGCGCGCCTTGGCGCTGAAGTCGCCGGTAAAATAGTCAGCCTCAATATAGAAAAAGGTCAAACAGTCAAGCTGGGGCAAGTGATCGCAAGCATCGACAAGCGCGATCTTGGTATTCAGCTCAAGCGGGCTCAGGCGATGCTGTTGGTTAAAGAGAAAGAGTTTAATGCAGCTAAATCGCTAAAAAGTCGCGGACTACAGGGCGAAGTTGCGTTTGCGACAGCACAAGCGGCATTGGTGGATGCTCGAGCGAATTTGAGCAACGTGCAAACGGCATTAAGAAATACCGAGGTGAAAGCACCATTCGATGGCATTGTTGATCACCACTTTGTTGAGTTAGGCGACTTTGTAGGGATTGGCGATCCTATTGCGACGGTCATTGATTTGGACACTTTGGTGATTGAAGCTGATGTCAGTGAGCGGCATATACAATACCTTAAGGAAGGTCTACAAGCCGATGTAAGAACCATTAACCAACAGCATTATCAAGGTCGGGTACGCTACATTGGGCGTGTTTCTTCTGCTTCTACTAACACCTTTCCAATTGAAATCGAAATTGATAACCAAGACGCAAGAATTCCGGCCGGTATGAGCGCTGAAGTACAGTTGCCGTTGAGTGAAGTGTTAGCGGTAAAGATTACGGCTGCAATGCTAGCACTCGATGAAGAAGGTAATTTAGGCGTTAAAACACTGCGTAATGAGCATGTTGAATTTGTTCCGATTCAGCTCGTTAAGGCCGAGGATGATGGTGTTTGGCTCTCTGGGTTAGGAGAGCGAGCCGATATTATCGTACTGGGGCAAGGGTTTGTACGCGATGGCGATCAAGTACTGGCCAACAAAGTTGATGACGTAGTTGTTGAAGCGGCTAGTGAGCAGTAAGGAGCACCTATGTACACTCTGATTGATGCTGCGTTATCTCGCGCTCGCACTATGCTGACATTATTGGTGATGATCTTAATTGCCGGTGTCATTACTTACGTCACTATCCCCAAGGAATCGAGCCCTGATATTACCATTCCTATTATCTACGTTTCCGTTGGACATCAAGGCATTTCTCCCGTCGATGCCGAGCGTTTATTAGTTCGCCCAATAGAGCAAGAGTTGCGCTCTATTGAAGGCGTAAAAGAGATGACCTCTGTGGCATCAGAAGGTCATGCTTCGGTGACGCTGGAATTTAGTGTTGGAGTGGATCTTGATAAAGCGATGGCAGATGTCCGAGACGCCGTTGACCTTGCGAAGCCAAAATTGCCAGAGGACAGTGATGAGCCAACGGTAAACGAAGTCACGTTTGCATCTGAAGAGCCTGTTTTGACCGTTGTGCTCTATGGCACCGTACCAGAGCGAACCATTGTTCAGATTGCTAGAACGTTACGTGATCGCTTGGAAAGTTTCCGTCAGATTCTTGAGGTTGAAATCGCAGGAGATCGCGAAGACATCGTGGAGATAGTTGTCGATCCACTATTAATGGAAAGCTACGGTCTCGATCAAGCGGATATCTATAATTTAATCGCCTTGAATAACCGGGTTGTGGCAGCGGGGTTTGTCGATACTGGGTATGGACGCTTTTCGGTAAAAGTCCCATCGGTTTTTGATTCACTGAAAGATGTGCTTGAACTACCGATCAAGGTGAATGGCAAAGAGGTGATCACTTTTGGCGATGTGGCGACAGTACGACGTGCATTTCGCGACCCTGAAAGTTTTGCTCGTTTAGATGGTGAGCCTGCCATTGTGCTTGACGTGAAAAAGCGTGCGGGCGAGAACATTATTGAAACCGTAGCGTTAGTCAAAGAGGTGATTGCTCAAGGACAACTGCGAGCGGAGTGGCCAAGTAATTTGCAAGTTAAATACACTTGGGATCAATCCGACGATGTCAAATTGATGCTCAGTGATCTACAAAACAATATCTTATCCGCAATTATCCTCGTAGTTATCGTCATTATCGCCATATTGGGGGTTAGGACCGCGCTTCTCGTAGGTATTTCTATTCCGGGATCGTTCTTGACTGGGTTGTTGGTGTTATCGGTATTTGGGTTGACGGTCAATATCGTCGTACTGTTTGCCTTAATTATGGCGGTGGGCATGTTGGTGGATGGTGCCATTGTGGTGACAGAGTTTGCTGACAGGCGCATGCAAGAAGGTACACCTCGTAAAGAAGCCTATCGAGATGCAGCAAAGCGGATGGCATGGCCAATTACCGCATCCACTGCAACCACATTGGCTGCGTTTGCTCCGTTACTTTTCTGGCCAGACATCACAGGTGAGTTCATGAAGTACTTACCACTTACTTTAATTGCTACCTTGGCCGCTTCGCTGATGATGGCTTTACTGTTCGTTCCTGTCATCGGTGGGATCATTGGCAAGCCTCAAGTAGTCAATCAGAAAGCTCAGCGAGAAATGGTTGAGCTGCATAACGGCAACTTTGAAAAAGCGACAGGCATTACCAAGCTTTATTACCAGACTCTGTCGGTGGCGATTCGTCACCCATGGAAAGTATTACTCAGCGCGATACTGCTAGCGGCAGGTGTCGGTTTTACCTACAACAAAGCTGGCTTGGGCGCAGAGTTTTTCCCTGAAGTGGACCCTGCCTTTTTTACCGTTAAAGTTCGCTCTTATGGTGACCTGTCTATTCACGAAAAAGACGTTGTTATGCGCGAAATCGAGAAGGTGATGCTCGGTCATGACGAGTTTGAAAGTGTCTACACGCGTACAGGCTCCAGTGATAATGGGGATGAAATCGGCCAGATTCAGATAACACCTGTGGATTGGCAGTATCGACGCAAAGTGAAAACCATTATTGAAGAGCTAAAAGAGACCACAGATCGCTTTTATGGTGTTGAACTTGAGTATAAATTCCCGGACGCAGGACCGCCTGTTGAGCATGATCTCGTGATTGAAGTGTCATCGCGAAACTTGAGTGTTAGTGCGTTAGATGAAGCGGCCAAACAAGTCCGACACTGGGCTGATGGTAATTCTGCACTGACCAATTTGAGTGATACCACTAATAAGGAAGGGATTGATTGGCAAATTGATATCCAGCGAGATGACGCCTCTCGCTTTGCAGCGGATGCGACCTTAGTCGGGAATACTGTTCAGTTTGTTACAAACGGTTTGAAAATAGGCGATTATTTGCCCGATGATGCGGATGAAGAAGTCGATATTTTGGTACGCTATCCACAAGATAAGCGCGATATTGGTCGATTTGACCAACTGAGAGTGAAAACGGCAGCTGGTCTGGTACCGATTACGAATTTTGCTCAAATCAAACCAGATCATAAGCAAGACACCATTCGTCGGGTCGACGGTCATCGAGTTATCAATATTAAAGCGGATATGGTGGAAGGTTACAATTTGGCGCTTGAGTTACCTAAGATTGCCGCTGGAATGGAACAGCTCGACTTACCGGAAGGCATTGAATATAAGATTCGGGGTCAAAATGAAGAGCAGGAAAACTCATCAGCATTCTTGCAAAATGCTTTTATTGTCGCGCTTGGTGTGATGGCTCTGATTTTAATTACGCAGTTTAATAGCTTTTATCAAGCTTTCTTAATCCTCAGTGCTGTGTTGTTTTCTACCGTTGGGGTCTTTGCTGGATTGCTTATTTTCCAAAAGCCATTTGGCATCATTATGTCGGGAATTGGAGTGATTGCGTTGGCTGGTATCGTGGTAAACAACAATATTGTTTTAATCGATACTTATAATCAGATGCGTAAACGTGGTTTAGAAAAATCTGAGGCTATTTTGCGCACAGGTGTGCAGCGTTTAAGACCCGTTTTACTCACGACGGTGACCACCATACTAGGCTTATTGCCAATGGTGCTAGAAATGAACATCGACTTAGTTAACCAAAAAGTGGAATTTGGCGCGCCAAGCACTCAATGGTGGTCTCAACTTGCGACGGCTGTCGCGGGTGGATTGGCGTTTGCGACTTTGCTAACACTGGTTCTGACACCATGCTTGCTCATGCTCGGGAGAGAGCATCACTCCGAAAAGTAAGCTTCATCGTAATGATATTAAAGAAACAAAAAGGGCAGCTGAGCTGCCCTTTTCAATACATCAATTTACTTCATTGCTAACAGTTTGCTGTAGCGCTCAAGTTTGTCCATGCTAATTTTTGCGTTTGCCATGAAAGTTTGTCTTGCTTTGCCTGTTAGGGATTTAGATTGTGGCAAATTCACCGTACGCGGGTTTTTGTGGACACCATTCACAAGGAACTCATAGTGCAAGTGAGGGCCTGTTACACGACCTGTTCCGCCAAGCGTACCAATGGTTTGACCTTGCTTAACGCGTTGACCA
Source organism: Vibrio sp. 11-4(1) (assembly GCF_013048625.1). Taxonomy (NCBI): domain Bacteria; kingdom Pseudomonadati; phylum Pseudomonadota; class Gammaproteobacteria; order Vibrionales; family Vibrionaceae; genus Vibrio; species Vibrio sp. 11-4(1). Next base: position 268,087 of record NZ_VHSY01000008.1, on the reverse strand, counting down.
GCTCGTACTGTACGTTTAGTTAAGTGCAGGTACTTGGTAATGTAAGTATTGCTATGTTTAATGAAAACGTAGTTACCATTAAATTTGTTGTAAGACGATTTTTGAACGACACCATCGCCAGCCGCCCAAATCGGGGTGCCCACTGGTGCCGCATAGTCCGTGCCTCTATGAGGACGAACGCGTCCCGTTACAGGGTGTAAGCGGCGTGGGTTGAAGTTAGACGAAACTCGACGGAAATCCAACGGCGCGCGCAAGAACGCTTTTTTCATTGCTCGTCCATTTTCGTCGTAATACTTGCCACTTTTCTGATCCAGTATTGCGGTGAAGGTATCGCCTTGGTTTTTAAAGATCGCAGCAATGATTTTTCCACGACCGATTACTTCACCTTCTACCACTTCCTCTTGGTAAAGCACTCGGAAGCTGTCGTTTTTACGAATATCTAAAGCAAAGTCGATGTCCCAACCAAATATGCCAGCCAGTTCCATGATTTGGTTACCATTTAATCCAGAAGATATTCCCGCATTCCAAAAGTTTGATTTGATGGTGGCTTCAGCGTAGTTGTACTGGAAGTCGACTTCTTTTTTATCGACTTCTGAGACGTATTTGCCGTCTTTTAACGTGATACGAAAAGTTTCGAATGCGCTTAATGTTCTTCTTAACTGTACTAAGTCGTTGTTTTCATCAAAACCGAATTGCAATCGATCGCCAGGTCGAAGTCGGGTTAATTGCTTTTCCACTTCTTTGTCTGATGAGACAAGCTCATGCAATAGACGGGCAGAAAGCCCCACGCGACTAAACAAGATGGCGGCACTCTCACCATTTTTCACTTTGTACGTTTCCCAACGCAGTACAGCGGAGGACGCTGGAGACGAACTGTTTAGTGCACTGAGTTCTAGGGAAACTGGCACAGGATAATGTTGACCAACTTTTAATCGGCTCTGCTGTGGGTCTAGGTCTTGCGGATCAGGTAAAAAGAAGAGCGCGAAGATAATCAGCGCACTAAAAAAACCGATCAATACTTTGTGCAAGAGTGGAAGTCGGACAAAAATCGAATGCATGAGGTACTTGATTGCTAAATTAAACGGAAAAATTCACAACTACCTAGTCTAACGTGTTTCAAAATGCATCGCTATTCAAGTAATATGTTCAGCTATTATATTTTTGCCAAATCTGTGGGAGTGAACAAGAATGGCGAGCATTGAAGCTGCACTAGCCGAGATTAAGCGCGGTGTTGAAGAGCTGATTCCAGAAGAAGAGCTTATCGCAAAACTAAAAGAAGACCGTCCTCTACGTATTAAATTGGGTGCGGATCCTACGGCTCCAGATATTCACCTAGGTCATACGGTTATTTTCAATAAGCTTCGCTTGTTCCAAGAGCTAGGTCATGAGGTGACGTTCCTAATTGGTGACTTCACTGCAATGGTTGGTGACCCAACAGGTAAAAACACAACACGTCCACCGCTAAGCCGCGAAGACGTATTGCGTAATGCAGAAACTTACAAAGAGCAGGTATTCAAAATTTTAGACCCTGCAAAAACTAAGATTCAGTTCAACTCTGATTGGTTATCTGAGCTTGGTGCAGAAGGTATGATTCGTCTTGCTGCAAACCAAACCGTTGCTCGTATGCTAGAACGTGATGACTTTAAAAAGCGTTACGCGGGTGGTCAGCCAATTGCTATTCATGAGTTCATGTACCCACTTCTACAAGGTTGGGACTCAGTAGCAATGGAAACTGACGTTGAGCTTGGTGGTACTGACCAGAAGTTCAACCTGCTAATGGGTCGTGAACTGCAAAAGTCTCACGGTCAAAAACCACAGGTTGTACTGATGATGCCTCTTCTAGTGGGCCTTGATGGCGAGAAGAAGATGTCTAAGTCAGCAAACAACTACATCGGTATCAGCGAAGCGCCAAGCGAAATGTTTGGTAAAATCATGTCTATTTCTGATGACCTAATGTGGAGCTACTACGAGCTGCTATCTTTCCGTCCTCTGGAAGAGATTGCTCAATTCAAAGCTGATGTAGAAGCGGGGAAAAACCCTCGTGACATCAAAGTATTGCTAGCAAGAGAAATTATTGCTCGTTTCCACAGTGAAGCTGATGCAGATGCGGCAGAGCAAGAATTCGTAAACCGTTTTGCGAAGAACCAAATTCCTGATGAAATGCCAGAATTTGATTTTGATGCAGGTCGCCCAGTGAGCAATCTGTTGAAAGAAGCGGGCTTATGCCCATCATCGTCAGATGCGATGCGTATGGTTAAGCAGGGCGCTGTGAAGATAGACGGTGAAAAAATTGCGGACAGCAAATTTGCTCCAGCAGCGGGTACTTACGTGTTCCAAGTAGGCAAACGTAAATTTGCACGTATTACTATTCAGTAATCAATAATCGCTGCAAATGAAAGCGCCTGATGGGCGCTTTTTTTGTATAAAAATTTAGCGAAAAAGACAAAGTAAAACTTCCAAACATGTTGAACTTTGCTACTATACTCACGCTGCCAATAATGGCAGCGTTATCGGAGATTTACATGAACAATACCGACCATCCTCCCAGTCGTTGGGTGAGTAAGATCAAGGGAGCGAAATAACCCGCTTCGGTATTGGCGATCTCCGCCTTACCTAAGTGGTGAGGCATCTTTTCTAATTTTCTTCTCGTTATTTCCTTCATACATTCTGAATAGACAGTGCATCCGCATTGGTTTTCTCTGTGCATCTTAATTGTTGTGTGACTTTAAGTATGCAAGATTGACTTTGCGTGCCTTGTCGATGGTCGTTACCAATGCCAATCGGGAGATTCGCCATGACGGTAATGAACAACACTTTTATTGAAACAACACCAAACTTTTCTGAAGTAGAAATTGGTGCAGCTCGCAATGCATTTTTGCAGTATGAGCAAGAGCAACAAATCCATTTGCTTACGATCATGCCGATTGATGAGGCGGTAGGTATTTTGCAGCATTGCTCTGTCGGTTATGTGAATAGTCTTATTGCTCAACTTGAGCAAGCAGGCCATGACAAACGCGCACGTCATTATGCTCACCAATTAGGTTTGCATATGTCTGAAGTTGATACCCCTGATGGTTATTTATCGACTAGTGTTTTGGGGCACGTGAAGCAGCGTATTGGGTGGATCATTGCACTGGCCCTTTTAGGGATTGTGTCGGGTTTGATCATTGCTCAGTATGAAGACACCCTTAGCCAGCTCGTTTTGCTTGCGGTGTACATGCCTGTGATCGCTGCGGCTGGTGGTAATACAGGAACACAAGCTGCAACTTTGGTGATTCGTGCTCTTGCAACTGGAGAGCTAAAAAAACGCCAATGGTTAGAAGTTTTGTGGAAAGAGAGCCGCGTTGCTCTATTTATTGCGTTAGCTATCGCTATCGTGATGATTGGACGCATTATGTTATTTAGTGCCGGTCAATCAACAGGGGGCTTTGAACTTACCGATATCGCACTGGCAATAGCAGTTGCGCTGTTCATTCAAGTCACCATTTCTACAACATTGGGCGGGCTGTTGCCAATTATTGCACGAGCTTGCAAGTTGGACCCAGCCGTATTGGTGAGTCCAGTTCTTGCGTCTATCGTCGATATTTCAGGAATGTGGATTTACTTTAACGTGGTGAACTATTTCTTAGGTATTGCCTGACTAAAGTTCACAATATCACTATAAAAAAGCTGCTCAAAATGTGTAATAGGGGCGATGACAGGTTTGTTATCGTCCCTTTTTTCTGGGAAGTAGTCTGAAACAAACTGAACAAAAACGGTATTAGGTTGACCATTTTTATCCAAGCCATATCCGGCCATGTTGTAAGTTCCGTAGAGGGAGCCGCTTTTGGCGATCAATTGTCCTTTAATTGGCAACTTTCGCATACTTTGTCGGTACTTTAGTGTGCCTGACTCACCTGACTTCGGCATGATGGCGATCAGTTTAAGCTCGTCTTCGTGCTTCCAAATATAACGAAGAATTTCCGCCATTTTGGTGGCGGAGATACGATTGTTTCGTGAAAGTCCTGAGCCGTCTTCTAGGCGCGCATTACGAATATCAATACCAGTGTTGGCGAAAATGATCTGCTTGATCGCCTCTGTACCGTTGGCAAAGCTACCTGACTGAACAAAAAACTTAGCGCCAAGTGTTTTGGTTAATGTATCTGCAATCAAGTTATCAGAGTTTTTAAGCATCTCTTCCAGAATGTCTGGTAATGCCTCTGATTGATGCATGGCGATTGGCTTGCGCTGTTTTTCCGGAGCCGAACCGATCCTAATCTTTCCTGATAACTCAATATTGAGCTGCTTAAGCAAAGCTGCCAATCTATGGCTGGTATAAAGTTCGGGATCTTGAACGGCAAATTTAAGTGGCAATGGTTTCTCCCTCTCAACTAAGCATCCAGTTAGCTTGTAGTTGTTATCAGGGTTTGCGACTAAGCCTAAATCGCAATGACGACTTTTCTTAATCGTTTTAGAAACGGTCTCGACAGTACTTGTTACACGAATAGGTTGATGCTCAGGTACGTAGACTCGAGTCCCACCGTCTTTTTGCGTATAGATAGAAGCCTGCACGCAGTTGTTATTGAGTGTGATGGTCGATGCCGGAGCGCTGTAGCAAACTCCCAAGATATCCCACGGCCAGCCCACTGCACGGTTGTAACCAGTGAATGCGCTGTTATCGAGCCATAAGTCACCGTCAATACGTTTTAAACCATTTTTCTTGGCTAGGGTAAGAAGTGATTTTAAATCGTTGGTTTGGAGCGTTGGATCGCCGACAAAGTAAATCACTGCGTCTGAGCTCGACGCTTCTAGCTTGGTTCGAAAGTGGAAGTTATCACCCAGCTCTAACTTCGCCGCTAATGCTGTGACGATTTTTAATGTACTGGCTGGTGGGAACAGTTGTTCGGTAGGATGAACACCGTCAAGTTCAGCATTCTCACTGAGTTTTTCCGCGACTAAACTGATGCGAGAGCCTTCCGGCAACACTTCTTGATGAGGGTACGCTTGTGAAAAAGCAGAAAGTAATGAAGAGAATATGAGCAAGGGCCAACGTAAACGCATAATGATACTTTCTAAGGTGAGTTATGTGATTGAGTATACGCAAGTCCTTTCAATATGCTAGGTAACTAAAGAAATGCTTTATATGTCATCAGGAATGAGACATGAGAGAAAGGCGCGCGGCTTAAAATGGAGTATAAAAAATGCCCGCTTGAAGCGGGCATTCGATATTCTAGTCAAAGACCGGAATTAGAAGTCGTAACGTAGACCTAGAGCTAGCTCGTCTTCAGCATCGATCTTGTTCGCAACTGTCTTACCGCTAGTTGAGCCGAACTTATCGCCAGCGTCAATTAGGTTGAAGTTGTAAGAAACGTAACCGCGGAAGTTAGGTTTGAAGTAGTAAGAAGCATCAACAGCGAAGTTGTTTGCAGAAGTTTCGTTGTCAGTTTCTGCATTGTTGTACGTTGTTGTGAATACTGTTTGACCTAGCGTGTAAGCACCCGCTAGTTCGTAACCAGTGTAATCAACAGTGTTGTTGAATGTGTCAGTCATTTTTTCGCCATCTGTGAAGATACCAGCGAAGTAAAGATCAGACATTGTGTAAGATGCAGCTAGCATGTACTCGTTTGCATCGTATTGGTCTGCGTAACCAGCACCAAGCTCAAGACCAGTGTCTGCTACAGCGTAGATAGCTGATAGAGAGTAGCCGTCTTGTTTGTTATCAGAGTATTCACCGTTTTGTTCTACACGGTCAGCGAAGCGGTAGCTTGCTTTAACACTTAGGTTTTCGAATTGACCTTTGTAAGCCATCATGTTGTCTGTACGGTCTGCTACAGCTAGTTTGTCTGCTGCAGAGTTACCGTGGTAAGCCATGATATCTGTGAAGTCAGTGATAACGCCTAGTGCACCTTCAGTTTTACCGTATGCGAACTCACCGTAAGCACCGCCAAGACCAGCGTAAGCAAGACGAGTTTCTAGATCGCTCTTGTCGTCGCCGTCTACAGTACCGTTTTGAGCAGTCTCAAATTCACCTTCCCAGAAACCAACACCGTATAGGTTGTCATTGATCTCTTGTTTACCAAGGAAGTTTAGACGGATGCGAGATTTGTCTTGAGCGTCGCCATCTTTCATAGATAGACGTGCTTCAGCACGGCCGCCCATTTCTAGAGAAGTGCCGTCTTGGTTGTAAAGTTCAGCTGCGTTTACGCCAGTTGCCATAGCTGCTGCAGATACAGAAAGAGCAATTAGAGTCTTTTTCATCTTATTTGTCCTAGTTAGCTGTCCATAATCATTGTTGTATGGGGGAGAGGTAATCTCTCACAAGTTGTTGGTCTATAATCGGCCAATGAGCGGTATAATTCGCCCTTGTAAGCCTTTGATCTAACAACTCGCTGGACATGTTTTACTGCTAAAGTTTCCGTATGAGTTAGTAAAATGATATAAATCGTATCTATGAACACTGTTCGATTGCTCTGGTTTTGGGTTTAACTCTTTGTTTTGAGTGAGATTTTTTGGCTATAACATTCGTCTGACATTGATTAGTTTTTATCTTTTTTGATGTTTTTTGTGTAATGAACAGTGTTGTTTTTCAACAAATTGCGACAGTGATGCACTCTAGAATCGTTCTAAAAGTGACTTATATCATTATGCCGAAAGGGCATAGTCTTACAGCCTTTCGAATTAAGATGATTTCGTCCGGGAGTTTGTTTACACTAAATGAAATACATCTTTAAGCGCACTACCCAGCCCTATGGCAGGGTGGGCTTTTTTTTGTCCAAAGACCCATTTGGGCTTGAGGTTATAAAATGGAAAAAGTTCCAATGACACTACGTGGCGAGCAAAAGCTACGTGCAGAACTCGATCGTCTACTTAAACTACGTCCTCAAATTTCAGAGGCAATCGCTGAAGCTCGTGAGTTAGGTGATTTAAAAGAGAACGCAGAATATCACGCCGCTCGAGAAGAGCAGGGTATCTGTGAAGCACAAATCCGTGACATTGAATACAAACTGTCAGTTGCTCAAGTAATTGATGTAACGAAGATGGAGAACACGGGTAAAGTTATTTTTGGTTCAACCGTAACCTTGATTGACATCGACACCGAAGAAGAAAAAACATACCAAATTGTTGGTGATGACGAAGCAGACATTAAAGCTGGCCGTATTTCAGTAAGCTCACCAATTGCTCGTGGCTTGATCGGTAAGATGGAAGGCGATGAGGTTGCTATTCAAACTCCGGGTGGCGCGAAAGACTTCGAAATCGACCGAGTAGAGTACATCTAAGTCGTTGAGAGTAGTCTGTTACTCCAATAAAACGCAAAAAGGTCGCCAATGGCGACCTTTTTTCTTCAGCAACGTAAGTAGAATTACTTACGAGGGATTTCGATTTTACGCTCTTCAGACTGGCGGTACAGCACAAGCACTTTACCAATAGTCTGAACTTTTTCTGCGCCCGTCTCACGTACGATAGCGTCGATGATTAGCTGTTTTGTTTCACGATCTTCTGAAGCAACTTTTACTTTGATCAGTTCGTGATGGTTAAGAGCGATTTCAATTTCTGCTAGCACGGCTTCTGTAAGTCCATTTGCGCCCATTAGCACGACAGGTTTTAAACTGTGAGCTAGGCCTTTAAGGTGCTGCTTTTGTTTGGTGCTTAGGTTCATTACGCGGCCAATTTTCTTTAAAATAAGGGTTGAAAAAAGCTATTTTAACGCCATCTATTGCTGAAGACTATAATTTATTGAGTAATAGGTAGCGCCTATTAAAACAATAGCTCCAATTTGCGCCTTGTTGGGATTAAAATGAGTAAACAAAAACATTCGGCTAGTTCTGGTCGTTGGTTGAAAGAACACTTTGATGATAAATACGCGAATGAGGCTCGTAAAAAAGGCTATCGCTCACGTGCTTATTTCAAGATCGATGAGATTCAAACGAAAGATAAATTGTTAAAGCCTGGGATGACAGTCGTCGATTTGGGTGCGGCACCGGGCGGGTGGTCTCAATATGCTGCTAAGATAGTAGGAGACAGTGGTCAGATCATTGCGTGTGATTTGCTTCCTATGGACCCGATTGCGGGTGTCAGCTTTTTACAAGGCGACTTTCGCGATGATGCTGTATTGGAAGCTTTGCTAGAAAGAATCCAACCTTCAATGGTAGACGTAGTAATGTCTGACATGGCACCTAATATTGCGGGAAATAACTCTGTTGACCAACCTCGTGCTATGTATTTAGTTGAATTGGCTTTAGATATGTGTCGACAAGTTCTAGCGCCTAATGGTAGCTTTGTCGTAAAGGTTTTCCAGGGGGAAGACTTCGATCAGTATGTGAAAGAAGTCCGAGACATGTTTAAAGCCGTAAAAATTAGAAAACCAGACTCATCGCGAGCTCGCTCTCGAGAAGTCTTTGTTGTAGCCACTGGTTACAAAGGTTAACCATTTTGCTCTCTTGAGAGCGTGTTAACACTATAGCTACAGTGAATGAACTGTAGTACCCTACCTTTAATTACAATTAGTTATCGAGAGGCTTACACCTTGAGTGACATGGCAAAAAATTTAATTCTGTGGCTTGTTATCGCCGTCGTATTGATGTCGGTATTCCAGAGCTTTGGCCCTGGAGAAAGCAATGGCAGAACCGTGGATTACACCACGTTTGTACAGGAAGTTGGCCAAGGCCAGATTCAAGAAGCAACTTTTAAAGACGGTGAAATTAGCTTTGTTCGTCGTGGCGGCGGTGCCAAAATGGTCACTTACATGCCAGTGTATGACCAAAAGCTTCTAGATGACCTAATTAACCAAAACGTGAAAGTACAGGGCACGCCTCCAGAAGAGCAGAGCTTGCTTGGTACTATTTTCATTTCTTGGTTCCCAATGATCTTACTGATTGGTGTATGGATTTTCTTCATGCGTCAAATGCAAGGCGGCGGCGGTAAAGGCGCTATGTCTTTTGGTAAGAGCAAAGCTCGAATGATGAGCGAAGAACAAATCAAGACAACTTTTGCTGACGTCGCTGGTTGTGACGAAGCAAAAGAAGACGTGAAAGAGCTGGTGGACTACTTGCGTGATCCAAGCCGCTTCCAAAAACTGGGCGGTAAGATTCCTACTGGTGTGTTAATGGTTGGTCCTCCTGGTACTGGTAAAACGCTTCTAGCGAAAGCCATTGCTGGTGAAGCAAAAGTACCGTTTTTTACCATCTCGGGTTCAGATTTCGTAGAAATGTTTGTGGGTGTCGGTGCATCTCGTGTACGTGACATGTTCGAACAAGCTAAGAAAGCAGCGCCTTGTATTATCTTCATCGATGAAATCGATGCGGTAGGTCGTCAGCGTGGTGCTGGTGTTGGTGGTGGTCACGATGAACGTGAGCAAACACTAAACCAAATGCTAGTAGAGATGGATGGTTTCGAAGGTAACGAAGGTATCATCGTAATCGCTGCAACTAACCGTCCAGACGTTCTTGACCCAGCGTTGCTACGTCCTGGTCGTTTTGACCGCCAAGTAGTGGTTGGATTGCCAGATGTACGTGGTCGTGAGCAGATTCTAAAAGTACACATGCGTAAAGTCCCTCTAGCAGGTGACGTAGAGCCTTCTCTAATCGCTCGTGGTACACCAGGCTTCTCTGGTGCTGATTTAGCAAACCTAGTCAACGAAGCGGCGCTATTTGCTGCGCGTGGTAACAAGCGTAACGTTTCTATGGTTGAATTCGAATTAGCGAAAGACAAAATCATGATGGGTGCCGAGCGCCGTTCAATGGTGATGTCTGAAGAGACAAAAGAGTCAACGGCTTATCACGAAGCAGGTCACGCAATTGTTGGTCGTTTAGTACCTGAGCACGATCCAGTGTACAAAGTGTCGATCATTCCACGCGGTCGCGCGTTGGGTGTGACTATGTACCTACCGGAGCAAGACCGTGTCAGCATGTCTCGCCAGCATCTAGAGTCTATGATCTCTAGCTTGTACGGTGGTCGTCTAGCGGAAGAACTCATCTACGGTGCTGATAAAGTCTCAACAGGCGCGTCAAACGATATTGAACGTGCAACTGATATTGCTCGTAAGATGGTTACTCAATGGGGTTTCTCTGAAAAGCTTGGTCCTCTACTGTATGCAGAAGATGAAGGCGAAGTGTTCTTAGGACGTAGTGTAACTCAGACTAAGCATGTATCTGACGATACGGCGAAGTTGATTGATGATGAAGTTCGTCAGATCATTGACCGCAACTATGACCGTGCGAAGAAGATTCTTCAAGAAAACATGGATATCATGCATGCGATGAAAGATGCGCTGATGAAGTATGAAACCATTGATGCTCGTCAAATTGATGATTTAATGGAGCGCAAAGCTGAAATTCGTGAGCCTGCGGGTTGGAGTGATAACTCAACTAGCAAACCTGAAGACAGCGAGAAGCCTCAAGCAAAGCCAGAAGTTAAAGAAGAAGCAACGGACGCTGCGAAAGATGCAGAAAAGTCTAGCTCTTCAGAAGCGACTTCTAGCGAAGCGCCTGAAAAGAAAGACTCTGAATAAAGAGTGTTGATAATAATAAACCCCGAGTTATCTCGGGGTTTTTGTGTTTATGATGATGATTACAGCAAATAACAAATCTTTAGATCTTTCCCGTCCACATGTTATGGCCATTCTAAATGTGACTCCGGATTCCTTTTCGGATGGTGGTAAATACAACTCGATTGAACTCGCCCTTGCTCAAGTTGATAAAATGATAAAGGCTGGTGTAAGCATTGTTGATGTTGGTGGGGAGTCGACAAGGCCTGGCGCGCCAGATGTGTCTTTAGAAGAAGAACTTCGACGTGTTGTCCCAGTAATCAAGGCCATTCGTGAAAAGTACGATGTGTGGATTTCGGTCGATACCAGTAAAGCGGAAGTTATGCGTCAAGCTATTGATGCTGGTGCAGATTTGATCAATGACATTCGATCTTTGCAAGAACCTGGTGCTCTCGAAGTCGCAGCAGAAGCAAAGCTTCCAATTTGTCTGATGCATATGAAAGGTCAACCTAGAACCATGCAAGTTGCACCTCATTATGATGATTTGATGAGCGACGTATCTGCCTTTCTAGAAGAACGTATCGCGGCATGTGAAGCAGCAGGGATTGATAAATCTCAACTGATTCTCGATCCTGGGTTTGGCTTTGGCAAAACGATAGAACACAATTATCATATGCTCGCTCATCTTGAAAAGTTTCATGAATTCGGCCTGCCAATTTTGGCTGGCATGTCTCGTAAGTCAATGATTTTTAAGTTGTTGGATAAGCCAGCGGCTGAATGTACAAATGCGAGTGTCGTTTGCGCTACGATTGCAGCAATGAAAGGCGCGCAGATCATTCGTGTGCATGACTTTGAAGAGACAATCGAAGCAATGAAAGTTGTTGAGATGACGAAAAACAATATTTAAAAATAATAAAGGAAAGTTTATGTCGAATAAAAGACGTTACTTTGGTACTGACGGTGTGCGCGGTAAAGTAGGACAATACCCAATCACTCCGGACTTCGTACTTAAGCTTGGCTGGGCTGCTGGTCGTGTACTAGCAAAACAAGGCACAAAGAAAGTTATTATAGGTAAAGATACGCGTATCTCCGGTTATATGCTTGAATCTGCATTAGAAGCAGGCCTTGCTGCAGCGGGACTTAAAGCAACATTTACTGGTCCAATGCCAACCCCAGCAGTGGCATATTTAACTCAAACTTTCCGCGCAGAGGCGGGGATTGTGATTTCTGCATCGCATAACCCATATTACGACAACGGCATTAAATTCTTTTCTTCTGAAGGTACTAAGCTACCTGACGATATCGAGTTGGCGATTGAAGCTGAGCTGGATAAAGACATTGAATGTGTTGAGTCTGCAGAACTTGGTAAAGCCACTCGTCTAAATGACGCTGCAGGCCGTTACATCGAATTCTGTAAGAGTACTTTCCCATCTGAATTGAGTCTTGCAAACTTTAAAATCGTGGTAGATTGTGCGCACGGTGCAACGTACCACATTGCTCCAAATGTCTTCAAAGAGCTTGGCGCAGAAGTTATTGCAATGGGCGTAGAGCCTAACGGCATCAACATTAATGAAGAAGTGGGCGCAACAGATGTTCGTGCGCTTCAAAAGCGTGTCGTTGAAGAGCAAGCGCACCTTGGTTTAGCATTTGATGGTGATGGTGACCGTATCATTATGGTCGATCACCTTGGCAACAAAGTCGATGGCGACCAAATTGCTTACATTATTGCTCGTGATGCTCTTCGTCGTGGCGAGCTAAAGGGTGGTGTAGTTGGTACGTTGATGACTAACTTGGGCATGGAAAATGGCTTAAAGCAGCTAGGCATTCCATTCGTACGTGCCGCTGTTGGTGACCGTTATGTCATGGAACAACTGCTAGAAAAAGGCTGGAAAATTGGTGCTGAAAACTCAGGCCATGTGATCTTATTAGATAAAGTCACCACGGGCGATGCGATTGTTGCAGCACTGCAAGTACTTGCTTCTGTAGTTGGCAGTGATATGTCTTTGCATGAGCTATCGCAAGGCATGACGTTGTATCCTCAGGTTCTAGAAAATGTCCGCTTTGCAGGGGAAAGTAATCCTCTTGAAGCTCAAGCAGTACTAAACGCCGTCGCCGAAGTAGAAGCTACGCTGGGTGATAAAGGACGTGTATTGCTGCGTAAATCTGGCACAGAGCCTTTGATTCGCGTTATGGTGGAAGGTGAGGATGGCGAGCTAGTTCAAAGCTCTGCATTGAAAATTGCCGAAGCTGTAAAAGCAAGTTGTTAATCATTGCGTTAAAGTGTGCGGTGAATGAAAAGGGCATCTTTTGCCCTTTTTTTGAGCGCTTAGCGCATTGGCATTGATTTTTTACTAATTTTCCCTTGTCAGCGTTACCGGCTTTCGCTAGTATTGCTCCGCCTCCCGTTAGGAGGTCGCTAGCCTTGTTCAATTATGATTTATTCTCTTGAGCGGCGCTGGCTCAACAATTTGGAACATAGGTGGAAAAAATGTTTTCAGTTCTACTTGTGATTTACCTGTTGGCAGCGCTTGGTGTGATTGGCCTTGTGTTGATTCAACAAGGTAAAGGCGCAGATATGGGAGCCTCGTTCGGTGCTGGTGCTTCAAACACAGTGTTTGGTGCTGGCGGCTCAGGTAATTTCTTAACCCGAACAACTGCTATTTTAGCAACCGTATTCTTTATCGTTAGCTTGTTGCTTGGTCGTATGTCTACGCACAAGATTGAATCACAATGGGTAGACCCAACATTAGGTCAACCAGTTGTTGAACAAGTTAATGATGCAGCGAGTGAAGTTCCAGCCCCTGCGGGTGATGAAATTCCTCAATAAGCTGTAAGGTTTTGATGCCGAGATGGTGAAATTGGTAGACACGCTAGCATGAGGTGCTAGTGCCTTAGGTGTGAGGGTTCGAGTCCCTCTCTCGGCACCATGTATTTACAAACTTGTAAATCACTTGTTTGCGAGTATAATGCTCAGCAAGTCGGACGCGGGGTGGAGCAGCTTGGTAGCTCGTCGGGCTCATAACCCGAAGGTCGTCGGTTCAAATCCGGCCCCCGCAACCAATCTCTTTCTTTAAGAAGAAATCGTAGATTGGCAAGTTTGCGTAGTGCTAACCACACTACGAGTTAAGAGAAGCATTTGTTGGCTATTCTTAACGTATCAGGGTCCAGCAGCATAAAACCCCGACTATCGGGGTTTTTTGTTATCTGAGCTTTTTGAAATAGCTCAGAGACTGCTTGGTTTTTTGATTGGGCTCTGAGCCCTTTTTTTGTTTCTGGAGTGGTTAAATGACTGGTTTAGAAAGACAACTTACTGAAATGCTTGAAGCACCAGTAGAGGCATCAGGCTATGAGTTGGTTGGATTAGAATTCATTCGTGCAGGCGCGCACTCAACGTTACGCATCTACATTGACCATGAAAATGGTATTAACGTGGACGACTGTGCAGAAGTTAGCCACCAAGTTAGTGCGGTTTTAGACGTTGAAGATCCAATTTCTGTTGCTTACAGCCTAGAAGTGTCTTCTCCAGGTTTAGAAAGACCACTTTTTAAAGCAGCACATTACGAGCAATTTATTGGTCACGAGGTCAGCATCGTATTGAAAATGGCTGTAGCAAACCGTCGTAAGTGGAAAGGTATTATCCACGGCGTTGATGGCGAAACAGTGACAATTACTGTAGACGGTCAGCAAGAAGAGTTTGCTCTAAGTAACATTTCCAAAGCTAACCTGATCCCTAAATTTTAGTTCCCTAAAAAAGTTTAAGCTTAGAGGCTAAATACAATGAGTAAAGAAATTTTAGCGGTAGCAGAAGCGGTATCGAACGAAAAAGCGGTACCTCGTGAGCGTATCTTTGAGGCTCTTGAGATTGCTCTAGCAACTTCTACAAAGAAAAAATACGAAATCGAAATCGACGTACGTGTTGCCATTGACCGTAAAACTGGTGAGTTTGTGACTTACCGTCGTTGGTTAGTTGTTGATGATGTTGAGAACCCTACAAAAGAGATCTCACTAGAAGCAGCACAGTACGAAGATGACTCAATCGAGCTTGGCGACTACGTAGAAGACGAAATCGAATCAGTAACGTTTGACCGTATTACGACTCAAACGGCTAAGCAAGTTATCGTACAAAAAGTTCGTGAAGCTGAACGTGCACAAATCGTTGAGCAGTTCATCGACAATGAAGGTGATCTAATCACTGGCGTTGTGAAAAAAGTAAACCGCGACACAATCGTACTTGACCTTGGTAACAACGCTGAAGCGGTAATCCTACGTGATGACCAACTTCCTCGTGAAAACTTCCGTCCAGGCGACCGCGTTCGTGGTCTTCTTTACAAAGTCGCGCCAGAAGCACGTGGTTTCCAACTGTTCATCACTCGTTCTAAGCCTGAAATGCTGGCAGAACTATTCCGTGTTGAAGTGCCTGAAATCGCTGAAGATATTATCGAGTTGAAAGGCGCGGCACGTGATCCTGGTTCTCGCGCTAAGATCGCTGTCAAAACAAATGACAAACGTATCGACCCTGTAGGTGCGTGTGTTGGTATGCGTGGTGCACGTGTACAAGCTGTTTCTGGCGAACTTGGTGGTGAGCGTATCGATATTGTGCTTTGGGATGATAACCCAGCTCAATTCGTTATCAACGCAATGGCGCCAGCTGATGTTGCTTCTATCATCGTTGATGAGGATGCACACTCAATGGACATCGCAGTTGAAGCTGACAACCTAGCGCAAGCTATCGGTCGTAACGGTCAAAACGTGCGTCTAGCATCTCAACTAACAGGTTGGGAACTGAATGTTATGACAGTTGCTGATCTTCAGAAGAAACACGCTGAAGAATCACAAGCATCTATTGAAAACTTCATGAAGTACCTAGATATTGAAGAAGACTTCGCTCAACTTCTTGTTGAAGAAGGTTTCTCAACGCTAGAAGAAATCGCATACGTGCCAGTTAACGAGCTACTAGAAATCGATGGTTTGAATGAAGAACTAATCGAAGAGCTTCGTGGACGTGCAAAAGATGCACTAACGACGATCGCACTAGCACAAGAAGAGTCTTTTGAAGGTCTAGAACCAGCTGAAGATCTGCTTGCACTTGAAGGTCTTGAGCGTGAGATGGCATTTAAATTGGCAGCGAAAGGTGTAGCGACACTGGAAGATCTTGCTGACCAAGGTATTGACGATTTAGAAGGTATCGAAGGCCTGACCGAAGAACGTGCAGGTGAGCTAATTATGGCCGCACGTAACATCTGTTGGTTCGGCGAAGAAGCATAATTTCGGCAAGGAGGAAGCGGCATGACACAATTAACAGTTAAAGCACTGAGTGATGAGATTGGTACGCCAGTCGACCGCTTGATTGAACAACTTGCTGACGCTGGCATTAAAAAGGCGAGCTCTGACAATGTTACTGATGAAGAGAAGCAGAAGCTTCTCTCTCATTTAAAGAAAGAACACGGTGATAAATCAGGTGATTCAGAGCCGACTCGCCTTACGCTTCAGCGTAAAACTCGTAGTACACTTAGTGTGAACGCGGGTGGTGGCAAGAGTAAGAATGTTCAGGTTGAGGTGCGCAAAAAACGTACATACGTGAAGCGCAGCACAATTGAAGATGAAGCGAAACGTGAAGCTGAAGAAGCAGCACAACGTGAAGCAGAAGAAGCAGCAAAACGTGCAGCAGAAGAAGCTGCAAAACGTGAAGCTGAAGAAGCTGCAAAACGTGAAGCTGAAGAAGCTGCAAAACGTGAAGCGGAAGAAAAAGCGAAACGTGAAGCTGAAGAAAAAGCGAAGCGAGACGTAGATACGAATGCACAACGCAATGCTGAAGAAAAAGCAAAGCGTGATGCTGAAGAGAAAATTAAGCAAGAAGCAGCGCGAAAAGAGGCCGACGAGCTTAAACGTCGTCAGGAAGAAGAAGCTAAGCGTAAGGCTGAAGAGGAAAGTCAGCGCAAGCTTGAAGAAGCTCGCGAATTGGCTGAAAAGAATAAAGAGCGTTGGTCTGCTGCAGAAGAGAAAAAGGGTGATATGGAAGATACAGATTACCATGTAACGACTTCACAATACGCACGTGAAGCCGAAGATGAAGCAGATCGCAAAGTAGAGAGCGGTCGTCGTAAGAAGAAAAAAGCTTCAGGTAAAGACGACCAAGCTCGCGGTGGCCGTAACAACCAACGTGGCGGTAGAGGTCGTAAAGGCAAACTTGCTAAACCGACTTCAATGCAGCATGGCTTTGATAAGTCAGCAACGGTTGCTAAGCAAGACGTTGTAATTGGCGAAACGATCGTTCTATCAGAACTTGCTAACAAGATGTCGGTTAAAGCGACAGAAGTTATCAAAGTAATGATGAAGATGGGCGCTATGGCGACTATCAACCAAGTGATCGACCAAGAAACAGCACAACTTGTTGCTGAAGAAATGGGCCATAAAGTAGTTCTTCGTAAAGAGAACGAACTGGAAGAAGCGGTACTATCTGACCGTGACACTAACGCGGAAGCAGTTCCACGTGCTCCAGTTGTTACTATCATGGGTCACGTTGACCACGGTAAAACGTCAACACTTGACTACATCCGTCGCACACACGTTGCTTCTGGCGAAGCGGGTGGTATTACTCAGCACATTGGTGCGTACCACGTTGAAACAGACAACGGCATGATCACGTTCCTTGATACTCCTGGACACGCAGCGTTTACTGCAATGCGTGCTCGTGGTGCTCAAGCGACAGATATCGTTGTTCTTGTAGTTGCAGCAGACGATGGCGTAATGCCACAAACAGTAGAAGCGATTCAGCACGCGAAAGCGGCAGGCGTTCCTCTAATTGTTGCTGTGAACAAGATCGATAAAGAAGGCGCGAACCCAGATAACGTTAAGAACGAGCTTGCTCAATACGACGTTATTCCTGAGGAGTGGGGCGGTGAGAACATCTTTGTTCACATCTCTGCTAAACAGGGTACAAACATCGATGGTCTTCTAGAAGCAATCCTTCTTCAATCTGAAGTTCTAGAACTTACAGCAGTGAAAGAAGGCATGGCGTCTGGTGTTGTTGTTGAATCTCGTCTAGATAAAGGTCGTGGTCCAGTTGCAACAGTACTTGTTCAATCAGGTACGCTAAACAAGGGCGATATTGTTCTTTGTGGTCAAGAGTACGGCCGTGTTCGTGCAATGCGTGATGAGCTAGGCAAAGAAATTACTTCGGCTGGCCCATCTATCCCTGTAGAGATCCTAGGTCTTTCAGGTGTACCATCTTCAGGTGATGAAGCAACAGTAGTTCGTGACGAGCGTAAAGCGCGTGAAGTAGCTAACTACCGTGCTGGTAAGTTCCGTGAAGTGAAACTTGCTCGTCAGCAGAAATCTAAACTAGAGAACATGTTCTCTAACATGACTGCTGGTGAAGTTGCTGAACTTAACGTTGTACTTAAAGCAGACGTTCAAGGTTCTGTAGAAGCAATCGCAGACTCACTAGTTAAGCTATCTACTGACGAAGTTAAAGTGAACATCGTTGGTTCTGGTGTTGGTGGTATTACGGAAACTGACGTAGTACTAGCGGAAGCTTCAAACGCAATCATCCTTGGCTTTAACGTTCGTGCAGATGCTTCTGCTCGCCGTGCTGTTGAAGCCGCAGCTGTTGACTTACGTTACTACTCAATCATTTACCAATTGATTGACGAAGTGAAACAAGCAATGGGCGGTATGCTTGCTCCAGAATTCAAGCAAGAGATCATTGGTCTTGCTGAAGTTCGTGACGTGTTTAAGTCACCGAAACTGGGCGCTATCGCTGGTTGTATGGTTACAGAAGGTGTGATCAAGCGTAACAACCCAATCCGTGTACTGCGTGATAACGTTGTTATTTACGAAGGTGAACTAGAGTCACTACGTCGTTTCAAAGATGACGTTCAAGAAGTTAAGAATGGCTACGAATGTGGTATCGGCGTTAAGAACTACAATGATGTTCGCGTTGGTGACCAAATCGAAGTCTTCGAAATCGTTGAAATTAAACGTACTCTAGACTAATTGACTAAAATTACTAATATTGTCTTTGAAAGATAAGTAGTAATTGGTTGTTGAATACACCATGGGGGGCTGGCTTTGACCAACCCCCCATTCTTTCTATATAAGAGTAAAGATATGTCAAAAGAATTTAGCCGCACGCAGCGCGTTGCACAGCAGCTGCAAAAAGAACTAGCGATGATCCTTCAACGTGAAGTTCGTGATTCTCGCCTTGGCATGGTGACGATCTCAGACGTAGAAGTTTCTCGTGACCTTGCTTACGCAAAAGTATTTGTAACCTTCCTATGTGTGGGTGAGCAAACACCAGAATCATGTCTAGCTGCACTACGCGAGCACGAAGTGCACATTCGCATGATGTTAGGTAAGCGCATTCGCCTACGTCTAACGCCAGAAATCCGCTTCCACTATGACAATACGCTTGTTGAAGGTATGCGTATGTCTAACCTAGTGTCTGAAGTCGTTAGTTCAGACAAACAAAAGCAAAAAGATTCTGGTCGTGAGGACGAAGAATAATGGCTCGTCGTCGTAAAGGTCGTCCAATTAATGGCGTTATACTGTTGGACAAACCAACAGGTATCTCTTCCAATGATGCACTGCAAAAAGTAAAGCGAATCTACTTTGCTGAGAAAGCAGGCCACACTGGAGCCTTGGACCCATTAGCGACAGGCATGCTGCCAATTTGCTTGGGTGAAGCGACAAAATTTTCTCAGTTTCTTCTAGATTCTGATAAACGCTACCGCGTGATCGCAAAGCTGGGTGAACGTACCAATACGTCTGACTCGGATGGTGAAGTTGTAGAGACGCGTCCAATCGATGTTACGTTAGACAAGCTAGAAGCGTGCATCGATAAGTTCCGTGGTGAATCTGATCAAGTGCCTTCCATGTTCTCTGCGTTGAAGTATCAAGGTAAACCCTTGTATGAATACGCTCGTAAAGGCATCGAAGTTCCGCGTGAATCTCGTAAGATCACGGTATATGAGATTGTTCTTCACCGTTTTGAAGGCGATGAAGTCGAGATGGAAGTGCATTGCTCAAAAGGCACCTACATTCGTACCATCGTGGATGACCTAGGCGAAATGTTAGGTTGTGGTGCGCACGTAACTATGCTTCGACGCACTGGTGTTGCGAAATACCCTTACGAGAAGATGGTGACACTTGAGCAACTGAATGAGTTACTAGAGCAAGCACACCGTGAAGAACGCGCTCCTCGAGAACTACTGGACCCATTGCTGTTACCAATGGATACTGCGGTAGAAGACTTACCAGAAGTCAACTTAGTGCCTGAACTGGCGGATATGGTTCAGCATGGGCAACCTGTTCAAGTATTTGGTGCGCTTACCGAAGGCTCACTTCGCCTTACCATGGGTGAAGAGCGTTTGTTTATTGGCGTTGGCGAAATGAACGAAGATGGCAAAATCGCTCCTAAGCGATTGGTTGTGTTCCGAGATGACGTCGCATCCAAGTAAATGATTGAAAATACCGACCTGAGTGTCGGTATTTTTATATTGCACGAGATAGGAAATTTCCCTATAATCCGCGCTTCGCGTAGCGGCTGAATCAGAGATTGGCTGCTACAACTTTAAACCTACTCTTATTAGGAGAGAATTATGTCTCTGAATGCAGAAACTAAAGCAGCAATCGTTGCAGAATACGCACAAGGCGAAGGCGACACTGGTTCACCAGAAGTTCAAGTAGCTCTACTTACAGCTTCTATCAACCACCTACAAGGTCACTTCAAAGCGCACAAAGGCGATCACCACAGCCGTCGTGGTCTTCTACGCATGGTTTCTCGTCGTCGTAAGCTTCTAGATTACCTAAAAGGTAAAAACCTAGCTCGCTACCAAGACCTAATCAAACGTCTAGGCCTACGTCGCTAATCAGCGACTGCATAGCAGTTTGTCTAAAAAGGGGCTTTATGCCCCTTTTTTGTTGCCTAAATTTAGCCAAATTAGACTTATGCCGTTATAATACTGGCGGCTAAACCTCGTAAGAGGTTTTCTCAAAAGCTCATAGCATTACAGTCAACCACGTCGACCAAAAGGTCGCGACTATTCAAAAGGAATTTCCGAGTTTCTTTTTACTAGTCGCGATTCGTAATGTCTTGAGTGTCAATTAACACATCTAAGATTTCTTTTAGCACTAAAGGAAGATTAGAAACAAGGAATAACAATGTTCGAAAAACCAGTTGTTAAAACGTTCCAGTACGGTAACCACACAGTTACTTTAGAAACTGGCGTTATTGCACGTCAAGCTACAGCAGCAGTTATGGTCACAATGGATGATACGTCTGTATTTGTATCTGTTGTAGGTAAAAAAGAAGCCGTTGCAGGTCAAGACTTCTTCCCACTAACGGTTAACTACCAAGAGCGTACTTACGCTGCAGGTAAAATCCCAGGCGGTTTCTTCAAGCGTGAAGGTCGTCCTTCTGAAGGCGAAACGCTAACAGCTCGTCTAATCGACCGTCCAATCCGTCCGCTATTCCCAGACGCGTTTAAAAACGAAGTTCAGGTTATCGCGACAGTAATGTCTGTAAACCCAGATGTTCAGCCAGATATCGTTACAATGATCGGTACTTCTGCTGCTCTTGCTATCTCTGGCATTCCATTCAACGGCCCTATCGGTGCGGCGCGTGTCGGTCATATCGATGGTCAGCTTGTACTTAACCCTAGCCAAACTGAACTAGAAACTTCTAAGCTTGATCTTGTTGTTGCTGGTACAGAATCAGCCGTACTGATGGTTGAATCAGAAGCGGACAACCTAACTGAAGAAGAAATGCTAGCAGCGGTTGTTTACGGTCATGATCAACAACAAGTTGCTATCAAAGCTATCAACGAATTCAAAGCAGAAGTGGCAACTCCTGCTTGGGATTGGGTTGCTCCTGAAGAAAACACAGCGCTTAAAGATAAGATTGCTGAGCTAGCAGAAGCGAAGCTTGTTGAGGCTTACAAAATCACTGAGAAGATGGCTCGTTACGACCGTATCAATGAGATCGCTGCGGAAGTAAATGAAGTTCTTCTTGCTGAAGATCCTGAAGCGGATACAAAAGAAATCCACACTATCTTCCATGATCTAGAGAAAACAGTTGTACGTCGTAGCATTATCGCGGGTAACCCTCGCATTGATGGCCGTGAAAAAGACATGGTTCGTGCACTAGATGTACGCACTGGTGTTCTTCCTCGCACACACGGTAGCGCACTATTCACTCGTGGTGAAACTCAGGCTATCGTGACGGCAACTCTAGGTACTCAGCGTGATGCTCAAATCATTGATGAGCTAACAGGCGAGCGTAAAGATCACTTCCTACTACACTACAACTTCCCTCCATACTGTGTAGGTGAGACTGGTTTTGTAGGTTCTCCTAAGCGTCGTGAAATCGGCCACGGTAAACTGGCTAAACGTGGTATCGCAGCAGTAATGCCATCAGTAGATGAGTTCCCATACACAGTACGTGTTGTATCGGAAATCACTGAATCTAACGGTTCATCTTCAATGGCTTCTGTATGTGGTACGTCTCTTGCGCTTATGGACGCAGGTGTGCCAATCAAGTCTTCTGTTGCGGGTATCGCAATGGGCCTTGTTAAAGAAGGCGACGACTTCGTTGTTCTTTCTGACATCCTTGGTGACGAAGACCATCTAGGTGATATGGACTTTAAAGTAGCAGGTACTAACACTGGTATCACTGCTCTTCAAATGGACATCAAGATCGAAGGCATCACTAAAGAAATCATGCAAATTGCGCTTAACCAAGCTCAAGGCGCACGTAAGCACATCCTATCTGTAATGGATGAAGCAATCTCTGGTGCCCGTGAAGACATCTCTGAATTTGCTCCTCGTATTCACACGATGAAGATTAGCGCAGAGAAGATCAAAGACGTTATCGGTAAAGGTGGTGCAGTTATCCGTGCTCTAACTGAAGAGACTGGTACAACTATCGAAATCGAAGACGACGGTACTATCAAGATTGCTGCAACTGAAGGCACTGCTGCGAAAGAAGCTATCCGCCGTATCGAAGAGATCACTGCTGAAGTTGAAGTTGGCCGTATCTACACGGGTAAAGTTGCACGTCTAGCTGACTTCGGTGCATTCGTAACGGTTCTTCCAGGCAAAGATGGTCTGGTACACATTTCTCAAATCGCAGAAAAACGTGTTGAGAAAGTGTCTGACTACCTAGCTGAAGGCCAAGAAGTTCAAGTTAAAGTTCTTGAAATCGACCGCCAAGGCCGTGTACGTCTAAGCATGAAAGAAGCGGTAGAAAAGCCAGCTGAAGAAGCTGCTGCTGAAGCACCAGCTGCGAAAGACGAGTAAGACAAAGTGAGACTTTCAGCCTTTTATTAGATTAAGGGCCTGAAAGCATGTTATAAAAGGGGAGCATTTTCGCTCCCCTTTTTTTGGTTTATTTCGACGCATTAACCTCAAACAAGGTTATCGCCTATATTGCATTAAGAGAAATAAATTTTGAGCGGTCCAAACAGGAGTATCAATTAGTGAAATGGTTTCAAACCGCAAGTTTATGTGTTGCTATCGCGCTGACCGGTTGTGCAAATACTTCTCAGCAATCAGCACAAAAGTGGCTATATCCACCGATGGCGGTGCCACTTCAGCCTAGCGTTCAACAAGAAGTACAAATCGCGCGTTTATCGCAGTTGCTACAACGTCCTGATCTCAGTGATGAAGTACGCGCTAAAATGCATTATGAGCGCGGTAGCTACTACGATAGCGTTGGTTTGCGTGATCTTGCCCGTTTGGACTTTAACCAGTCTTTGCAGTTGAATCCTGCTCAACCGGATATCTTCAATCTTTTGGGGGTGTATTTCACCCAAGTAGGGGAGTTTGACGCGGCTTATGAAGCGTTTGATTCGACCATAGAGTTGGCTCCGGATAATACCTATGCTGAGCGCAACCGTGCGATTGCGCTGTATTACGGTGGCCGAATCGATCTCGCTTTAGAAGATATGACCAAGCACTATCAAGAAATGCCAACGGATCCTTTTCGTTCATTATGGCTGTACATCATCGAAGCTGAGCAAAATCCAGAGCAAGCAAAAGCCAATCTTCAACAGCGTTATTTACGAGATCGTAGTGAAGAGTGGGGATGGGTTCTTGTTGCTATCATGCTACGAGACGTCTCGGACGAAGACGCTCTTAAAGCAATTATGGATGGAACGAGAGAGAACTATCGCCTAGCTGAACGATTGACGGAAACGTATTTCTACCTTGGAAAGCGTAATCAGCTTGAAGGTGATATCGCAAGTGCCATCTCACTTTATAAGCTCGCGATTTCGTTCAACGTTTACGATTATGTTGAGCATCGCTATTCTTTCTTGGAATTGGCGCAAATCTACGATCAATTACAGCAAGACAGATTAGCCAAGCTAAAGGCCGCTAAGAAGCAGGAAATTGAATGATTTAGAGCCGCTCGATGAGAGCGGCTTTTTTATGATTGAACTTGATGAGTGACTCATTTAAAATAGTTAGCCTTGCTAACTAAGTGGTGGTGGATTTTATGGCACTAGAAGAAAGCTTGATTGATTTAGAGCGTTTTTGCGCCAAAGCTTGGCGTGTTTATGCCAAAGAAGATCCGTTATCACATCTAAGCTTTAATGAGTTCGATTATTTACGTGTGATTCAGGTTTACCCTGAGGGTGTACGAATAACCGATCTTGCAGAAGAGTTGCAAGTGACTAAGCCTTCCGCATCGACAATGGTTGTTCGTTTGGAAAAAAAGGGTTTGGTGAAACGCATCGCATGTAATGAGGATGCCCGTGCTAAGCGTGTATTGCTGACAGAAGAAGTCGCAGAAAAAATGTCTTTGGAGCAGGTGGTTTACAAAGATATCTCTGAACAAATGATGCAACAATTAAATCAGCAAGAAGCTGAGCAGTTACAAGCTTTACTGAATAAAGCATTGAGCAATAAGTCATTTTAAATTAAACCAAAGGCCTCCGCTGTACGCATTAGCCTTTGGTGTTTCATTTTTCTTTTATTTAATTCAACCATTTAGTTAGTCTTGCTAATTAAATGGTTAGCTTTGCTAACTACTGGTGGCAGTCATGCAAAACTCAATTTATAGACAGTTTTGGAAATATACGATTCCAACCGTCGCAGCAATGCTCGTGAACGGTTTATATCAAATAGTTGATGGCATTTTTATTGGCCGTTATGTTGGTGCTGACGGATTAGCAGGGATCAATGTTGCGTGGCCGATCATCGGTTCTATCCTCGGTATAGGGATGATGATTGGGGTGGGGACTGGTGCGCTAACGTCGATTAAGCAAGGAGAAAACGATCATGAGGGCGCGAAGCGTATTTTAACGACCGGATTGGGGTTGTTAGCGATATTGATGCCGGTCGTTGCTACCATATTGTTCTATTTTTCCGATGAATTTATTCGTTGGCAGGGGGCGGAAGGGCGAGTGTTTGAACTCGCGCTGCAATATCTGCATATTCTGATTGTCGCGTGCGTATTTACGCTAGGCTCTATCGCGGTTCCATTTCTTTTACGCAATGACGACAGCCCGAACTTAGCAACGATGCTGATGGTCATCGGTGCCGTCATTAATATTGTATTAGATTACGTATTTATTGCTTGGTTGGGGTGGGAGTTAACCGGAGCGGCCATTGCTACAGCGCTGGCACAATTGGTGGTAACCGTGCTTGGTATTGGTTACTTCTTTACTTCAAAAGCGACCTTACGCCTTCGAATCAGTGACTTTAAGGTTCAAGTTGATGTTGCACCAAAGATTATAATGATCGGTACATCTAGCTTCTTTATGTACGCGTACGGCTCTGTGATGGTGGCAATGCACAACGCATTATTTGCTCAGTACGGAAGTGCAATGTTAATAGGGGCGTATGCCATTTTGGGATATATCGTGACGGTTTACTATCTGATTGCAGAGGGAATCGCGAACGGTATGCAACCTCTAGTGAGTTTCAATCACGGGGCGCGCAACCAGGCGAACGTCAGAAAATTACTGCAAGTCGCAATGGGGACATCTGTGCTTGGTGGTGTAGCGTTTGTGGGTTTGATGAACCTTTTCCCGTACGAGTTGGTCTCGGTGTTTAACAATGCTGATCAACAGTTGATTGATAGCACGGTGATCGGGATTCGTTTACACATGTTTGCGTTGTTCCTAGATGGCTTTTTAGTCGTGGCGGCTGCGTACTACCAATCGGTAAACAAAGGCAGCAAAGCCATGTTTGTGACACTAGGCAACATGTTGGTTCAACTGCCGTTTTTGTTCGTTATGCCGAAACTGTTTGGCGTGACAGGCATTTGGCTGGCTTTCCCATTGTCCAATATTGCGCTGAGTTTAGTTGTGGTCAGTATGTTGTGGCGGGACGTGAAAAAGCTGCTAAACGAAACTTCGGCTGAGCCAACAGTGCAAGCCTGTTAACAATGGCTGATAGAGAAAAGCGAGGTTGGGCCTCGCTTTTCTTTTTTGGAGAGCTAAATGTTTTTTACTTCTAAGCCAGCTAGCTGATGCCAATAGCCATTGCATTGGCGGCTTTCAAGTTTTTCAGGGTTGTCGCCGTGCTCGTTTGAGCGAAAATGCTCTAACTCAGAAAGTGTACTCACACCGAGAGGGCTTAAGCGGACCACATCAACCAGCCCTTGCATGCTTGGTAAGTCATTGATCAGGTTATAACAATACCCTGATTGCGTTTGAATGCCGTTAAGGTTGAAGACTTCTTGCCCTTCTTGGCTGCTGACCTGGATACCCGTAGGGTATTTGATACAGCAGGTTTCGCAATCGTCTTTCGCTCGGTTTTCAGCTCGGGCTGTGAAACAGCGAGCGGAATACGCTAAAGGTAAATAACCGTGGCTAAATACCTCAACTTCAAACTTGTTACGAATACCCAGCTCGTCACACTGAACTAAAGTATCGTTTAACCATTCGCGAGAGAGCTCGACAGGCATGCACCAACGCATCATACCTTGCTTCAAAAATAAGTTGAGCGTGTGTGCGTTATAAGTATTGATTGCAGGACCAACGACGAAAGGCACTTTATGCTCTGATGCTAATTGAACCGCCGATACGTCATTAGCCTCAATGGCGAAGTCACCGTTATTGATGTACTTCTTCATGATGTTTACTTCACTCGGTGCTTCCAGTAGCGCCATCGTAGAGATAACGACTTGCTTGCCAGAGGCAGATAAGTCTTTAGCGATTTCCAACCAGTGGGCTGATTTCATTTCTCTGCGTTTAGAGCAAACCGATTCACCCAGGTAAATAATGTCTGCAGAGCTTTGTTTTGCTTGTTGGTAGAAGGCTTCTACATCTTGTTTTGGCCAAAAATAGAGTAGTGGGCCAAGTGCGTATTTCATTGAGTTATCCATCTTAACCTCTACTGCCATTTACGGTGGTAAGCACCTAGGGTGGTTTGCGTTCCTTCCGACACATTTGCGAGCGTCGCATCCCATGCGGCTTCAACTTGGTAAGCTTCTGGGTTGGCTTGGTAGCGATCAATCGCGGCTCGCCATGTTCGAGTGACTTGCTCTACGTAAGCTGGGCTGCGTTGGCGCCCTTCAATTTTTACAGACGCGACATTAGCGGCAAATAGTTCTGGCAGCATCGAAAGGGTGTTCAAACTGGTTGGCTCTTCCAGAGCATGATAGCGTTTTTTCTCACCATCAATTTCTGTTTCAAAACGACCTTTACAGAGCGTAGGGTAGCCTGCGTTTTCTCCTGCGCAGTAGCGGTCAATTAGGATGTTGTTCAGACGAGACTCAAGACCTTGTTCAGTTTCTTGCCAACGAACGTATTTGGCAGGAGAACAGGCACCCACAGTGTTTGGGGACTCACCCGTCATGTATGATGACAAATAACAACGGCCTTCGGACATAATACAAAGGCTACCAAAAGCAAAGACTTCGAGCTCGACATCGCTAGTGATGTTGCGCGAAAGCTGCTTCACCTGATGAATCGATAAGACGCGAGGCAGCACCACACGTTTTACGTTGAAGTTCTGTTTATAAAAATCAATGGCTGCGATGTTGGTCGCTGATGCTTGCACTGAAAGATGTAGTTCCAGATCGGGATATTTGCGAGCTGCATACTCCAGCACTGCAATGTCTGCAACAATCAGCGCGTCCACACCCAATGCCGCTGCATTGTCTACCGCGTTCGTCCAGCGCTCAAAGCCATTGGGATGAGCGAAGGTATTCAACGCGACATGAATTTTTTTGTCGCGGTCGTGAACGTATTGCACCGCTTTTTCTAACTTTTTGCCGTTAAAGTTGAGGCCAGCAAAGTGACGGGCGTTGGTATCATCTTTGAAGCCAATGTAGACGGCATCGGCACCGCAATCAATCGCAGTTTTTAACGCAGGCAGGTTACCCGCGGGACACAAGAGTTCCATATGCTCACAATCATTGAGAATAAAAAGGTGTCCGCATTTTATGAAGAATTATGAATAGCGAAATTGACCTAAGTTAGGTTTAGCTCAATAAAGTCGATATTTACCCCTTGAGAGTAAGGATATCGAGTCGGGGTTAGTTCTTGTGACGACGATTCTGTACAAACAGCTCTTCAATTTCATGTTTTGGCTGTGGGCGATAAAAATGGAATCCTTGAATCGCATTACATTGAAGGTTAGAGAGCAAAGTAGCTTGCTGGTGGGTTTCCACCCCCTCGGCAACGACCGTCAAGTCGAGTGACTTACCCAGATTAATGATGTTTTCAATCACAGTGACCTGTTTGGGTAGCGTGTCGATATCGTTAATAAACGCGCGGTCGATTTTTAGCTCGTCGATAGGGAAGCGCGCTAAGTAGGAAAGGGAAGAGTAACCGGTACCAAAGTCATCGATAGAGAGGGCGAAGCCCAGTTTCTTAATCGCATTCAGCATTTGCAGTGTATGTTCGCTATCACTCATCACGGCACTTTCGGTTAGCTCGAAGGTAATGCAGCTTGGATCAAGCTCGGTAGTGCGAAGCAACTTTTCCATAAAGTCGATCAGCTGTGGATTACCAAATTGCTCGGGAGAGAGGTTGATAGCGACACGACCTGGCAGTATGCCTTGTTGTTTCCAACGTTTTACCGTATTGAAAACATCACGCATCACGACGCGTCCAAGGTGTTCGATTAACCCTGCACGCTCGGCGACAGGAATGAATGAACCTGGGCTAATGTAACCTTCGACAGGGTGTTTCCAACGAACGAGCGCTTCGGCACCGTTAATGCTGAAGTCACGCGCGTTAACCTTTGGTTGATACCACACCTCCAAACCGTTCTGCTGCAATGCTTTTTGCAGTTCGATTTCAAGCCACAAACGCATGCGCGCTTCTTTGTTCATCTGGTCGTTAAATTTGATCAGGCGATTTCGGCCACGATCTTTGGCTTCATACATCGCAGTATCGGCATTTTGTAGCAGGATTCGCGCATCTTGCCCGTCTTCAGGGTAACGAACGCTACCAATTGAGCACGCAAGGCGTTTGCTGAAGTGGTGTAAATCGAAAGGCTGGTTGATCAACGAGATAATGCGATCTGACAAAATTTCAGCCATGCGGGTATTTTCTGGTTCTGGCAGAATGACGCCAAACTCATCGCCACCCAAATGACCAATAATCGCTTGATTTGGCAGTAATCGTTTAAGACGGGCCGATACCTCTTGAATCACTTTATCGCCAATGTGGTGACCAAGTGAGTCATTAATATTTTTGAAGTTATCGATATCCAAATAGAACACCAGAAGCGGTGTTTGCTTTTTGATCAGCTGTTCCAAACGTTTGGTGAAGCCAAAGCGGTTGTAGAGTTTGGTGAGCGAATCAATGTGTATGTCTTCATTCGATGCAGAAGACAAATTCTTGGGTGTATCGTCAGCGTCTTGGATCAAGATGATTTGAGACTCGCTGCCTAATATCGCCGTAGAATCTGCGTGTAACTGAACTTTTCGTTCAAAGCCACATCTCGCGCTGGTTAAGCAAACAAACGGCTTGTCAGAAATTAATGCACTCAAACGATGACTAAACACTTTCTTGCTGTTTTCATCGATGAATAGACGGCTGAGCTCCTCGCCTAGCAACTCATGGGGAGAGTTCAGTCCCAGAAGGCGTGCTGATGCAGGGTTGGCAGAGATGATAATGTCATCTTCGATAAGCAGCAGACCGTCAGGCAGTAGTTGTGTCAATTTAGCAAATTTACTTTCGGACTCCTCTAAGGAGCGTACGAGGATCTGCTTTTCTGAAGTATCCACAGCGTGAAAAACGACAAAGCGAATTTCGTTACCTTCAAAAACCGGTGACAGACTAAAGTGCAGGCTGGTTTCAAGGTCGGTTTCATCGAGGGTGATTTCGGCTTCGACATGCGTTCCTTTGAATGCACGCTGATAGTAGGGCGCCAGCTTTTTATAAAACTGCTCACCCAGTACCTGGCAATCGTTTAAGCCGATGATTTCCTCATGACTTAAACCTGCGATATCGCAGTAACGGTCACTTACCATTCGATAATTGTGTTTTTTATCAAGAATGGCAAAGAAGAAAGGGCTATTTGAGGTTAGCGTGGCAAACCAATGTTTTAATTGCTGGGAAGGCATTAGGGTATTACCGATCTCCAATGAGCCAGATTATTCGTCCGTGTATAAAAAGCGACACCCTGATAAGCCTGCGGCGGTCTACTATCAAGTCACAGTATCGCTTGCCATTAAAGGGCTCGCGGTTTTAACTTTACAGTCGACAATCACATGGATACGCTCAGATAACTATAACTTTGAAAATACGGTTGTAAAAGTGTTTATCCACCTGTTCGCATCAATAATACACGTAACTTCAAAAAAAGAAGCGTTAGTGAACAATAATCCACCAATCTAAAATAAGCACTTTATTGATACATAACAGTAATCTCATTGCCACGATTGCTTAATATAGGCAACCTAATGACAAAGTAACGGATAATGAACGTGTTAAACAAGATTCGCAGTCAACTAGTAAAGAACGCAGCCAACATTTTGCGTTCTCCAGTCCAGTTATTACCACAGCCAATTCAGCAAAAAGCATTGCTGGAAGGGCTAAAAATGGTGTTTAAAGAAGCCTTGGAAGATGGTGACTTTGAGTTCCTTGAAGACAAGTGGTTAAAAGTTGCGATTAAAGACTTGAACTTAGCATGGTACATCAGCTATCAAGACGAAAAATTAGTGGTAGCTGAAAAACCAGTTCAGGAAGATGTGAGTTTTAGTGGTAATCTAAACGACCTAGTACTGATTGCTGGTCGTAAAGAAGACCCTGACACACTGTTCTTCCAACGTCGTCTTTCAATTGAAGGCGATACTGAGCTTGGCTTAGAAGTGAAAAACTTAATGGACAGTGTCGACTTAGAGCAGTTACCGAAAGCAATGCAAGTCGCTTTGAATCAATTGGCTGATTTTGTTCAGAAAGGAGTTCAAGCGCCTGCACAACCAACCGGAGTAGCGAATGCTTATTCGAACTGAAGCCCCTGCGGACATTCTTACCATTGACCGCTTATTGAAACACGCCTTCCCGACGGAAGCTGAAGCTAAGCTTGTGATGCGTTTGCGCGAAAACAGCAAATTCACACTTTCCTTAGTCGCGTGTACAGATGAGGGAGAGGTGATAGGCCATGCTTTATTTAGCCCAGTGACCTTAAATGGTGAAGATTTGTCGTGGCAAGGGCTGGCGCCATTGGCTGTTCATGAAGATTACCGTCGCCAAGGCATCGCTGCAGAGTTGATCAAAGAAGGTTTTGATTCACTTCGTGATTTTGGCTATCCAGTGTGTGTGGTGTTGGGCGATCCTGATTATTACGCGCGCCAGGGCTTTCAATCATGCGACGAGATGGGATTCGAATGCGCTTGGGATGTTCCTAAAGGTGCATTTCGTATCGCAGAGTTGGTCGAAGGTCAATGTGCCGGACACTCCGGACGCATAGATTACGCGCCAGAGTTCTCTGAACTGTAAATGAAAGAAGCCCACTAACTCAGTGGGCTTCTTTCTTAGTTCATTGAAAACTGAGATAGGGAGATTAAGACGACTGGTCACTTTTCTTCTTACCCCAAACCTCTATTTTTGCTTTCTTACTTAGCCCTAAAACATTGAGTTTTCTGCTGCCCCCAACTGCTGTAAGTCATTTCAATCTGTTTTAGCTTCGCTTCTTTTGAGCCGGGAAGGCTCCATGCACGAGTCGATAATCCACTTGTTAGCACACCCATAGAGGTTAGCTTTTTCTCACTACCGTCCGTCATCACGACTTTTAAGTCGTTAATGTCTACCGTGCCCTGCACACATTTCAGTTTAATTTTACTGAAGCTGCGATTTCGGAATAGGCTATTTGGTGTCACGGTATCCGTTTCTGTTTGGAATTTGACGGTTTTCGTTGCAATCAGCTCCCACTCATCGCTGCCATTAGCAAAAACACTCATGCTGGTGGTGGCTACCAGTGCGCAAAGCAGCAGTGTAGGTAAGAATTTCATAATGTACCTCATATGTTATACCTACGGTGTGGCCATTGTCATAGGCAGAACAGTTCAATCATTCCAATGTATTGAGGTGTTCCTTGAAGTCCTTTAGGTATAATCACGATTATTTGTTAGGATTGCCCTCGTTCAAATAGGTGACGGAAAATGTCAATTAACGAGAAACAGTATTTACACGAAATGGGCATCAGCACATGGGAGCTGGTACACCCAGATAGATTGGCAGGTTACCAATCGCCAAAAATCGATTTGCAAAGTTCTTGCAAACTCCTGTTGATCTCTCCGGTATGTCCAGAGAATGAGACGGCGGTTTTGTTTGAAAACATCCTAAAGAGTATGAAGTTAACGCTTGACCAAGCGTTACATATTGAGCCAGAGCGATTTCCATTACTTGGCCAGCACGAGCTTGAGTGGGTTTGGTTTGCAGGGTGTGAAGCCGAAGTATTGCCTGACACTAAACAACTGACATCGCCATTGTTGCAAGATGTGGATGGGAATACCCAACAAAAACGTGCACTTTGGCAACAGATTTGTTCTTACAACAATTCGAGCAAATAAGCATTAATCCCCCGTTTTACTGCAATTGGTATTGCACATGAACCCCTAGGTAAATAATGACAACTAAAATCTTACCAATGTGCGCTGAGCACTTAGATCAAGTTTGGCAAATTGAGCTGCAAGCACACTCGCATCCGTGGGCAGAGTCTTTGGTACGTGATTTATCCAGCCGTGGAGCATGTCATCATGTGATGCTCGATGGCGAGATGGTGATTGGCTACTTCTATGCGCAGAATATTGTCGGTGAAGTTACGTTGCTGAATATTGCTATCGCGCCGCATCTTCAGGGTAAAGGCTATGGTCAAAAACTGTTGGATGCGTTCTTAGAACATTGTGAGCAATCAAAAGCGGAGAGTGCTTGGCTTGAGGTGCGAGAGAGTAATAAGCCTGCTATTTATATTTATGAACAAGCTGGATTCAATGAAGTTGATCGACGTCATAACTATTACCCTGCGAAAACTGGCACGGGAAAAGAAGATGCGATCATCATGAGTTATCTCTTCTTTCACTAACGTTAACGCATCCCATAAGGGAAGTCGCTCCTAAAGCGATCAGTTGCCCCTGAGGCAATAATAAGCGAGAATACCGCGCAATATTGAATCTAAAAAGCGTGTTTGCTTTTCGAGCAAGCATTCAGACATCAAAGAAGACCAGTTTCATGTCAAATACACCTTTTCTAAGCGAAGTGTCTAAACGTAGAACGTTCGCTATTATTTCTCACCCGGATGCGGGTAAAACCACCATTACTGAAAAAGTCCTTTTATTCGGAAACGCGATTCAAAAAGCAGGTACGGTTAAAGGTCGTGGTAATGCACAGCACGCAAAATCAGACTGGATGGAAATGGAAAAGGAACGTGGTATCTCGGTAACCACGTCTGTGATGCAGTTCCCTTACAATGATTGCCTGGTAAACCTACTTGATACTCCTGGACACGAAGACTTCTCGGAAGATACATATCGTACTCTAACGGCAGTCGACTCGTGTTTGATGGTTATCGATGCTGCGAAAGGTGTCGAGGATCGTACTCGTAAGTTGATGGAAGTAACCCGTCTACGTGATACGCCAATCGTGACCTTTATGAACAAACTTGACCGTGACGTTCGTGATCCAATGGAAGTATTGGACGAAGTAGAAAACGAATTGGGCATGATGTGTGCGCCTATCACGTGGCCAATCGGCTGTGGTAAAGAGTTTAAAGGTGTGTACCACATTCACCGTGATGAAACGATTTTATACGAATCTGGTCACGGTCATGAGATTCAAGAAGTTCGAATCATCAAAGGTCTAGATAACCCAGAGCTTGATGAAAAAGTCGGTGCAGGCCTTGCGGAAAGTGTTCGAGAAGAGCTTGAGCTTGTTATGGGTGCTTGCCCTGAGTTTGATTTGGAAATGTTCTTAACAGGTGACCTGACGCCAGTTTACTTCGGTACCGCATTAGGTAACTTCGGTGTAGACCACATGCTAGACGGTCTAACAGAGTGGGCACCAGCACCGAAAACGCGTCAAGCGGTTGAGCGTGAAGTTGAAGCGACAGAAGAGAAGTTCTCTGGTTTCGTATTCAAGATCCAAGCAAACATGGACCCGAAACACCGTGACCGTATCGCATTCATGCGTATTGTATCGGGTACTTACACGCAGGGTATGAAGATGAACCACGTTCGTCTTGGCAAGCAGGTGAGTATCTCTGATGCAGTAACCTTTATGGCGGGTGACCGTTCACGTGCAGAACACGCTTACGCGGGTGACATCATTGGTCTGCATAACCACGGCACTATTCAAATTGGTGATACTTTCACGCAAGGTGAGTCACTGAAGTTCTCTGGTATTCCAAACTTTGCGCCTGAATTGTTCCGTCGTATTCGCCTGAAAGATCCACTAAAGCAGAAACAGCTACTAAAAGGCTTGGTGCAACTATCAGAAGAAGGTGCGGTACAGGTATTCCGTCCACTACAAAACAACGACCTGATCGTTGGTGCCGTTGGTGTACTTCAGTTCGATGTTGTTGTCGCTCGCTTGAAGTCTGAATATAACGTTGAAGCGATTTATGAAGGCATTAACGTTGCGACTGCTCGTTGGGTTGAGTGTGATGATGCGAAGAAACTGGATGAGTTCCAACGTAAGAACCAAGCAAATTTAGCATTGGATGGTGGTGATAACCTAACGTATATTGCGCCAACAATGGTTAACTTAAACTTGGCGAAAGAGCGTTTCCCTGATATTGATTTCCGTGCGACGCGTGAGCACTAATCAAAAAGCGGTTTGGGTAAGCTTTAACGCAAACTAGATTTTAAAACGCCCTTGGCTATAAACTTAGCCAAGGGCGTTTTTTATAAGGATGAGATATGAACTGGTTTAAACGAGGATTGAAGCGTTACGACGACTGGTGCAAGCAGATGGGGCTAACCCCCGATCAAAAACGCAGCTGCGTTCCGTATCGAAAAGATCCTGCCCATCAAAATGAAGAGAACAGCGAAGCTCTGCTATTTTCTGATTCTCAGTTTGTCGGTACAGATAAAAAGTCTCAAGATGAAGCTCTTTGATACCCATTGTCACTTTGACTTTGATGTATTCCAAGGTGACTTTGCACATCAACTTCAGTTAGCTCAAACGCAAGGCGTGACAAGAATTCTGATTCCTTCAGTAGGACCTCAAAACTGGGCTCGTATTCAAACCTTGGCAGATCAACATGCCAATTTGTATTACGCCCTTGGGTTTCATCCGTATTTTCTTGAAGATAACGTCGAGCAGCACTTTGCTGAATTGGAACATTATCTAAAACAAAATGCTCCCCAGTGCGTGGCAATAGGAGAGTGTGGGCTAGATTTTGCCATTGATGTTGACCCACAGTTGCAAGAAGAGACACTTGAAGTTCAATTTGAACTGGCTAGACGCTTCAAACTCCCAGTTATTTTACATAGCCGAAAAGCGCACAATCGCCTTATTCAAGTGGTTAAAGCGGCGAAGCTCCCTCGGGGCGGTGTGCTACATGCTTTCTCTGGGAGTTATCAGCAAGCAATGGAGTGGGTCAAATTAGGTTTTTTTATCGGTGTAGGAGGAACCATCACCTACCCAAGAGCGAAGAAAACGCGCGACGCAATTCAAAAATTACCACTCAAACATCTCGTGATCGAAACAGATGCACCGGATATGCCTATACTTGGATATCAAGGGGAGTCGAATCACCCAGCCAAACTCATTCATGTCTTTAATGAGCTCGTAGAGTTGCATAACGGCTCAAAGCAATCGATTGCCTCTCAGTTATGGAAAAATAGCAATTTTGCTTTCTCGATATGTGAATAAAATCTAAAGATGTGGTTTGAAATAGAAAACGTTTTCCTGCTTATTGTGAATTAACTCACAAAGCTGGCTGAATCAATCATGAATCTTATAGGAAAGTGTGAGGCTGGCATTACTTTAATTGATTCTGCATGAGTATAATTGCTCCCGCTTTATAGCTCCATTTTGTAACACGCCAATAAATAACTTATAAGGAAGTCATAAACTATGAGCCTGTTTATGAGCCTAATCGGTATGGTAGTGCTTCTTGCTATTGCATTTGCATTTTCTAATAACCGTAAAGCTATCAATCTAAGAACTGTGGGTGGCGCATTCGCTATCCAATTCGCATTAGGTGCATTTGTTCTGTATGTACCTTGGGGCCGTGATCTACTAAACGGTTTCTCTTCAGGTGTTTCTAACGTTATCAACTACGGTAACGATGGTTCATCATTCCTGTTCGGTGGTCTTGTTTCTGACAAGATGTTCGAAGTATTCGGCGGCGGCGGTTTCATCTTCGCATTCCGTGTTCTTCCTACACTGATCTTCTTCTCTGCACTGATTTCGGTTCTTTACTACATTGGCGTTATGCAATGGGTTATCAAGATTCTTGGTGGCGCACTACAAAAAGCGCTGGGCACTTCACGTGCGGAATCAATGTCAGCAGCAGCAAACATTTTCGTAGGTCAAACAGAAGCACCTCTAGTTGTTCGTCCATTCGTTCCAAAAATGACTCAATCAGAGCTATTCGCGGTAATGTGTGGTGGTCTAGCTTCTGTTGCTGGTGGTGTACTAGCGGGCTACGCTTCAATGGGTGTTCCACTAGAGTACCTAGTAGCAGCATCATTCATGGCGGCACCAGGTGGTCTACTATTTGCTAAAATCCTTCACCCAGAGACTGACCAGCCTCACGAAAGTATCGAAGAAGCGATGGACGGCGGCGACGACAAACCAGTAAACGTAATCGACGCAGCAGCGGGCGGTGCGGCTTCTGGTCTACAACTTGCGCTTAACGTAGGTGCAATGCTAATCGCATTCGTTGGTCTAATCGCGCTGATCAACGGTATGCTAGGTGGCATCGGTGGTTGGTTCGGCATGCCAGAACTAACGCTAGAGCTAATCCTAGGTTACGCATTCTCTCCACTAGCATTCCTAATCGGTGTTCCATGGGCTGAAGCAGTAACTGCTGGTTCATTCATCGGTCAGAAAATCGTAGTGAACGAATTCGTTGCTTACTTGAACTTCACACCATACCTAGGTGAAAACGCTCAAGTAATCGCGGCAACTGGTGAAGTAATGTCTGAGAAGACAACAGCTATCATCTCATTCGCACTATGTGGTTTCGCGAACCTTTCTTCTATCGCGATTCTACTTGGTGGTCTAGGTAGCCTTGCACCAAACCGTCGTAGTGACATCGCTCGCATGGGTGTTAAAGCTGTTCTTGCTGGTACGTTGTCTAACCTTATGGCAGCGACAATTGCAGGCTTCTGCTTAAGCCTTGCAGCACTATAATTAGAATCGGTTCTTAATATATAGACGCCGTTTTACATCATGCCCTGTAGCAAGAGATTGCTGCGGGGCATTTTTCGTTTTTCGGGCTCCAAAATCTCACCGGGTGCCGGACTCAGTCTAGGAGTTACGCAGCCGATGGAATAGGGGCTAGGAAATTTTGAGATACAAACCGTTTGCGCTCTATTTGGTGCTACAGTTTTGCGGTGAAACTCTATAATGTATTAATCACAGGATAGTGGTTAAGGTTGATACTTAATCACGTAATGAATATTACATAATCGATGGGCAAATGACTTGCCCAGCAATATCAGATCTAATAGGCGTTTTGCTGTGTGATGTGATATTAAAGACACCGCAATCATAGATTGTTGTGCCATAGGCCAAACTGGTACTGTGCGGTGACAAGGATAGCAATTGGCATATGAAATTTTCGCTGTATATGCCGAGTCTTCAGGGAACCAAGTCCGTTCATTAATAGACTGTTTAGCCATTTACTCACATTGTCTCGACTTGTTGATTATAGTTAGAGACGTGATGTAAGGCTGAGTAGTGAATTTTTTGAATATTGATCGGAGATAGAAATGAGCGATTTAAAAGCAGCAGCGCTACGTGCACTTAAACTTATGGACCTAACTACGTTGAATGACGATGACACTGATGCAAAAGTGATCTCATTGTGTCATGACGCGAAAACAGCAGTAGGCAACACAGCTGCAATTTGTATTTACCCTCGCTTTATTCCTATTGCTAAGAAGACACTTCGTGAGCAAGGTACGCCAGAGGTTCGCATTGCAACAGTAACGAACTTCCCACAAGGTAACGACGACATTGAAATCGCAGTTGCTGAAACAAAAGCGGCGGTTGCTTACGGTGCAGACGAAGTTGACGTAGTTTTCCCTTACCGCGCGCTAATGGCAGGTGATGAGAAAGTAGGCTTCGAGCTAGTTAAGCAATGTAAAGAAGCTTGTGGTGACATTCTTCTTAAAGTGATCATCGAAACAGGTGAACTAAAAGAAGAAGCACTAATCAAGAAAGCATCTCAAATCTGTATTGAAGCAGGTGCTGACTTCATTAAAACTTCAACTGGTAAAGTGCCAGTAAACGCAACACCAGAATATGCACGCATGATGCTTGAAGTGATTCGCGACATGGGTGTTGCAGAAACTGTTGGTTTCAAACCAGCAGGTGGTGTGCGCACTGCTGAAGACGCAGCTGCATACCTAGCAATGGCTGACGAAATCCTAGGTGACAACTGGGTTGATGCCCGTCACTACCGTTTCGGTGCGTCTAGCCTGCTAACTAACCTACTAAATACATTAGAAGTGACAGACGAAACCGCTGATCCAGCAGCGTACTAATCCCAATAATATGTCTGAACGGTAGCACCTAAACGGGTGCTACCAAACCTCTTCTATCCTACTTAACCATGGCTCGCTGAGAGCATGGGAGGCACTAATGTATTTACCACAAGAAATCATTCGTAAAAAACGTGACGGTGAAGTACTTACCGCAGACGAAATCAACTTCTTTATTCAAGGCGTAGCAAATAATACCGTATCTGAAGGTCAGATCGCGGCGTTTGCTATGACGATTTTCTTCAATGAAATGACGATGGATGAGCGCATCGCCCTAACGTGTGCAATGCGTGATTCGGGCATGGTTATCGACTGGAGCCACATGAACTTTGGTGGCCCAATTGTCGACAAACACTCTACCGGCGGTGTGGGTGACGTAACGTCTTTGATGCTTGGCCCTATGGTGGCAGCATGCGGCGGTTTCGTACCAATGATCTCTGGCCGTGGTCTTGGCCACACAGGCGGTACGCTAGATAAGCTTGAGTCTATTCCAGGCTACAACATCACACCAAGCAACGATGTGTTTGGGCAAGTAACTAAAGACGCTGGTGTGGCGATCATCGGTCAAACTGGTGACCTTGCTCCTGCGGATAAGCGTGTTTACGCGACTCGTGATATTACCGCAACGGTAGACAATATCTCCCTGATCACGGCGTCGATCCTTTCTAAGAAACTAGCGGCGGGTCTGGAATCGCTAGTGATGGACGTAAAAGTGGGTTCTGGTGCATTCATGCCAACTTACGAAGCGTCTGAAGAGCTAGCAAAATCAATCGTTGCAGTAGCAAACGGTGCGGGTACTAAGACCACTGCAATCCTGACAGACATGAACCAAGTATTGGCCTCTTCGGCAGGTAATGCGGTGGAAGTTCGTGAAGCGGTTCGTTTCCTAACTGGTGAATACCGTAACCCACGCCTACTTGAAGTTACCATGGCTTCTTGTGCAGAAATGCTGGTACTTGGCAAACTGGCTGAGAACACAGAAGACGCACGTGCGAAATTGATGGAAGCACTAGACAACGGCAAAGCAGCAGCATGCTTCGGCAAGATGGTTGCTGGTCTTGGCGGCCCAGCAGACTTCGTAGAAAACTACGATAACTACCTAGAAAAAGCGGAAATTATCAAGCCAGTTTACGCGACGGAAACGGGCATTGTTTCAGCAATGGACACGCGTGCTATTGGCATGGCTGTCGTTGCTATGGGTGGTGGTCGCCGTGTTGCTACTGATGAAATCGACTATGCCGTAGGTTTCGACGAGTTCATCCGCTTGGGTGAAGTTGCAGATAGCGATAAACCTCTTGCCGTTATCCACGCTCGCAGCGAAGAGCAGTGGGAAGAAGCGGCAAAAGCACTGCGCAGTGCAATCAAAGTAGGTGGTGAGTACACACCAACTCCAGAGGTTTACCGCCAAATTCGTGCAGAAGATATTTAATAGAACAAGTAATTACACAAGGCCTACTCAACCATAATAAAAAGCCGAGTGGGCCTAAGGAACGAGCAATGAAAAGAGCATTTATTTTAGTACTAGACTCATTCGGTATTGGTGCAACCGCTGACGCTGAGAAATTTGGTGATGTAGGTTCAGACACACTAGGCCACATCGCAGAACAATGTGAAAAAGGCTTAGCAGATAACGACCAACGTCAAGGCGCACTTCGCCTGCCAAACCTATCCAAACTTGGTTTGGCAATGGCACATAAAGAGTCAACAGGACGCTTTGCACCTGGCCTAGACGCAGATGCAGAAATCATTGGTGCGTACGGTCACGCAGCAGAGCTTTCTTCTGGTAAAGATACGCCGTCTGGTCACTGGGAAATCGCAGGTGTTCCTGTTCTGTTTGACTGGGGTTACTTCACAGACAAAGCAAACAGCTTCCCTAAAGAGCTGACGGATCGCATCCTTGAGCGCGCGGGTCTTGACGGTTTCCTAGGTAACTGCCACGCATCTGGTACTCAAGTTCTTGACGACTTGGGTGAAGAGCATATGAAGACTGGGCAGCCAATCTTCTACACCTCTGCGGACTCTGTATTCCAAATCGCCTGTCACGAAGAGACATTCGGTCTAGACCGTCTACTAGAGCTTTGCCAAATTGCGCGTGAAGAACTAGAAGATTACAACATCGGCCGTGTAATCGCGCGCCCATTTATTGGTCCGGGTAAAGGTCAATTTGAGCGTACGGGTAACCGTCGTGACCTATCTGTAGAGCCACCATCAGCGACTATCTTACAAAAGTTAGTTGATGAGAAGGGCGGTCAGGTGCATTCCATCGGTAAGATTTCAGATATTTATGCTGGTTGTGGGATCACTAAGAAAACCAAAGCAACAGGCATTCCAGCACTATTTGAAGCAACGAAAGAAGCGATCAAAGAAGCGGGTGATAACACCATCGTATTCACTAACTTCGTCGACTTCGATTCAGCTTACGGTCACCGTCGTGATGTGGCGGGTTACGCTGCAGCGCTTGAGTACTTTGATGGTCGCATCAATGAAGTGCTAGAACTGATGGGTGAAGATGACGTGCTTATCCTAACAGCAGACCACGGCTGTGACCCAACATGGCCAGGTACTGACCATACTCGTGAGCACATCCCAGTATTGGTTTACGGTCAAAAAGTGCCAGCAGGCTCTCTTGGCCGCCGCGAAACATTCGCAGACATCGGCCAAACATTGGCGAGCTACTTCGGTACTTCTCCAATGGATTACGGTAAGAATTTCCTATAATTAGGATATTGAAAACTAGGAGCTGAATGCTCCTAGTTTTATGTTTGCAGTATGCAAGTACTGCTTGTCGGAAATGAGAATACTCTGGCTTATATCGCCTTAAGCGCGGAGCGCTAGAGAAAGGTTAAGGAAAAGAAAATGGCAACTCCACATATCAATGCTGAAATGGGTGCATTCGCAGACGTCGTACTGATGCCGGGTGACCCGCTACGTGCAAAATACATCGCAGAAACCTTCCTTGAAGACGTTGTGCAAGTGTGTGATGTGCGTAATATGTTCGGTTACACAGGCACATACAAAGGCCGTAAGATCTCGGTAATGGGCCACGGTATGGGTATCCCATCATGCTCGATTTACGCAACGGAGCTAATTAAAGACTTCGGCGTGAAGAAAATCATCCGTGTTGGTAGCTGTGGCGCAGTAAACGAAGACATCAAAGTGCGTGATGTTGTGATCGGCATGGGCGCGTGTACGGATTCTAAAGTGAACCGTATCCGTTTTAAAGGTCATGACTTTGCTGCAATCGCAGACTACAAAATGGTTCGCGCGGCAGAAGACGCAGCAAAAGCACGTGGTATTGATGTGAAAGTCGGTAACCTATTTTCAGCGGAGCTTTTCTACACGCCAGATCCAGAAATGTTCGACGTAATGGACAAGTACGGCATTGTTGGTGTTGAAATGGAAGCGGCGGGTATTTACGGCGTAGCGGCAGAATACGGTGCAAAAGCTCTGACAATCTGTACGGTTTCAGATCACATCAAAACGGGTGAGCAAACAACTTCTGATGAGCGTCAAACAACATTCAACGACATGATGCTAATCGCACTAGATTCAGTATTGCTAGGCGACGAAGAATAAGCGACAAAGAGTCATCTTAGTTTCTTGACATTAAGAACTAAAAGAACAGCCCGCACAATGCGGGCTGTTTTTGTATTAGATGTTGATTACCGACTGACTATTTGGTTAGCAGTAGGTTTTGCGCTTTTTTACGGCGGATAGGCTGTCTACGTAAAATCATAATGAATAACATGCCGCACACAAAACTCATTAGCACCATCATGTACATGTAGCGATCACTCTTACGATAGTGGTGGTCAGAAATCGCGGTTACACGACCTGTCTCAA
The DNA here is from genome assembly GCF_013048625.1 of Vibrio sp. 11-4(1). Lineage (NCBI taxonomy): Bacteria > Pseudomonadati > Pseudomonadota > Gammaproteobacteria > Vibrionales > Vibrionaceae > Vibrio > Vibrio sp. 11-4(1). The sequence goes on along the minus strand of NZ_VHSY01000008.1, from coordinate 225,659 downwards.
AGGTAACGCGAACAAAACCGATGAGTGCTTCATCGGCAAATACTGGTTCAACCAACTGCTGGCGGCCAATGGAAGCTGTTGCCAAGGGCGTGTCTAAGCCTAAAACTTCGCGTACCGATAGCGCATCTTCACTAGACGCTAAACGTACGCCTTGTGCATCATATATTGTTGCATCAAACACCAAACGGTCTTGTGCTAGCTGGTTTGTCAGCTTAAGTAAGCGTTCTTGATCTTTGGTCAAAATCATTTCACTGGCAGAAAGAGACGCCTGTGAAATCAAAACTTTGGTGAGTGTCTCAAGCTGCTGTGCTTGAATTTTCTCGTTGCCCTTACTGATCACAACACTGTTTTTGATCGTGATAAACAACATCACACACAGTAGGATTAGTGCCAGAATTCTTAGGGCATTCCTTACTGAGAACAAGGATTCACTCATGCTCTTTACTCATCCATTTAAAATAAAACAAAGACTTGCCTTTTTAGTTTGTTGAGGTAACGTTTTAGCAAAGTCATAAGGGATTATATACATGGACGCGTCAAAAAGCTTGCCTATCAGAAAACATACGACACTTTTAAAACGATTACCCGAGACTCGATTTGCCTCCCAACTAGATAAAGCAAAAGCAAACTGGATAGTGTTTGCAGAATACCTTTCGCTACGTCATTTTGAAGACATTGATTTCTTCACAGGTGTCTACAACCCCGTGTTAGAAACGTGGAAAGTTGGCCAATATGAAGTCGCCTTGATGGCAGGAGAGTTGACCCCTCAACACGAAACGATCTTACAAAGCCTCAACTTGGATTACGCCTCGCTTAATGAAGTTCCAGATCTCTCAACCCAAGGGTTGATTGTATTTGACATGGACTCAACGGCAATCCAGATAGAGTGTATTGATGAAATCGCAAAATTGGCCGGAGTCGGGGATGAGGTGGCAGAAGTTACTGAACGTGCGATGCAAGGAGAACTGGATTTTGAGCAAAGTTTGCGTCAACGCGTAGGCAAGCTCAAAGGTGCTGATGAATCAATTCTTGAACAAGTTCGTTCCCAATTGCCATTTATGCCGGACTTTGAAGCGTTAATCGCAACGTTAAAAGCACTAGGCTGGAAAACAGCGATTGCTTCCGGTGGTTTTACTTACTTCTCGGACTACATCAAAGATAAAGTCGATTTAGATTTTGCTCGCTCTAATCAGTTAGAAATCATTGATGGTAAGCTTACGGGGAACGTACTTGGCGATGTGGTTACCGCGCAGATGAAGTCAGATATCCTGGTGGAGTTGGCGGATGAATACGAAATTGAGCAGCACAACACGGTTGCTGTCGGTGATGGCGCTAACGATCTTGTGATGATGTCGGTGGCGGGCTTAGGTATCGCGTACCACGCAAAACCTAAAGTGGAAGCTCAAGCGCAATCTGCGATTCGCTTTGCAGGCTTAGGCGGTGTGCTCTGTATTTTATCTGGTGCACTGGTGAAGCAGCAAAAGGTCAGCTGGAAAGCAAAACCTTAATTTATCCATTCAAAAACACCGCCTTTCTGGCGGTGTTTTTCGTTGACTTAGTATGGCTCTAAACTTACTCGGTTAACTCCAATCTAATTACAACTTCTTCCGTAATGTCTTCAAACTCACTGTAACCGACCAAAGCGGTCAGCTCCTTTTCTAATTTGCTCGCTTGATGTACACCAAATTGGGTTAAGTCACTTAAATCTTGTTGCAGCAACGATGTCATCGGATCGAAAATTGGGGCTGTAGATAAGCGAATCACGTAGAAGTCACCCATCATTCGCGCTTTCTTTATAAATTGAATCCGTTCTTTTACGCTGTTGAACTCTTGATGAAGCTTAGACTCAATGCCTGTAATTTTATTGCCGACTTTGGCTGCGCTAATGTAGATATCCTGATGCCTTGCTTGAGCTCCCTCTACACGCTTTATCGGCTCTGCGATTAATGTGCTTGTTCGACCTTTAAAGATAGGTTCAAGTGACAACAATTGATCGTGCCCAAGGCGTGCAAAAAGCTCAATGTGCTTAGGTAGCGGCAAATTCACCCCAATAACGGGGGTTTTGATTGAAGACGACGTAGTTTTACTGATAAAAATGGGTGTGCTCAGAGTTCGAGAGAGCAACATGCTATGCAGTCTTTCAAGTAACGCATTACTCGGTAGCATCTCTTTTTGCGGGATCAACTTATCTTGATTGTACTCGATAATGCTGTTGAAAAAGGCGATCACTTTAATGGTGTGGCTGCTTTCATCAATAACTAGCTGTACGCTACAGCCATCTGGGCTAACACGAATTACCCGGTATGGCACCGACGTTAAAGGCAGCTTTTTGTCGTAGAGTTGTAACTCTCGGAAGTTGACCTGAACCTCTTGCCCAGAGCGCAACATGGTAGGTTCGTCCAGTTTAATGCCGAGCCCTCGCTTTGAAATATCGACGGTGCTGCCGCTCGCTGTGACGGGTCCAGAACGCAGTTCTATTGGGGTCTTAAATCGGTAACGTGGCTCTTTACGACGAGACTTGGCATCAAAATAAATGCCTTTCGGGTTGCCTATAATTCTTCTCGGATGGCGAAATGCATTTAACGTATTCGCGGGTAAGCGCGGCTTTTCAGTGAGCAGATAATCCTGCCCTGATTTTTCGTCTGCAATTTCTTGCAAGATGCCAATATGAGTCAATGATTGGGACGTTTCAGCCAACTCCGGAGAGAAAGCGGCTAAGTCTTCCTGTTCTTGCTCTGACAGTTCAAATATCGAAATTCTAAACGCGCGCCAACTTTCACGTTTAGCACCTAAATGCCAAAATAGCTGGCGTTGTTCACGAGTGGCCTCAGGACGAAGCATCGAATAGAAATAGGTTCGGTTTTCGTGCTCGTGAGTAAATGAATAAAGGACGTTTGTGGTGCCTTTAACGCCAGGTTTAATGAGTGACGCGACTCGCTTCTCATTAAATAAGGATCCAAACATTTGCTGGTTCCTTTCATCATGCCAGTACTGCCAAAGCTTTTGATTGTTTGGCGTCAACATAGCGAGTTTCAGCTCACTGCCATCAAAGAATAGAGGTAAGCTGCTGGTGTGCTTAAGCGCGATGTGCTCATAACCACGAGTTCGAGCTCGAATGATCTTATCTTGATTATCGTGACGAGCTCTTTTAGCTGCGCTGTTGAGCGCTTCATCGATCACTCGAGTAACGACATTGGTTTCAGTTAAACGTATGGTTCTGAGGTATCGAACTGAGTCATTCTCGTAACAGTCATCAACCGCAAGTATGCGGTACGCCAGCGGTTTCTCTATACCGGCAACCTGAGATTTGCTGGCAAATTCAGTAAACGTGACCTGAATAATCTCCCCAAGGTTATATTTAAACGCACTTGGGACTTTGAACTTTGCGCCAGAGCAGGATAAGTCAATGCTTAACCCATGCAGAAGTTGCCCTTTAGAGCGGCAAATCTCGACTTGAGATTGGACTTTCAAGCGCTTTTCTTGGCGCTTTAAGTCATAGCCGAGGTGAACGGGCTCCGCTAAGAAAGGGCTTTTAGGATCCGTTAACGATTGCGTTTTTTGTTGAGTAAGACGTTTGCTCATTACGCGAAAGTTATTCCGTGTGTTGACCAAAGCTTCCCACATTCCCTCAGTGTAGCCGCCAAACTTTTTGATGTTTTTATGGTAAGCGTTGAAAGCAACGTCATCTAACCAATGTGGAATACCATCCAAAATATACTCGCGACATTCACCTTGGACGCGACCGCGCAAATCGATGCTTTTTTTGCACGGAGCCATCAAGCGGTTAAGTTCCATTTTCACTAAGATTTTGGCCGAAGGCGGCTCTTCCTCGGTCAATTGGCCAAGGACAAAGTCAAAGTCATCCGAACCGTAAACGGGAATGAGTCGTTCTGCGATCGAGAGAATTTCAGATTGCTGCATTATTTCTGTTAGAGTATGTCGTTACTTTAAATTGTATCGGCTAAGCGAAGTAAAACTTAAGTATATCAATAGTTCATTTCAGTTAAGGTCTGACTTGGCTGTGCTTAGTCACATTTGTAGAAAAAATCGAGGCATCATGGCGAAAGCAAAACGAGCGTATGTTTGTAATGATTGTGGCGCGGATTTTCCCCGTTGGCAGGGGCAGTGTAACGCATGTGGTTCGTGGAATACGATAACAGAAGTCCGTATCGCTGCATCGCCAACGGTTGCTCGTAATGAACGTTTATCCGGCTACGCGGGCTCCGCAACAGAAGCTACAGTTCAAACGTTATCCGACATTGATCTGCAGGAAGTGCCACGCTTCACCAGTGGGTTTAAAGAACTTGACCGCGTATTAGGTGGGGGCGTTGTACCCGGCGCCGCTATTTTGATTGGTGGTAACCCTGGCGCTGGTAAATCCACCTTGCTGCTGCAAACCATGTGTAGTTTGTCTGCGCAAATGCCAACGCTCTATGTAACAGGTGAAGAATCGTTGCAGCAGGTGGCGATGCGTGCTTCTCGACTAGGGTTGCCGAAAGATCATTTAAAAATGCTATCGGAAACGAACGTCGACAAAATTTGCCAAATCGCCGAAAAAGAGCAACCTCGCATTATGGTGATTGACTCGATTCAGGTAATGCACGTTTCAGATGTTCAATCGTCACCGGGCAGTGTTGCTCAAGTACGTGAATCTGCGACAGCTCTGACACGATACGCAAAACAGAACAACGTCGCGGTATTTATTGTTGGTCACGTAACAAAAGATGGTACCCTTGCGGGCCCTAAAGTTCTTGAGCACATTATAGACTGTTCAGTGCTGCTTGATGGTGGTACTGATAGCCGCTTTCGCACATTACGTAGTCATAAAAACCGCTTTGGCGCTGTGAATGAGCTCGGTGTTTTTGCAATGACAGGCCAAGGGTTGAAAGAAGTGAGTAACCCATCCGCGATTTTCCTTTCTCGTGGTGAAGAAGAAACATCAGGTTCTTCTGTTATGGTGGTTTGGGAAGGTACGCGTCCTCTATTAGTAGAGATTCAAGCGTTGGTGGATTACTCGCAATTGGCAAACCCTCGCCGTGTTGCGGTCGGTTTGGAGCAGAACCGCTTATCACTTTTGCTCGCTGTGTTGCATAAGCATGGTGGCTTACAAATGGCAGACCAAGATGTCTTTGTTAATGTGGTTGGCGGTGTTAAGGTGACGGAGACGAGTGCCGATCTTGCGTTAGTTATGGCGCTTTTATCGAGTTTTCGTGACCGTCCACTACCCAAAGATGTGGTTATTTTTGGTGAGGTCGGGCTTGCAGGCGAAATTCGTCCTGTGCCAAGTGGGCAAGAACGTTTGAATGAAGCGTTCAAACATGGTTTCAAGAAAGCCATTGTGCCTGCAGCCAACATGCCGAAAGGCGGCATTCCTGGCATGCAAATTCACGGCGTTAAGAAATTGTCGGAAGCTATAGAGGCTTTTGACGAGCTGTAATGCTCATAAGAATGGTATTTGTGTAATCACAAACTGTTCTATCCGTCCTCAATAAAATGCGAATAAAGTACATAAATTGCTGTGTTTGACTATGCTTTGGGGACGGAAATTTCACGTTAAAATTTTTTTTCTTCCATCCGCACGCAAGGGTATCAGTATTGACAGAATGTGATATACTCTGCGCGCACTTTATACCTTATTAACAGAGTAAGACAATGACTGATTTATCAAAATACAGAAACATTGGTATTTTTGCTCACGTAGACGCGGGTAAAACTACCTCTACAGAGCGTATCCTAAAGCTAACTGGTAAGATCCATAAGATCGGTGATACACACGACGGTTCAACTACAACTGACTTCATGGAGCAGGAAGCTGAACGTGGTATCACAATCCAGTCTGCAGCAACAACTTGTTTCTGGAACGATCACCGTCTAAACATCATCGATACTCCTGGACACGTTGACTTCACTATCGAAGTTTACCGTTCTCTAAAAGTACTTGACGGTGGTATCGGTGTATTCTGTGGTTCTGGTGGTGTTGAGCCTCAGTCAGAAACTAACTGGCGTTACGCTGACGAATCACACGTATCACGTCTGATCTTCGTTAACAAACTAGACCGTATGGGCGCAGATTTCTACAAAGTTGTAGATCAAGTACAAAACGTACTAGGTGCTACACCTCTAGTTATGACTCTACCTATCGGTATCGAAGAAGATTTCGTAGGTGTTGTAGACGTACTAAGCCAACAAGCTTACGTATGGGATGAGTCTGGCCAGCCAGAGAACTACGAAGTTCAAGATATTCCAGCAGACATGGTAGAAAAAGCTGCTGAATACCGTGAAATGCTAATCGAAACTGCTCTAGAGCAAGACGAAGATCTAATGATGGCTTACCTAGAAGAAGGCGAAGAGCCATCTCTAGAAGACATCAAACGTTGTATCCGTAAAGGTACTCGTGATCTAGCATTCTTCCCAACTTACTGTGGTTCAGCGTACAAGAACAAAGGTATCCAACTTATTCTTGACGCGGTAATTGATTACCTACCATCTCCAACAGAAGTTGATCCACAGCCTCTAACTGATTCAGAGACTGGTGAGCCAACTGGTGAAGTTGCGACTGTATCTGCAGACGAGCCACTACGTGCGCTTGCATTTAAGATCATGGACGACCGTTTTGGTGCTCTAACCTTTATCCGCATCTACTCTGGTAAGATGAAGAAAGGTGACACAGTACTTAACTCTGCAACTGGTAAAACAGAGCGTATCGGCCGTATGGTTGAGATGCACGCAGACGAGCGTAACGAGATCGATTCAGCACAAGCTGGTGACATCATCGCTGTAGTTGGTATGAAGAACGTTCAAACTGGTCACACTCTATGTGATCCTAAGCACGAATGTACTCTTGAGCCAATGATCTTCCCAGATCCAGTAATCTCTATCGCAGTTAAGCCTAAAGATAAAGGCGGCTCTGAGAAGATGGGTATCGCGATCGGTAAAATGGTTGCAGAAGATCCATCATTCCAAGTTGAGACTGATGAAGATTCAGGCGAAACTATCCTGAAAGGTATGGGTGAACTTCACCTAGACATCAAGGTAGATATCCTTAAGCGTACTTACGGCGTTGAGCTAGAAGTTGGTGCTCCACAGGTTGCTTACCGTGAAACTATCACTCAAGCAATCGAAGACAGCTACACGCACAAGAAACAGTCTGGTGGTTCTGGTCAGTTCGGTAAGATCGATTACCGCATCAAACCAGGTGAGCCAAACTCTGGCTTCACGTTCAAGTCAACAGTTGTTGGTGGTAACGTACCTAAAGAATTCTGGCCTGCAGTTGAGAAAGGCTTTGCGTCAATGATGGAGCACGGTGTTCTAGCTGGCTTCCCAACTCTAGACGTTGAAGTTGAACTATTCGACGGTGGTTTCCACGCAGTTGACTCTTCAGCAATCGCTTACGAAATCGCTGCTAAAGGCGCATTCCGTCAGTCTATGCCTAAAGCTGGCGCGCAACTTCTTGAACCAATCATGAAAGTTGACGTGTTCACTCCAGAAGATCACGTTGGTGACGTAATCGGTGACCTTAACCGTCGTCGTGGTATGATCAAAGACCAACAAGCTGCGTCTACTGGCGTACGTATCAAGGGTGATGTACCTCTATCAGAAATGTTTGGTTACATCGGTACTCTACGTACAATGACTTCTGGTCGTGGTCAGTTCTCTATGGAGTTCTCACACTACGCACCATGTCCAGCAAACGTTGCTGAGCAAGTAATTGCTGACGTTAAAGAGCGTAACGCTAAGAAGTAATTCTTAAGTTAACTCTATAACTTGAAAGCCCCGCCTAGTGCGGGGCTTTTTGTATCTAACCGCTTACACACAGCGCGTTTTTGTTTCGCTGATATACGCCTTTGGTGTTGTTTACCGATTATTCTGAAGCTGAGCCAGTATTACTAACATTGAGGTCGATGGTTTTAAAATCTGGTATCACTGACTTTTCAAATGTTTCTATTTCTTCTCTCAACCATTGTGCAAACAATTGGGCTTTAGGTCGCTTTAAGTAGCCTTTTGGAGCGCACAGGTAATACGCAAATTTGGGTTTAATGGCTATATCACCAATTCGGACCAGTTTGCCTGAACGAAAATATTGATGAGCTAAACTGTGTTTGACGAGCGCTACGCCTTGTAGTGATAACGCGGCTTCTAACACTAAGTGTGAGCCACTGTATTTTAAAGCAGGCTTTGCCGCTGAATGACCAAGTCTCGCTAACCACATGTTCCAGTCCAGATCTGGCCAAACGTCTTCGATGAGCTCTGCTTTGCTTAAATCTTCAATGCGATAGATGCCGTGCTCTTTCTGATATACAGGGTGACAGGCAGGGTAAAAAGCTTCATCCATTAGCCATTGTGATTCTAAATTAGGGTATTTTCCTAAACCGTAACGGACACACAAATCGATCTGACTATCTTGAAAAGACACCAAATCATTGGTTGGTTCTAATAGTAAGGCGATATCAGGGTGACGCTGACGAAAAGCCGTAATTTTCGGGACTAACCAATGGTGAGCGAAAGAGGGGAGTGTTGATATCGAAAGGTGGTTAGGATTAGGATCTTGATTAACCAATCTCACCCCTTGCTGCAAATGAGCAAACCCTCTTTCAGCCTGAGTAAACAGCAGCTCTCCCTCAGGTGTGAGCACGATTTTTCTGTGCTGGCGAACAAATAAGTCCGTTCCTAAAAACTCTTCAAGATGACGAATTTGCTGACTAATGGCAGCTGGCGTAACAAACAATTCTTTTGCCGCTGTTTTAAAGCTTCCTTCCTTTGCTGCAACGAAGAAGTAATACAAGCCCTGTAAAGGAGGCATTCGATCTTTCACATTAGTTTTCCTTAACTCAATGGCAGATTCTATCGTTTGAGGATATCAGCGTAGTCGCTGATTATTAAGTGGTCAACATTGTTATAGGAGTTGGTTACATGGAAAACATGACACACACTTGTGAGCGCACTTTACCAGCTGACCATCAGACCGGATTACAGTTAATTTATTCTAAACTTGCTAGTTGGAGAAGAAACTACAAGACACGTCGTCACTTGAGAGAGTTACCAGAACATCTTTGGGACGATATAGGATTAGATGAAAAGGAGATTAATAGTGAAGTGAGGAAGCCTTTTTGGAGAGAGTAGTTTATGAGTTTGCTTCAAGCTCAGAATTAAACTGCACTCCCCAATGATATTGAGGAGTGCAGACAAGGCTATAAGTCTTCTTCCCACACAACCAATTCACCTTTCGGCCAGTTGTGACCAATTTCATGATACTTTTGCTCAAGCACATGACGTTTAATTTTGAGTGTTGGCGTCAATACGCCATTTTCAATGCTCCAAGGCTCTTTAATCATTAATACGCCTTTGATTTGCTCATGAGAGGCGAGTTCTTGATTCATTTTTGCAATGACTTTGCGGGTGGTTCGTGCGTACCGCTCCCGATCAAAGTTAGGAAAATCATGTGGCACAACCAAAAGAATCGGGGCTGGTAGCCCTAAACCGATGAGGCACATCATCTCTACGCGACTGTATTCGAAAAGTTTTTTCTCGATAGGAACTGGAGAGACAAACTTACCTTTGGCGGTTTTAAAGTTATCTTTTTTACGGCCTTGAATAGTTAGGTAACCATCTGAGTCGATAGAGCCGATATCGCCTGTGTGTAGCCAGCCCTCTGAATCAAAAGACTCTTGGGTGGCAATGTCATTTTTGTAGTAGCCAGAAAATAGCCCTTTGCCACGCACCATGATTTCATCATCGTCAGCGATTTTTAACTCAATACCTGGTCCAGCATTACCGACACTACCAATTTTGTCAGCTCTAAATGGGTAGTTGAGCGTGCTATAGGCAAATGATTCTGTCATGCCCCAAGCTTCAGTAATATTGAGTCCTACAGAGTGGTACCATTCCAGCAGTGCTGGTGATACTGGGGCAGAGCCACAGCCTAATACTCGAGCCTGATCCAACCCCAATCCTTCTGCGAGCTTTTTCTTGATCAGAGAATTGACGAATGGGATTTTCAATAGAATGTTGAGCTTCTTCTGTGGAAGTTTGTCTTGAATGCGTTGTTGGAATAGCGTCCATAATCGCGGGACTGAGATAAACAGAGTCGGGCGGTGCATTTTTACATCTTCGATAAAGGTATCCAATGATTCTGGAAATGCGGTTGGTACACCACCCATGATGGATGAGCCAAAAATGTAGACGCGCTCTGTAATATGAGCCAAAGGTAAGTAAGAAAATAGACGATCATTTTCTTGAATACCGATATGGTTTATCAGTTGTTGTACTGACCAGTTAAACGCTCCGTAGGTCAGCATCGCACCTTTCGGTAATCCTGACGTACCTGAGGTATACACCAAAGACATTAGCTTGTCGTCGTAGTGCTGTGGACGCTCTTCACTTGGCATTGCATCGGCAATGAGTGCTTGGTATTCATACTGACATTTTGGTGCAGTATCGTAGGGGAGCGAGATACTAATGAGCTCCGGCATTGCATCAATGACTTGCTGGGTTGCATTAGGATCATCGAGTTTTCCGCCAATGAGTGCTTTACTTTCACTATGAGTCACACAGTATTCGATGGTGTCCGCGCCGGCGGTAGGAAATATTGGCACACTGACATAATCGCCAAGCATCATCGCAAGATCGCAAATAAACCACTCTGCACAGTTTTTAGACACTAACGCCACTTTGTCACCAGGCTGTACTCCGAGGTTGCGTAGTGCACTGACGAGTTTTAAGGCTTGATCGGCAACATCAGCGAACGTGTATTCAACAAATTGTCGGTTAATAATTTGTTTTAGATAGACCTCATTTGGACGCTCTTGAGCCCATTTGAGAATCATTTCATTTGGTGGTGGGAGAGCGCAACCAGCAGCGCTGTTTAGATTCGGCTGATTCATTTTTAGTGACTCCATGTCTTCTCGTTGTATTTATAATTGTTAACGCATTGTTAACTTTAGCATGTTAAATAACGACACGGGAATGCATTTTGATGAAATATGTGGGGAGGATAGCGTTAGTTACCCCTAAAGTCGGTACTAATAGCGCCTAAAACTGTTGCCGATAATTCGCTGGGGACAGGCCTGTTTTTTTCTTAAAAATTCGAGAAAAGTAAGAGACATCTCGGTATCCACATTGATAAGCAATATAGGCAATTTTCATGGATTCATTTTCAACGAGCATTTTCTTTGCTAATGAAATGCGTTTCGCAGTGACATAATCACGAAAGCACATACCAACTTTGCGATGGAATACTTTGGAAAAGTAGTTCGGTGAGTAGTGACAAAGCGCAGCTGCTTCCTCTTCCCTTAGGTCTTTATGGACGTTATTGGCGATGTAATGAACCACGTCAGAAAAATTCGACTTTCCGCTTCGAGAAAAGAGTTTATCGACCGAAATTTGTTCTTCGTCGACCTTGCTATGCAAAAAGTATTTCAATTTTATCTGTGATAGCCAAATCGGGAGGGTGATTTCATTCAACGTATAATATTCCGCACAAATATGCTTTGGCGGTAAGTGAGGCTCGATATCGGTTGGATGTATAACGATCAGTTTTTTGTCGAGATTTTCACAGAGCGTGATGACGCCTTTCAGGTGCTCTCGATGATCGCAAGTTATGTAGTAGAAGAAATAGCTGTGTTCTTTATCGCTAAGCACAGAGATATCGTTGCTACAGTCCATAACCTCAAAGCTCTTATCAAACTCACAGCGAAGTGATTCCGGCAGCGAGCAAAGAGTCTCTCCAATCCAATAAGCTTTGGTCAGTCTATCCATATGAATCCCGCTCAGTACGTACTACACCAACGTTAGTATGTATTGAGGTCAGTCGAGCCTCATTCCTTGAGCTTCAGACCTCACCCTTTCGTTTATTAAGCTTAGGCTTATATAGTCATACTGCAAGTGTGAAATATGTCACATAGATCTTAGTGAAGTGTCTCACTATTGATACATTTTGGCTCTGAAGCACAGGTGGGCAAGAAAGTACCAACCTTTGGCAAAAAAGTCCTAACCCCCCTAATTCTCGGTGACTAATGTTTAAGCATGATTCGGGTGTATATGATACCTGCGTCATGGACAAGCGAGATATGGTTAAATAAAGGGGACTATCTTATGGATAACTTTCGCAATCTAATCAAGGACTTCATGGAAGATGAAGAGGGGCTAACACTTTTGGAGTACATCCTAGGTGCGGCGTTAATTGTTACAGCGTTCTTGACTTCAGGCTTCTGGACGACTTTGTCTGGTAAGTTCACATCAGTGGCGTCTCAAATCAACAACTCGTAATGATTAGTGAGCTGATTATTTGGTCATTGCTTATTGCGATTGGAGTCTCAGACGCTCAGAAACACAGAATACCAAATAAAGCGGTGCTTATGCTTTTGGTTGCTGTTACTGCAAACGTAATTTACAACCCAGCAACAAGTGGTTTGGATCATTTATATGGTGGGCTGGTTGCGTTTGCAGTGTGTTTCGCGCTGTATCTGTTCAAAGTAATGGCTGGAGGAGACGTTAAGTTACTCGCCGTCATAGGAACATGGCTCGGTCTGAGTAATCTTGGGGAAGCGTCTACCGGGATAATACTTGCTGGAGGCATCGTGGGCATTTTTTATCTAATGTTACACGTGTCATCGACCAGTGTTGCTCTATCACATCAGTTAAAAGGGTATTGCTTAGAAAAAGTAACACCAGGCTTTAGGTCTAATAAGCCGTTAGTCATTCCTTTCGCGCCGATAATCGTAATTGGATTAGCTTATTTCTCCTACACCCACTAAATAAAAATAATAAATGGCATGCAGCACATGCAGCATCAGTTGGCTAGGCAACTTCAAGGAGGGGAAGTGTGATGGGCTCTGTGTATTGGGAAAAACTCGTGCCACAAATAAATCCACCAAAAGTGCCTTCGTCTGTAGAGGGGCTTGGCATACCGGCTTCAGTCGTCGAAAACCTCGTGTTGAAACATCTGTCTGCCTATCCGAAATGTGATTTGATTGAATTAACACAACGGTTATGCGTGGTTTCAAATATTGTTGAACTTGCTTTAGCGCAGTTGAGAAAACGAAGCTGGGTTGAGGTATATCAGCCTACATCTGAGAAGCTAAGCCATTCGTACTCGAACGTTCGTTATAGTCTAACGGAATTAGGACTTGCGGAAGCAGACATTGCTTATAGAAAAGATCCGTATATCGGTCCTGTTCCTGTTTCTCTGGAGGAGTATTGGACCATTGTAGAAGGACAAGATCTACGCAAAAACCCAGTTACGCGTATCGATGTAGAGCGCGCATTGTCTGATGTTTTTGGCTCGGATCACTTGGTACCTGTTTTAGGACCGGCCATCAACTCGGGGCGGGCTTTGTTGCTGTATGGACATGCGGGTACCGGTAAAAGTTACGTCGCATCAAGAGTGCTCAATGCAATGAACACTTCGGTATTCATTCCTTATGCCGTATATGCCGATGGCAACATCATCAAAGTGTTCTCAGAGCATCATCATCGTCGTTTAGACAACTCCCATTCTCAGGTTTTCGTTAAGTTGGAAACGCATTACGACAAACGCTGGGTTCTTTGTGAAAGACCAAACATTCAAGTGGGCGGTGAGCTGACATTGGAGATGCTTGAAGTAAACCACAGCGAGCATAATCGTGTATGGATTGCGCCACTGCAAATGATGGCTAACAACGGAATCTTGGTGATTGATGACCTTGGTCGTCAGTCAATGCCTGTTGATGCCCTGCTAAATAGATGGATCGTTCCAATGGAATACTTATTTGACCATCTAGCTTTGCCAAATGGTCAACAAGTCACGGTGCCGTTTATGCTCACTCTGGCATTCTCCTCCAACTTTGCACCAAGCAAAATTGCAGACCCCGCATTTCTACGTCGTTTGGGTTACAAAATTGAATTCAAGCCACTTGATGATGATGACTATAAAGCGCTTTGGTTATCTCTATCGAAGGACTTGCAACTGGCATTAGCGCCTGAATTCTTTGACACATTAAATCAATTGCACCGTGAAAATAAAATGCCTAATTATCCATGTCTACCTAAAGATCTTTTGGGCATTAGCCGAGATGTTCTCGTTTTTGAAGGAAAACGAAAAGTCGTCTCATCAGACATTTTAACTCGTGCCTGGGGACTGTATTTCACAGTGGATGAATAGGGAGATCTAAATTATGAGTCGGACTCAAGTCATCATGTTGCTGTTGCTCTCCATTGTTTTCGGCCTTGCCGCCGTTTTGATAGCTAAACAATGGATGGATGGCAGAAACCAACCAACTGTCGAGTTAGAAGAGGTAGAAAGACACCCAGTTTTAGTTGCCACTATGGAGCTAGAACCAGGGACCATTCTAGCTGAGAAACATTTGTCTACTAAGCTTATGGAAGTGGATTGGATAGACGAGGAAACGCTAAAAGTAAAAGAACAGGCATTGGGAAGAATTGTTGCTAATACCATTTATGCGGGTGAGCTGGTTAATTCGAATCGTCTTGCCTTGCCCGGTGAGGGCGCGACACTTGCTGCTTTAATTCCTGAAAACAAACGAGCTATCACCATTCGTGTTAATGACGTTATCGGTGTGGCTGGCTTCTTGTTACCAGGCAATAAGGTCGATGTATTAAGTACCGTGAGTTATGGACAAGGTAAAAACGCCACAACAAAAACGGTGCTTAAAAACATCAACGTCCTTGCGGTCGACCAAACAGCCAAAACCAATGATAACAAACCCGTTATTGTGCGTGCGGTGACTTTAGAAGTAACACCGAAAGAGGCAGAAAAGCTCCTATCGGCGAACAGCAAAGGCGACATTCAACTTGCTCTACGCAACCCTCATGAAGTGGATAAACCTGTGGTAGCAAGAAAATACACGCCACGACCTAGTGTGACCATTATTAAGGGATCTCAGGCATCCAGTGTCCGAGTCAGCAATTAGGTGAATTATGAAAACAATAATATTACTCGTTAGCCAGTTACTTTTTGTCAGCTTGTCTGTTAACGCAGCCACGGTGCAGTCAGGAAAAGTCGTGACCGTTGCGCATCACCAATCAACCCAATTGATGATATCCGGTAAAGCGAAGAAAGTGACGTTAGGGGATCCAGAAGTCTTGGATATTTTAGTGCTCAGATCGAACGAGCTGTTTCTTATTGGTAAGAAGTTAGGGACCACGAATGTGTCGGTGTGGGATCGCCGAGGCCGGTTAATTGAGCAATTTAACGTGGAAGTTACGCATGATCTAAACACGCTTAAATCGAAGCTTTATCAGTTCTTGCCGGATGAAAATATCGAAGTGCACAGTGCGCAAGAAAAAGTGGTACTTAGAGGCTTGGTCAGCAGTCAGCAAAACATGGACACTGCGGTCAAAATTGCTGAAACCTTCGCTTTGGGTGAAGCGGCAGATGAAGAAGATGAAAACTCTAAAGATGATGACAGCATGGTGATCAACCTACTTTCTATTGGCGGGGCTCAACAGGTGACGTTAGAAGTGACCGTTGCCGAAGTGCAGCGCACACTAGTAAGACGCTTTGATTCAAACTTCCACTTTTTCCAAAGAAGTGGAGACTTTACCTGGGGTGGTACGACTGCTGGTGGCGGTATTGATGGCATTGGACCGATTTTGAACGTCCCAACAGTCGAAGATTTCGGTTTTCTTGGGTCGTTTATCGACAGCAATACCTTGTTTACCTTCGCACTTGATGTGGCGAAACAAAATGGTGTGGCGAAAGTGTTGGCAGAGCCTAGCCTTACCGCATTAAGTGGTACGCAAGCCGAGTTTGTCGCTGGTGGTGAATTCCCAATTCCAGTACCAAATGAAGATGGTATTACCATCGATTATAAAGAGTACGGTGTTCAACTCGACTTCGTTCCGTTTATTTTGAGTGATAAGAGAATCAACCTCAAATTGAACGTCAATGTGAGTGAAATCTCCAACTCAGGTGTGCTGACGTTTAATCCAAACGAAGTGAATGCGACGTTCTTTATTCCGCCAATCACTAAACGAAGTGCTGGCACCACGATTGAGCTGGCTGATGGCCAAACTATTGGTATTGCAGGCTTATTGAGTGAAAACGCACGTAATGTCGCGGATGGCATACCTGGAGCGAGTGATTTACCTGTATTGGGACGCTTGTTCAAGAGTGAAGAGTTTACCTCAGGGGAAACAGAACTTGTCATTCTGGTCACCCCTCGATTAGCAACCCCAATCGATCGACGTCGAATCACACTGCCAACGGATGGCTTTGTGGCTCCGAACGATGTGGAGTTCTATTTGCTTGGTAAAGGTGCTGAGTTGGATTTTGATAGATACCAGCTAAACGACATCAGCGAAGAAGATACTAACAACAACTTTATTCAATACGGTTCGTCAGAAGGTGGCTCTGAGGGCAAGTTTGGGCACAGTCTATAAGTGGGAGAGCAAGATGAAAAGCATAATGATAATGACCATTTGTTTCACATCATTCGGCTTGTTTGGCTGTGCGAATGACCCCGAGCTTGGTATCTCGGTTAGCCAGTTGCGCGCTGAACAAACTCTTAATCCAGAAGCGTGGTATGAGAATTTGGGTTATTTACCGGAAGGTAGTGGTGAGCGTACACAAGTTAGCTTAGAGGTATATAACAACAACGGGGTAGCCAAAGATGAGTAAGTGATGTGTTCACTTAGGAGGGGCTATGCGAAGGAATATGCATATAGCACCAAGGCGAACCCAGAAAGGGATTACCTTAGTGTTGATAAGCTTGGTTTTGTTGATTCTGCTAGGCGTTGCGGCGTTTGGTATTGATTTAAATCACCAAGTTCTTAATAAAACACGTTTACAGAATGCGGTCGATACTGCGGCCCTTGCAGGTGCTGTCGTTGCCGATAAGACAGAGGATGTGAATCAGGCTGAAACCGCAGTGAGAACAACGCTTAGTGGAATATCAACCGAGCCTGGAAATTCTGAGCTGACGTTTAGTGACAGTAATACAGCGGTGACATTCTCGCATGATATGCAGACGTTTGTAACTGCAGCAAGTTTTACACCGCCATTGGGGGAGTACGATATTTATGTCCGCGTAGCGGTCACCGATATTAGCCTAACGCAGTATTTGAGTGGTTTGTTTGGGATTAATAAAGAGGTCTCTGCGAGTGCGGTTGCGGGGCGAAGTGCGGCGATTGCATATACGTGTAATTTAACGCCAATCGCCATGTGTGGTGACCCTGCCGGTGATGTGAGTGATGCATGGGGGTATCGTCCGCCGGGTTATGACCCTAATGTAGATATGGATCCTTCTCTAGTGCATGAGCTGAAAGTCGGGGATCAGAATAACACCGATATGGGACCCGGGAACTTTCAGTTGCTCGATTTTGGACAAGGAACGGGTAATAGTGGTGCGGCCTTGGTTCGTGATGCATTGTCTGGGGCTTACAACGGTTGCGCATCAATTGGCGATACCGTTACAACTAAACCTGGTAATAGTGCAGGTCCAGTTGCACAGGGACTGAATGTGAGGCTCAACGACTTTTCGGGACCGATTAAAAATGACGGAACGGTTTTACCAGACAAATACGTGAGAGAGCCCGATGTTTTGGCTGAGACCGATGCGGAGTACGCAGGCGATCTGTATTACGCCAACTATCGTCAGGAGCTAAGCTCTTGTGAAAGCGGTGGTGCTTGTGATGGCAATAGTTATACCGGTGATGGTGGTCTGAACGGACGCCGTATTTTGCGTATCCCTATCGTAGATTGTACGGCCTCGACAGGTAAGTCTGATTTTGATGTTTTGGGCTTTGGTTGCTTCTTTTTATTACAAAAAGTCAGTAACTCAGGTCAATCATCAGTGTTTGGGCAATTTCTTTATGATTGTTTAATTAATAACGGTTCGACTGGCACGGATCCGACAGATAAAGGCTTCTACCGTATCCAGCTATACAAAGATCCGTTTAGCGGGGCCTCTTGATATGTTGTATTCAAATAGAAAGCATCAAAGGCCAAATATTTGCAGTCAACAAGGGCTGGCAATCATAGAGTTTATTCTCGCCTTGCCAGTGCTATTGATGCTAACCGTTTTAGTGATCGATGTGAGCCGAGCTTTTATTCAGTATACCGAGGTCAATAAAGCGCTGCAGAATGGGGCAAGGTATGCCGTCGTTGATACGTACGGCACGTTGAACTTTGAGTCAATTGCTGACGAAACCAGTATCAAGAATGTCGTTGTGTATGGAAGCCCAATTGCCTCTACTACACCTGTGATAGACCATATCAGTGTGGATGATATTGTCATTACCCAACCAACGAGTACCAATAAGGTGGTCACTCTATCGGCGACTTACAATTACGTGCCGATATTCTCGACCTTACCTTTTTCGAGCACTTCTTTGCAATTTAGCATTGGGGCGACCACGTCTATGAGGACAGGCCCATGAAACGATTGATAACGAAACAAAAAGGAGTGACGCAGCTTGAGTTCTCGGTAATCGCTTTGGCCGTTATATTAGTCCTGTTTTTGATCATCGAGTTTGCGATCTATTTCTTTTCGGTGCAAATGGTCAATGAGGTAACACGAAGAGCTGCGAGGCTTGCTACCGTGTGCTATATCGCTGATAGGGATGACATTCCTAACTTACCAGCTGTATCAGATCTCTATCCATCAGGCTTTTCTGCGAGTAATTTACAGATAGATTATCTTGATGAAGCTGGTGCAAGTGTTGACGTATCAGGCTTTCTTTCTACCCCTCCAGCGTCTAATGACGTATTAAATGCGCAGTTTTCTCAAATTAAATATGTTCGAGCAAGAGCGGTGAATTATACTTTTCAGTTTTTTGTTTTAGCTGCTTTAATTAATGCAGTAGGGAGTACTCCAGCTTTTGAAACTATATTGCCTGCAGAGAGTTTAGGAATACTTAGACCCGAAGGGACCAATGTCATTACGGATTGCTAATGGAGTAGCTTTATGTTGAAACCAGTTAAAATAAATGAAGAAACATATAAAAGTTTAAAAACTAACTTGATTGTTTGGATAGTTTATTCTACGTCAAACTTTAAAATTCATATTGCTGATGAATTATCTGGATGTGTCAATCTAAATATTGATTGGATAGAGCTAGAGTCTTTTAATTTAGACTTTGTTAAAAATAAGCAAATTCCCGATCTTATTTATATTGAAACCGGTGAAAGTTGGGCGCAGAAAGTGGCTCATGTGTACTCTAGTGACAGTAGCTTACAGCATAATCACACCGCTTTGATTGTATTTGGTGATGAAAACGATACTGCATCTCTCAAAATGGCATTGAGGCTTGGGGCAACAGACTATTTGTCGCGTTCTGTTGATCTTGGTGAGCTTTATCCGCTATTAAAATCGACCGCGGATGAAAAGATTGCCAATAAACAAATGGGCGATTTAACTTTATTTATCAATACAAAAGGTGGTTCGGGTGCAACAACACTGGCGATCAACACCGCGATAGAACTGTCAAGTTACGCGAAGAGTAAAGTATTGCTCATTGACTTAGATATGCAGTTTAGTGATGCGGCCGATTATTTAAACTGTAAGCCAAAATACAACATTAATGATGTGATTGATTCTGTTAATGATTTGGATGAGTTATCACTAGAAGGTCTCGTATATCAACATCCTTCAGGTTTGAATTATTTATGTTTTAACCAAAATGATACCAAGGATAATCATAAACACGCAGTTCAAGTCAGTAAGTTATTACCTATTCTGAGACAGTTTTACTCACATATTATTGTGGATTTGTCTCATGGTGTTGAGCATGTTTATCAACAAATTGTTTCTCCGGCTACGCATATCTTTTTAATTATGCAGCAGAATGTTACTTCGGTTAAGCATGCTGTCAGCTACATACGTTCTTTAGAATTAGACTATGGTTTAAGTAGTCATCAGGTTGAACTGATTGTTAATCGTTTTGAAAAGAAATCAACAATATCTTTGAAAGACATTGAAAATGCAGTTAGTGGACATGCGATACATTTAGTACCTAATAATTTTGCTATTGCTATCGAGAGCGCTAATTTGGGTAACCCAATTGTTCAATCTAAGAAAAATAGTGCGCTGAAAGCCTCTTTGGCTGAAATATCGCACTTATTAGAAAGTCCGACCAAAGAGAATCAAAGTTGGATCAAAAAACTATTTTCTTAGTAAGGGGGGAGTTATGTTTTTCAAACGGAAAGGCGTCGGGAGTTCTTTCAATTCCGTAGATGAAACAAAAGAATCCAAAGTTGTGAATGTCGAGTTGGCAAAATCTGACGAAGATACGTCAGATGAGCAAAGGGCTTTATCGCCTGTTGAAGCCAAGATGAAAGCGATCGAGGAGCAGAAAAAACAGCTAGAACAAGATCTCTCGATCAAACACTACTATCACAAAAAGCTACTGGATACCTTGGATCTCGGGCTTCTATCGCACTTGCAAGAAGATCGCGCGAAAGAGGAGTTACGCGAAGCGGTCGTTCAGCTCATTGCTGAAGATCAAACACACCCGTTGAGCTCTGAAGCTCGCAATCGCGTGATACATCAAATTGAAGATGAAGTGTTTGGTCTAGGGCCGCTGGAACCGCTGCTTGAAGACCCAACGATCTCAGATATCTTGGTCAATGGTCCGAAAAATATCTTTGTCGAACGTTTTGGTAAGCTCGAGAAAACGCCACATACCTTCTTAGATGAGCGCCATCTGCGCAACATCATTGATCGCATTGTTAGCCAGGTTGGACGAAGAATCGATGAAGCATCACCAATGGTGGATGCTCGACTCAAAGACGGTTCGCGTTTCAATGCGATTATTCCTCCTCTTGCCATTGATGGCCCTTCCGTTTCTATTCGACGTTTTGCGGTTGAACGTTTGAATATGGATAACCTATTAGAGCTTGGTTCGTTATCTCCAGAGATGGCGAAGTTTCTCAATGCTGCGGTTGTGGGGGAAATGAATATCCTGATATCTGGTGGTACAGGCTCTGGTAAAACAACCACGCTGAATATTTTGTCGGGCTTCATTCCAAGTGATCAACGTATTGTGACCATTGAGGATTCGGCAGAGTTACAACTCCAACAACCACATATTATTCGCTTAGAAACACGTCCTTCTAACATCGAGGGTAAAGGCGAAATATCTCAGCGCGATTTAGTGAAAAACTCGCTACGTATGCGTCCTGACCGGATAGTGGTTGGTGAGGTTCGTGGCTCAGAAGCGGTGGATATGTTATCGGCAATGAACACGGGTCATGATGGGTCTCTGGCCACCATTCACGCGAACACACCAAGGGATGCGTTGAGCCGTATTGAGAATATGTTCTCGATGGCGGGTTGGAACGTGTCGACCAAAAACTTGAGAGCGCAGATTGCCTCCGCTATCAATATTGTCGTGCAAATGGATCGCCAAGAAGATGGTAAACGCCGCATGGTCAGCGTACAAGAAATCAATGGCATGGAAGGCGACGTTATCACCATGTCGGAGATCTTCACCTTCCAAAGAAGAGGGGTCGATCAAGAAGGCAATGTGTTAGGTGATTACATGGCAACAGGGATTGTACCAAGCTGTCATGACCAATTAGTAAAACGAGGCTTAGACGTACCATTTGAAATATTCAATGAAAAAGCCCGTTAGGAGATTGCTATGGATAGTCAATTCCCCCTTTTTCTTGTGCTGCTTTTTTTGTCCGTATTCTTTATTAGCCAGGCGTTAATTCTGCCTTCTGCGGGTAAAAAGGTTAAGCATAAGCAGTTAATTAAGCGGATACACGAAAGTCATAAACACATCGATCAAGAGAGTATTTCCCTACTAAGGGAAAACTCGCTCAAAAACCTTTCTCCATTAGAGCGATGGCTTGTGAGGTTCAGCCTATTCGATAACTTTAAGAAGAAGTTGGAATTGGCTGGGATACACATGGGGTTCAGTCGGTTTATTTTTCTCACCTTCCTCGGTGGGGTTGCGGTTGGGCTATTTCTGTTCTTATTCGGGCAAGTTTGGTACCTCTGTGCCGGTGTTGCTGTCGCTTGTTGGGTGTCGGTTTACTTCTACCTACAGAAAAGAATTGCAGATCGTTTAATGAAGTTCGAAGAGCAACTACCAGAGGCGCTCGATATCATTAAGCGAGTACTACAGGCCGGTCAGCCAATTACACAAGCGTTTGGGGAAGTAGGCAGAGAGGTCAGTGCGCCGCTTGGCCCTGAGTTCATGAATACCTTTAACTTACTCAACTATGGTTATGACCTCCGCTTGGCGATTATGCAAATGTCGGAAAGAACCCCTACGGTATCCATGCTTGCTTTCTCGAGTGCGGTGTTACTGCAAAAAGAAACGGGTGGTAACTTAGTCGAAAACATTGAAAAGCTCTCTCATATCCTACGTGCTCGTTTCAAACTCGCTCGAAAAATCAAAACTATTTCTGCGGAATCTCGAATGTCGGCATGGGTATTAGTATTAGCGCCTTTTGGGTTGTACGTCATCATTTCACTCGTTCGGCCTGAGTATATTGAGCTGCTTCATACGCACCCAATGGGGATCAAAATGGTGATTGGTGGGATGGTGGCCTTATTTATCGGCACGCTGTGGATTCGTAAAATCGTCAATATTGAGGTGTAGCTATGGAAAGCATTCAAGGATGGTTAAACGGTTTTGCTGTCGGCCAAGAGACGTTACTCATGGGGTTGATCCTCATCACCACCGTGTTAGTGGTGATGACGCTGGGCTCGATAATTATCGGGGTCAACTCGCCAATTAAAAGAAAGTTAGCCGAACTGTCTGGTGATAAAAAGGAAGTCTCTCACCACAACAAAAAAATGGCTGACACATTGGAGTCGTTAGCGCCTTTAACTTCGCCAACCAGTGAAAAAGAGCGCCAAACGACACGCAATAAACTGATGCATGCTGGGTTTCATGAAAGCAATGCATTGTCGATGTTTTATGCCATTAAATCGGTCACAACAATACTAGGTGTGATGGTGGCGGCACTGGTGTATTTCTCGATTCCGGAATCTAAATATCTGTACACCTACATGGCGTTATCCGTATTTATTGGGCTTCTGATTCCTGATTTTATTTTGCGCCGAATGGTCAACAAGCGTCAGCAAGCGATTCGTGCAGGTGTGCCCGACATGCTCGATTTGCTGGTGGTTTGTACCGAATCAGGGCTTGGCTTTAATGCGGCTTTGCGTCGCGTTGCAGATGAGCTGGTTATCTCTCACCCAGAGCTTGCCGATGAAATAGACACGGTGTGCAATAAAATTAAAGCGGGTAAACCAATGCCTGAAGCCTTAAGAGAGCTAGTATTAAGGACAGGGTTAGAAGAATTGATGGGGCTGGTGAGCATGCTTAGCCACGCCTCTCGAATAGGTGGGAGCTTAGTCAACTCCTTGCGTGAGTATACCGAAGACTATAGGGATAAGCGTCAACAAGCAGCAGAAGAAATTGCTGCAAAAATCCCAGTCAAAATGATGTTTCCAATGGTGCTGTTTATTTGGCCATGTTTTTTCATCGTGGCTATTGGACCTGCGTTAATTTCATTGGCTGAGGCATTTTCTAATTAAAAAGCAAAATAGGGATCGTTATGTGGATTAAGAAATACGTCATCATCTCGTTGTTGGTGCTTACCGCATGTTCAACAACTGAACAGTCATCAGACTTCGATTCAACGCTGTACTCAGGTAAGCCCGTTGAGTCACTCACCAATGATGAACCTCCAAAAACAGAGGAGGAGGCAATCTCTCGAGGGGATATTGCATTAAGCAATAAAAATGTCGACTTAGCGTTGTATGAATACATTCGCTCGCTCTCTTTCCCGAATGCTGTCCATAAAGACAAAACGTTATACACCGTGGGGCGTATCCATTTGGCAAGAGAGAATTCAGAACTTGCGGATAAATCATTTCGAGCATCTTTAGCAGAGAACCCTGATCACATTGGTTCCCTCACAGAACTTGGCACTCTGTATACGAAACGTGGCGAAAAGGACGTCGGGAAGAGTTACTACATCCGCGCTTTGAATGCTGACCAAATTCGTATGGATGGCGATCCTATTATCACCAAAGACAATATTACAGCTGAGAGCGTTGCAACGTATCGCTATGATGATAAATCACCGGTTTCTGCTTACTCTGGTCTAGGTGTGCTTTACGACATTCGTGGCGACCACGATATTGCGCAGGCATTAATTCGAAAAGCGTTGGATATTGATTCAAGAAACGTCAACGCTTTAGTCAGCCTAGGCTATTCCTACTACATGGAAAAAGCTTATTCAAAAGCGGCGCACTTTACTCAAGCTGCGCTGAGCATTAAGCCGGGGGATGAAAAGGGAATCAATAACTTGGGTCTCATTGCACTGGCAAAAGATCAACCACGACAAGCTCTGAGTATTTTTAGTCGACACATGACAGAGCCGGAAGCACTCAATAATGTTGGTTACTTCTTGATCCTTCAAGGCAAACCAGGCGAGGCGATTCCTTATCTACAACAGGCCATTGATAAGAATCCGGCCTACTATGAACTGGCAAATAAAAACTTAGAGCGAGCATTAGCAATGGTCAGAGAGCGAGGGGATACCTCTACCGCGCTTCTCCAATAACTTCACAGTCTATTTAAAAATAAAGTCACTCAGCAAGATGGAGTGGCTTTTTCATTTTTGGGGACTTTTTCATTCCTGGGGGAGTAGTGCCGTTGTAAAATTGTTTGTTCAATTAGCCGTTCATTCGCTTCTTTCTGGGTAAGAAGCATAGCGCCGCAAAGCCCAACCAACTATCTTCCATAACATCACCGTTAAGAGTGTTGCGAGGTAACCATCAATCGCATAATGCCAGGCTAAATGTACCGAACCGATTTGAATGATGACTGCGAAAGCGTAAGCAAAGTAGCCGATGGTTTTGTTGAGTCTATAAATTGATAGCGCCATCAAAACAGCAATGGAAACGTGCAAGCTCGGCATTGCCGAAATGCCAGAGCCAATACCATTGGTATTCGCGATGTACTCATCCCAAAGATATTGCTGTGTAGGCAATGCCCACAATTGCCCAGCGTCTACATTGGTAAGGTATTGGCTTTGGGCTTCGAGCGTTTTCATCAGAGGAACAAACTGTTCATCTCCAGTAATAAGCTCCACGTAGCAAGGACCTGCTGAAGAAAGTAACGTGGCGAAGAAGACACCAAGAATCATCCAAGACAATGCGAACGTGAGTAAAAACTGTTGCCTTACCAAAGGGGATTTTTTGTAGATAAGGAAAAAGATGAGTATACCCCACATACAAAAAAACCATGCGTTGTAGGCAACGTTTAGCACCAGCGAGGCCCAAGCATTGGAGAATAATGCATGGGTCAATTCCCAAGGTGCAACGCCGAAGTGCAACATCGTATCAATATTCGCAAAGGTTAGATCCCATTTAAAAGGATTGATGATTGGAATAAGCGATTTCAAAAACGTGTGGTTAGAGAAAATCAGGTTAAGTGCCATCATCGAAACAAATACTGATACAGGGCGGTGCAGTGGAAAAATAAGATGCTTCAGTTTTCGTATGAAGCGCTTTGCTGGCTGTTTTTCTTTGCGCAGTATGAGATAGAAATAATAATAGATACACCAGCTTAAACCTGTGACATACAAAGCTTGCATGAGCGTTTCAAGGTAAGTGGTAAAAGAGTAATCAATAGGGAAATCGAGATATAAAGAACAAAGATAAATGACAGTAGTCGAGATAAAGCAATAGGTGTAGAAAATCTTATCGATCAATAACTCGTTCTTCATAGACTGGAGCCAAGTCGCTGCTTTTTGCTGCCAACTTACGTTGATCTGGTAATTGTTGTCTTGTTCCATCGACGATCCATCATCTCTATCCTTCCAATATCATTAAGCTTAGTTGAGAAAACGGGCACTCGTATTTGAGTACCCGTGGTTTATCTGGATTCAATAGTTGGCGTATCAGCAGGCTACATCATGCCCGTGACAAGGCCTGCCGCCACAAAAAACACGATCATCCACAGCACCGAAAGGTTGAGCTTTTTGTGTAGATAGCAACCCGCAACCACTAACGCCATGTCGATGGGAGCAACAACTGCGCTGCTAAATACTGGCTGGTAAAGTGCCGCGAGTAACAATCCTACTACCGAGGCGTTTACACCGTTGATGGCACCAGAGACCAACGGTTTGCCTGCCAGTGCTTGCCAGTTCTTAAGAACGCCAAGCAGTAAAAGAAACCCTGGGAGGAATACGCCAAGCGTTGCGATCAGAGCGCCTAAAATTGGCGTATCCGAAAGCTCATAACCGATAAAAGTCGCAAAGGTGAACATTGGCCCCGGTACAGCTTGTGCAGCGGCGTAGCCTGTTAAAAATGCATCTTGGCTGAGCTGGTCGCCAACAATGTTTTGTAGAAGCGGCAGCACCACATGACCGCCACCAAACACTAAACTACCAGCTTGGAAAAAATCACTAAACAGTCCAAGCAAAGGTAACGTATGAGCCACTAACGGTAAGCCGAGCAAAAGCACCGTAAATAGAGCCAATGGTGCGATAGACGGTTTAAACGGCTCGGCTGATGGCGCGGAGTCTTTCTTCAGATATCGCATGCCAACAAAACCTGCTGCGAGCAACACGAGCATTTGCGTCATGATGCTTGGTGCCACCAGCAACGCAATCGCAGTCGCGACGCACAAACCCGCGGTCAGTTTGCCTTGGCAGAAGTTTTTGTACATGCCCCAAGCCGCATCCGCCACGACGACGACAGCGAGCAGTTTTAGGCCGTGAACGATGTTTTGGAACACTGCGGTGTCGGTGATTTGGCTGCTCACCATCGCCAGCGACAACATGATGATCACCGAAGGAAGCGTGAATCCGACAAATGCTGCGCATGCGCCACCTAAACCGCCGCGTTTATAACCCAATGCAAAGCCGACTTGGCTTGAGCCGGGTCCCGGCAAAAACTGACTGAGCGCGACAATTTGCGCGTACTCGCTGTCATCAAGCCATTTCAGTTTCTCAACAAAGGTTTGGCGAAAATAACCGATATGAGCCGCAGGGCCGCCGAAGCTGAACCAACCCAGCCAGAAAAAAGTTTTGAAGATGGTGAACATGTCGAGCCTGTTTATCTAAAAAGCATTGTTGCTAATTTATCGGATGCTCTAAAATGACTCAAATTGATAAATTTAATTTCATTTATGAATGAAATGGGATAAGGGTGCTGAGGTGAAAGAGGACATTCAGTGGCGCAACATTGACTTGAACTTATTGGTGACGTTTTCCTACTTGTATCGCTATCGAAGCGTTAGCGTTGCGGCAGAGAAAAGTTACGTTAGCCAGTCGGCGATGAGTCATAGTTTGTCTCGTTTAAGGTTGTTGTTTGACGACCCGCTTTTTGAGCGAAAAGGGCACAAGATGGAGCCCACCGAGCACGCTCACCACATCGCGCCAACCGTGCATCATTTGCTGGACTCTATCGCCAAAGACTTGCTCACTAAGTCTGCCTTCCAACCTGAAAATTACGCGGGTATATGTCGCATTGGGTTAACGGATTATGCCGAGTTTATTTTTGCTCCTCGGCTTTATGACGAAATACGCCAGCGCGCACCAGAGGCCCAGATCAGTTTTATTAACGTCAATCGCAGCAACTACGTGGCATTAACTGAGCACGAAAAGCTCGATGTCATTATTGGCAGCATGCCAGTGTTGGATGACAACTTTGAGAGCTTGTACTTGTACACGGAAAAACATGTGTGTATGTGTGATAAACAGGTATTGCAAGGGGAAACACAGCTGTCTCTGGAAGCGTTCGCGAACATAGAGCAAGCTCTGGTAAGTCCCGATGGGAGCTTAAAGACACAAGTAGACCAAAAGCTCGCAGAACATGGCTTGAGCCGTAAGGTCACCGTGGCGTCGCGCAACTTTCTCACTATTCGGCATTTATTGAAAAAGCGCGATCTCATTGCCATCGTGCCAGAAAAAATGGCGTTGGCGGAGGGCTTTTCGGACGATCTCATTACTATTAAGCCGCCGATCGCCGTTGCGGATTTTGATATTGCCATGCTGTGGCATTCCAGCCGAAACAATGAAGACAAAGGCATTTGGCTACGCGAGTTGGTTTCTTCGACCATCACCTCTCACATATAAAAAAGGGCACCAAAGGGTGCCCAGAATGTTTGTCATTGAGAGTCTGTGTTATACCGCTTGCGAAGCTGGCGCGGCTTCTTTTATACGCTCTTCCTGATTCAATGATTTCTCGTATTGGCTGTACTTCCACCAAGCAAAGCCAAGGAAAATCACGATACCACCAACGTTGTAGAAAATGATGGTCATGATGTCGGCCCCTGTAGGGAAGGTCGATGCTAAGAAACCAACCGTAAAGATAGCGATCAGTACCGATACGGTAGCAATGCCCATTTTGCGTGAGCCCATTCTGAAATCACGCTCGACGTGATCCAGTTTCAAGCGCAGATTCAGGTACGCCAGCATGATGAACAGCGGTGGCAGCATCGAAGCGGCTGCGGTCATGTTGATCACCGTATTCATCAGATCTTGAGCGGTGTTAGAACCTAATGTTGGGATGATCATCAGTGGGATAACGATAAGGAACTGATACCAAGCTGCGCGAGCTGGTACGCCGTTTTCGTTCAGCTCTACGGTTTTCTTACCAAAAATGCCTTCTGGAATCTCAGAGAAGAAGATTTTCACTGGCGTTGCTGTCCACATCAGTAGAGACCCAAACATAGCGGTGAAGGATACCAAGCCTACAAAGCGGTTCATCAATACTTCTGGCAAACTAAAGTACGCAGCCAAACCTTCAAATACTTGTACCGAGCCACCCGTGTATTTTAGGGTTTCGCTAGGAACAAACACGTTAATCAACACAGACGCGACTGAGTAAAGTACACCGATAAAGATACCTGCGATGATGATGACTTTAACGAACGATTTCGAGCCGCCTTTCACATCGTTTACGTAAACCGCGACCGATTCCGCACCGCCTGCCGCCATAAAGATCCATGTAGTAATGCCTAAAAATGCCCAGCTGAAATCAGGGATCATCGCTTCTACAGTAATTGGGTCAGCTGGTTCTACGCCGCCGATCAACGCAGCGCCGGCCAGTAAAATATACGACATTGTCAGTAGCAGCATGAGGGAGGAGGTCACCGACGTAATTGGCCCCAACATTTTCGCGCCGTTTGTCGATACGTAGGTCGCAAACGCAAACAAAATCATACTGAGCACGGTAGTGGTGAATGGCGTCAGAATGTATTCATAGCCCAAGAACGCGTAAGACGCATAAGCGATAACGCGCGGTAGCAAGGACGTGAAAAAGAATAGGTTAACGAACCAGTAAGTGTAGGCAGAGATAAACGCCCAGCGACCGCCGAGTGAGCTTTTTACCCATGCGTAGACCCCCGCTTCAGAATCTTTATTCAGAGATACGAATTCTGCGATGATCAAACAGAAAGGGATGAAATAAAAAATGGTCGCCAGAAAGAACATTGGCGCAGAAGCTAGACCGATCTCGATATTGTTATTGATTACGTTATTAAAGCTAAATACTGCGGCAAAGGTGAGGGACAACAACCCGAATTTGCCTATCGTATTACGTTTGGATTCAGACATGTTCTATCTCCGGTGAATCACGTTGGAATTGTAGGGAGGAAGGGCTTGTAATGCTGTGACCACAGCCCTTCTCTTGTTTTATTTATTTAGGAAGTAGCCATCTTCGATGGTCACTTTGAGCACCACTTTTCTTACGCGGTTGTCTCCATGGAAGCGGTACGCTTCACTGTTTTCAAAAATCGCCACTTGGCCTTCGCAAAGCTCACGTGTTTCACCCTGACCAGAAAAAAATTCGCGGTCGGTTTCATCACGATAAGCTTGTTCTAGTGTCAACGCGGTTTTATCCGCGAACTCAACGGTTTCTCGGCCTTCGAGGTAGTAATGCACATCGAAGTAACGACGGTTACCGATGAACATTTCGGTTTGTTTCGCGATGCCATCTTCAACCATGTAAACCAGTGAATCGCCAATCGAGTGCATCACGCCATCTTTGATGTTGCCGATGTTGCCAATGGCTTCCACACAGCGGTTCCATTTACGACCGTTGCGATATACCTGTTTGAATTGCTCTAAGCTGTCTAACACGATCATGAGTTACGCCTCGTTGACTGATTGAGTATTGGTTTGAGTGAAAAACGCGTTGTCGAAATCATGGTTTGCCATCACTTGTGCGTTGCAATCGCCTGCTTGCAGTGGCATCAGCGTCAAACCGTAACGGAACTCGTCCATGTACACGCGGTAAGAGTCGAGCACTTCGCTGCCCCATGAGTTCGAGCCCAACCCCATCACTTGATGGTCAAGGTTAAGGGTGATGTAGCCACTCTTTTCTAGCTCGATCGTATGTTGCGCTTCATGCAGATTTTGGTTGGTGTAGAACCACGCGCTGAAGTTGATTTCTTGCTGAGGTTTCACCAATAACCCTGTGCCATGACGGTTGGTGAGTGAGGCCCAGCGCACGTGTTGGCGGTTGCCGTTGTTTTGCGGGAACGGGTAGTTTTCGAACATGTCTTCTACGGTGCTGTGGTAAACATCAATGAGGTTAGCTTGGCGACTGTCTTGGTAGTTTTCTTCTGGGCCACGACCGTAGTAACTCACTTGGTCAAAGCTGCCGTTAATGCCCAAATCCAAGCCAATGACCGGAATCACGTGAGGGTAGTCGCCGTAACGTTCGCCGCTCAGTTCCACGTTCAAATGGCCTTGAGCATTGATTTGATAGCGATAGGTACAACGCATGCCAAAATCAAAGACCGGCGGCGCAATGATGCTGGTGGTCGTAATTAAGACGGAATCATTGGTTGCTTCCACCGCAAGAGTACGGAAGTGCTCCTGCATGATTTGCAGATGGGCTGGGTGCCACAAACCTTCATACTCTTGTTTGTGGTTATCAATCATCGGTTTGAAGAAGTTCAGTCTCGGCTCAGATTGAATGATCTCTTCGTCATTTACGCGCCAAGAAGTCAGCTTGCCGTTTACTTTCGAGAAGGTAAGCGTGAAGTTATGACCTGTGATCACGTGCTCTAGACGGCTTTCTTCAAGCACCAATGGTTGAACATTGTGGTTGACCAACGCAGGCAACGTGGCGGTGTTTTCTTTCAGTTGGAACTGATACACCGCAATTTCATGGTTGGCTTCGCTGTAAAGCGTGCGACTGTCTTTGCGTACGGTGAAGTTAACAAAGGCTTCGCGCTCATCCAATTCTGGCAAGCCGATGCTCACTTCACGTTCGCTGTTAGCTACCAAAGCTTCGACTTTGAATTGCACGCTACGCAGGGTTTCACCTTCGGCACGCACGTCAGCAGTAATGGTGTAATCATCGAGGTTGGTGAACCACAATTTGTTCTCAACGATGAAGCGATCATGGCAACCTTCGACGGCGCGGATTTTCACCGGTGCAATGACTTGTTTGTATTCTTTGAGACCTGGGCCCGGGGTTTGATCTGGGTAAATCAAACCATCCATACAGAAGTTGTAGTTGTTTGGGTAGTCACCGTAATCGCCGCCGTATTTGTAGAACTCTTGGCCGTGTTCATCACGCGCTAGAATGCCGTGATCACACCATTCCCAAACGTAGTGACCTTGAATGTGGTCGTGCGCATAGAACACATTTTGATATTCGGTTAAACCACCCGGTCCGTTACCCATCGCGTGGGCGTATTCGCAGATGATGCGTGGCTTCTCGTGTGGGTGCTCGCCAAAGTAATTCATCAGTTGTGCGCGCGAGTACATAGTGGAAATCACATCGACGACTTCAGCGTCGCGGTCTTCTTCGTAGTGAACTAAACGGGTGTTATCAATTGCTTTGGTCGCGGTATACATCGCTCGGATGTTACAGCCATAACCCGATTCGTTACCGAGTGACCACATGATGATCGATGGGTGGTTTTTCTGTGCGTGCACATGGCGCACTGCGCGATCAACAAACACCGCTTCCCATGCTGGATCATTGGTGATACGGCTCAGGTCGCCAACGTTGGCAAAGCCGTGGGTTTCCACATCGGTTTCTGCCATCACAAACAGGCCGTAAATATCACACAACTCGTAGAAGCGTGGGTCGTTCGGGTAGTGTGCGGTGCGAACTGAGTTGATGCTGTGTTGCTTCATCAAAATCAGATCTTTTTCCACTCGGTCCATGCCCACTGCGCGACCTTTTAGGTGGTCGTTGTCATGACGGTTGACACCATGCAGCATCACGTATTGATTGTTGATGTAAAACAGGCCATCACGCACCTTGATATCACGGAAACCCACGCGTTGTGGGATCACTTCCACTACGTTGCCTTGGTGATCTTTTAAGGTGATGAACAAGTGGTAAAGGTAAGGATTTTCAGCTGTCCAATGCGTTGGATTCACCATATCAATCGCAAAGCTTGTTGAGTGGTGGTTTTGGATAGTCAGTGAATCGCATTGACCACTGGCTACGACAGTACCTTTGTCATGCAGCGCGTATTCCAGCGTATAGCCAGACGCGATAGCGGCGGAAAGGTTTTCCAATTCGATTTGAGCACTGAGCGTCGCACTTTGGTAATCGTTGGCGAAATCGGTGCGAATGGTGAGATCTTGGACGTGAACCTGCTCTTTGCCCACAAGGTAAACATCGCGGAAGATCCCCGCCGTCCACCACATGTCTTGGTCTTCAATGTAAGTGGAATCGGCCCACTGCATCACGCGTACAGAGAGTAAGTTTTCGCCTTGTTGGACGAACTTGGAAATGTCGAATTCCGCTGTGAGTCGGCTGCCTTTACTAAAGCCGACGTACTCGCCGTTTATGTACACTTCAAAGTAGGTTTCCACGCCGTCGAACTTGATGATGGTTTGTTGGTTATCCCACTGTGGACCAAGTGTAAATGTGCGTTGATAAGCGCCCGTTGGGTTGTCGGTTGGTACAAACGGGACGTCGATCGGGAATGGGAAGCCTTCATCGGTGTATTGCAGATCGCCGTGGCCTTCCATTTGCCACATGTTTGGGACGGTAATGTGTCCCCAGTCGTTCATTGTTTGTGAGTAAAACTCATCAGGTACCAACATTGGGTTGGTGAAATAACGGAATCTCCATTGGCCGCTGAGCAACATAAAGCGGCGACTCAGTTCACGTTGAAAGGTTTGTGCGCTCTGAACAGAGTCGTAGGAGAAAAAGTACGCACGCGGTGCCATACGATTCTCGTGTAAGTGTTGGAAGTTTTCCCAATTGTTCACGTTTTGATCTCCCCTCGGCTTGGTGCGCTTATGTTGGAGTGCGGATTGGTTTCATCGCGGCTCAACATCAGTGCAAAAACAACGGCCGATGTATTGTGAAAAATGCTTATGAATAATCTGAGAAAGATATTAGTAAAAGTTTTACTAAAATAAATTGGTGAAAACGTTTTACTTTAACTTGGTCACGTTTTAAATGACCAATGTTGAGCAAGATGTGATCAGCGTAAAGGAATGAGATCTAGATTGTTTTGGAAAGTAAAAACAGTAAAAACTCGATAGAAAATAAAAGAAGAAACAAAAAAGCACTGAAAATTCAGTGCTTTATTTGAACAGTTTTGCGGGTGTTTTTATCGAGTTGTGCCGCGTAGTTTGAGCTTACTTGGAACGTACACTTGAAGGGGCAGTGCGCGTCCGTCACGGTATTTTTCTACTAACAAGTTCACGCCTTGAATCCCCATCATTTCAGAATGAATACGAACGGTAGATAGAGGTGGGAAGGTAAAGCGCGCGGTAGGAATGTCGTTCACGCTGATCAGCGCAATATCATCAGGAATGTTTAAACCAAACTCATGCACTGCTCGTAACACACCAATCGCAATGGAGTCCGAAGCAATGAACATCGCTTTTGGGAAATCGCCTTTGGCCAGCATCTCTTTCGCTAAGTCATAACCGGACAAGCTAGAGAAATCGCCACGATAAATGTCGTCTTCAGAAACCACACCTTTTAGACTGCCGTAGTCCACAAACGCATTTTCACGAATGTCTGCGGTGTTGGGCTCGTCTTGTCCACCAATAAAGCCGATGCGTTCGTAGCCTTGTTGTACAAAGAAATCAACCACTTGCTTGCTGATTCTTACAAGGTCGATATCAACGCAATCGTAAGGGCTAGTTGGATCTGAAAAGTCGATGTAACAGATGCTATCGGCTAGGCGTTTAGGTAACTTATTGACCACCTTTTGGTCGACTTTCCCGACTAAAAGGACACCCGTGATCTTTTGCGTTTCAACATCAACTTCGCTGTTGTAGCAATTGGTTAGCGTAATGCCGAGTTTGTCGCACTGAGTTTCAATCCCATGACGAATCGACAAGTAGTACGGGTCGTTCACTTCTGCTTCTTGTTTGTAATTGTACAAGGCCAAAAAGTGATGTTTTTGCTTGGCTTCTTTGGTGGCTTTCTTCGAGCTGCTGGTGCGGTACTCCAGCTTTTCTGCGATTTCTAAAATGCGGCGTTTGGTTTCTTCTTTAACGCTCAACGTCGGATCGTCATTCAAAACTCGCGATACAGTTGCAAGTGAGACGCCCGCTTCAGTGGCGATATCTTTTAGTGTTGCCATGTACATTTCCCGTTGGCATTGCTCACAGTCCAAGTGAGAACTCAATAATCTGGCTATTGTAAACAGCTACTTAGGGATGCACAAACTTTTAGTAAAATCGTGCGATCCACGAAAGAGAGTGGTATCTGCTCGACTCATCTTCACTGCTCATCATCTTCCTGGTTTAATTTAACTAAAGTCAGCATCTAAAATAAGGCTTTTGTGTAATTTTGTGGAAACGTTTACACAATTTGAATTCGATCACGGATCTGGATCGAGATTGGTTGCTAGACTTTTAGCCAGTTAAGAAATGGGCGTACTGATTCGATGCAATAGCGATTGGCTTTTAGCGCATCAGAGTGAGGTATGAACAGAAAGCAGCAAACGTGGAGAAGCAAAAGTGAAAGTTCTTGTCACAGGCGGTATGGGATATATCGGTAGTCACACTTGCGTTCAGATGATTGAAGCGGGAATAGAACCTATCATCGTCGACAACTTGTGTAACGCCAAACTGGAAGTGTTAAACCGTATTGAAGCGCTGACAGGCAAGCAGCCTGCGTTCCACCAAGGTGACATCCGTGACGAAGCATTTTTGGATACGGTGTTCGCGCAGCACGACATCCAAGCCGTGATCCACTTTGCTGGCCTCAAAGCGGTTGGCGAATCGATGGCAAAACCACTTGAGTACTACGACAACAACGTCAATGGCTCATTGGTGTTAGCGCGCAGTATGCGTAAAGCGGGCGTGAAAAGCATCGTATTCAGTTCATCGGCAACGGTTTACGGTGACCCTGAAATAGTGCCGATTACGGAAGACTCACCAACAGGCGCAACCACCAATCCATACGGACGCAGCAAATATATGGTGGAGCAGTGCTTAAGCGATCTGTTCCATGCTGAAAACGACTGGAGCATCACATTACTGCGTTACTTCAACCCAGTTGGCGCGCACCCATCTGGCAGTATGGGGGAAGACCCACAAGGTATGCCCAATAACCTGATGCCATTTATCGCTCAAGTCGCAGTTGGTCGCCGAGAAAAACTCGCGGTATTTGGTAACGACTATCCAACCCCTGACGGCACTGGCGTACGTGATTACATCCATGTGATGGATCTGGCCGACGGCCACATCGCCGCATTGAAATCGGTGGGTGAGAAATCGGGTTTGCACATTTACAACTTAGGTACAGGTAAAGGCTCGAGCGTACTTGAGATGGTGGATGCGTTCGCGGCGGCTTGCGGTAAACCTGTGCCTTACGAGTTATGCCCGCGTCGTCCTGGGGATATTGCTGAATGTTGGGCAAGCACGGAAAAAGCTGAGCGTGAACTAGGCTGGAAGGCAACACGCACGGTGGCTGAAATGACCGCCGATACGTGGAACTGGCAGTCAAAAAATCCCAAAGGCTATTCCCCTGCGTAGTTTACGTCGCCGCATTGTTGTCTGCACTTTCCAATTTCATTGAGAAATGCAGATGAAAGAATTCTTAAAAGTTGAGTAAGTAACATGTCGAATGTCGAATTTAACCCAGTGGATCATCCACACCGCCGTTACAACCCTCTGACTGGGCAATGGATTTTGGTTTCACCTCACCGTGCTAAACGCCCTTGGAGTGGCGCAGATGAAAAGCCCGCGTTGGATGAGCTACCAAGCTATGACGGTAAATGTTTCCTTTGTCCAACCAACGAACGTATCTCTGGCGATGTCAATCCAGACTACCAAGGCACCTATGTGTTCAATAACGATTTTGCTGCGCTGATGGTGGATTCACCAGATGCACCAGAGTCAAACAACCCGCTATTCAAAACGCAAGGCGTGCGTGGTTTGAGCCGAGTGATTTGCTTCTCGCCAGATCACAGCAAAACCTTACCGGAGCTGCCAGTGGATAAAATTCGTGGCGTGATTGATACATGGAACGAACAAATTGAAGAGCTAGGCAAAGAGTACGTTTGGGTTCAGGCGTTCGAAAACAAAGGCGAAACCATGGGCTGTTCTCAGCCTCATCCACACGGTCAAATCTGGGCGAACAGCTTCTTACCAAATGAGATCGAGCGCAAAGAGCACAACCTAAAAGCCTACTACCAAGAACACGGCAGCAACTTGCTGGTGGATTACGTACAAGCGGAACTCAAAGACGGTTCACGCATTGTGGTGGAAACCGAACACTGGCTGGCGGTGGTGCCTTACTGGGCAGCTTGGCCGTTCGAAACCATGTTGTTGCCGAAAACGCACATTCGTCGCATGAGCGAACTCAGCGATAAGCAACGAGACGATTTAGCGCTAGCGATTAAGAAGCTGACCAGCCGTTACGACAATTTATTCCAATGCTCTTTCCCTTACTCAATGGGCTGGCACTACGCACCGTTTTTTGACCAAGGTACAGACATCGACCATTGGCAACTTCATGCACTTTTTTATCCGCCACTACTGCGCAGTGCCACGGTTCGTAAGTTCATGGTGGGCTACGAAATGCTGGCTGAAAGCCAACGTGACCTCACCGCAGAGCAAGCGGCACAGCGTCTGCGTGATGTGAGTGATGTCCACTACAAAGAATGCTAAGTCTTTAAATTGGACTGACTACGAATAACGGGATAGCGCGACTTTACAGATAGAAAGTTAGGCTCAACGCGCTATCCCACACAAATTACTATTTTAAGAGAACGTCCCTATGTCTGAACTTATCCAAAATGTGAAAGCGTCATTTGAGCAAGTGTTGGGCTACGCACCTAGCCATATTATCCAAGCGCCTGGTCGTGTGAACTTGATTGGTGAGCACACTGATTACAACGATGGTTTTGTCCTACCGTGTGCCATTAACTACCAAACGGTCGTGGCGGCGGCAAAGCGTGAAGATAATATCGTGCGTGTGGTGTCGGTCGATTACGGTAACGTAGTCGACGAATTCGATATCACGCAAGCCATTACCTTCCAGCAAGACAAAATGTGGGCGAACTACATTCGCGGCGTGGTGAAGTGTCTTCTGGCGCGTGGCTACCAGTTTACTGGGGCGGATATTTCAGTCAGCGGCAACGTGCCTCAAGGCGCGGGTTTGAGCTCATCGGCGGCATTGGAAGTAGTGATCGGTCAAACGTTTAAAGTGTTGTTCAACCTTGAGATCAGCCAAGCCGAAATCGCGTTAAACGGTCAGCAAGCTGAGAACGAATTCGTCGGTTGTAACTGCGGCATCATGGACCAAATGATTTCAGCGGAAGGGCATGAAAATCACGCGATGCTATTGGACTGCCGTAGCCTAGAAACGGAATCGGTTTCCATGCCAGAAGAGATGGCCGTCGTGATCATCAACTCGAATAAAAAACGTGGTTTGGTCGACAGTGAATACAACACTCGTCGTCAGCAATGTGAAGAAGCGGCGCGCATTTTCGGTGTGAAAGCCTTGCGTGATGTGACGATTGAGCAGTTCAACGAGAAAGTTGCTGAGCTGGATGAAATGGTGGCAAAACGTGCCCGTCACGTCATCACAGAAAACGGTCGTACGGTGGAAGCGGCGCAAGCGCTACGAGCACACGACATGAAGCGCATGGGTGAGCTGATGGCCGAGTCTCATGCCTCGATGCGCGATGATTTCGAAATCACGGTAAAAGAAATCGATACGCTGGTGGAGATAGTCAAAGAGGTGATCGGCGATCAAGGCGGCGTGCGCATGACTGGCGGTGGCTTTGGTGGCTGCATCGTGGCACTTGTACCGCCAGCACTGGTTGATGACGTGAAAGCGGCAGTTGAAGCGAAGTACCAAGCGGCAACGGGCTTAAAAGAGTCGATTTATGTTTGCCAAGCCAAAAATGGTGCGGGCTTGGTTGAAGTGCTGTAAGGAATGATGATGAAAGCCTATTTTCAACAACTAGAACAAGCGATGGCGCAAACGCCGTCGTTTGATGGCCAAACTGTGAATCTGATTCATTTGACCAACGCGAATGGTATGACGGCGTCGTTTATGGATATCGGTGCGACGTGGTTGAGTTGCACATTACCGGTAAATGGTGAAAACCGCGAATTATTGTTGCGCTCACCAAATATGGCTGAACACATGAAGCAAGACGCTTACTTCGGTTCCATTGTTGGCCGCTTTGCTAACCGAATTGCGAAAGGGCAGTTTGAGATAGACGGAGAGAAGTATCAACTTGGTATCAATAACGGTGAAAACTCACTGCACGGTGGCCTAGAAGGGTTTGATAAACGCCGCTGGAAGGTTGAAGAGCAAAATGATCAACAGGTCACTTTTTCACTTCGCTCCCCGGACGGTGACCAAGGCTATCCGGGAAACCTCGATGTGAAGGTGACGTACACGCTCACTGACGAGAATGAACTAGCTATCGCCTATGATGCTAAGACCGACAAAACATCGCCAGTGAATTTAACCAATCACGCTTACTTTAACTTGGCTGGTGAGGCGAGCCGCGCGAAAAGTTTGGATCATACTTTACAGCTCAATGCTGGGCATTACTTGCCAACGGATGCGGGGTTAATTCCTACCGGTGAACAAAAGCCAGTTTCGGGCACCAGTTTCGACTTCACCGAGCCAAAATTGATTGGCCAAGAATTTCTTGCCGAGCAAGATCAGAAAACTGCTGGTGGCTACGATCACGCCTTTGTATTCATGCCTGAAGTGACCGATGGCGTGTCTGTCGCTGCGGTTTTAATTGCACCAAAAGAAGATGTGGTGATGAAGGTGAAAACCACCAAACCTGCCATCCAGTTCTATTCAGGGAATTTCTTAGCCGGTACGCCAGGTGCAAGTAAAACTTACGAACGCTATGACGGCCTAGCATTGGAAACACAATACTTTCCAGACGGGCCAAACAAACCAGAATGGGGACTCAACAATGGGGTGTTGATCTCTGGGGATTGCTATCAGCATCAAACTACTTATCAGTTTGAATTTTAGATAGCACTTCTGCCCTTTGAACTTGCAGCGGCAGCGATGCTGCAACTCCAACGACTTTGGGTGTTATGGTGGGCTTACATGCCCACCTTTTTTGTTTTTGATATGTATTTTTACTAGGAAGTTTAAATCACTTACCTCACTTTCGACACAATACTGTACGGTGGATGTCCCCGTAATTTCCTACTTATTACTCTTCGTTTTACCTTTGTTGTTATCGTTTACATTTTTGTTGACTTTAGAGTGTTTTAATTAAATGACACTTCTCTTAATATTTGTGATCTTTAGCTCGTTATAAGGTTTTTAGCGTAATATGTATCAATATGTGTGATTTGAGTTGCATTTCATTTGAGTGGTAACGTTTACACTTTGCGGCGTAAACAAAACTACAGGATGAAACTGATGTCGAATATAGAACATGGTCTAAGCTTTATCGACATAATGGTCTTCGCCATTTATGTCGCAATTATCATTGGGGTCGGACTTTGGGTATCTCGTGATAAAAAAGGCACTCAGAAAAGTACGGAAGATTATTTCTTGGCGGGAAAATCTTTGCCTTGGTGGGCTGTCGGTGCTTCGCTAATTGCTGCAAATATTTCTGCGGAACAATTTATAGGAATGTCTGGTTCAGGCTATTCAATCGGCTTGGCTATCGCATCTTATGAATGGATGTCGGCAATAACATTGATTATTGTTGGTAAGTACTTTCTACCTATTTTCATTGAAAAAGGAATCTATACCATTCCTGAATTTGTTGAAAAACGCTTCAATAAAAAACTAAAAACAATTTTGGCCGTTTTTTGGATTTCCTTGTACATTTTTGTAAACCTAACTTCAGTACTGTATTTAGGTGGTTTGGCTCTCGAAACCATTTTGGGTATTCCGTTGATGTACTCAATTCTAGGTCTTGCTCTGTTTGCGTTGGTGTACTCAATTTACGGTGGTTTATCGGCAGTAGTATGGACCGATGTCATCCAAGTGTTCTTCTTAGTTTTGGGTGGTTTTATGACTACCTACATGGCAGTGAGTTTTATTGGTGGTACGGACGGTTGGTTCGCTGGGTTGTCTAAAATGGTCGATGCCGCTCCAGGCCACTTTGAGATGATCTTGGATCAAAGTAATCCACAATACATGAACCTTCCTGGTATTGCCGTATTAATTGGTGGTCTTTGGGTAGCAAACTTATATTACTGGGGCTTTAACCAGTACATTATTCAAAGAACGCTTGCTGCAAAATCAGTATCGGAAGCTCAGAAAGGTATTGTTTTTGCAGCATTTTTGAAACTTATCGTTCCGTTTCTCGTGGTATTGCCAGGTATTGCCGCTTACGTTATTACTTCGGACCCACAACTAATGGCAAGCCTTGGTGATATTGCAGCAAAAAACCTTCCAAGTGCTGCTCATGCGGATAAAGCATACCCTTGGCTAACTCAGTTCTTGCCTGTTGGTGTTAAAGGTGTTGTTTTTGCGGCTCTTGCTGCTGCAATTGTTTCTTCACTAGCATCAATGCTTAACTCAACAGCCACTATCTTCACTATGGATATTTACAAAGAGTATATCTCTCCTGACTCAGGTGACCACAAGTTGGTGAATGTTGGGCGTACTGCTGCTGTGGTGGCACTAATTATTGCCTGCCTAATTGCTCCAATGTTAGGTGGTATTGGCCAAGCATTCCAATACATCCAAGAATATACAGGTTTAGTTAGCCCTGGAATTTTGGCTGTATTCTTACTTGGCTTATTCTGGAAGAAAACAACCAGTAAAGGGGCTATTATTGGTGTAGTAGCATCAATACCATTTGCCTTGTTCTTGAAATTTATGCCACTTTCCATGCCATTTATGGATCAAATGCTATACACATTATTGTTTACAATGGTTGTTATCGCATTTACAAGTTTGAGCACATCAATTAATGATGATGATCCTAAAGGTATTAGTGTTACATCATCGATGTTTGTAACAGATCGAAGCTTTAATATCGCTTCTTACGGCATAATGATTGTTTTGGCAGTGTTATATACATTGTTCTGGTAAAACCATTCTTTATTATACTCCGCTCTTTTTTGAGCGGAGTTTTTCTAATTAAAAGAGTGTCATATGGATTCAACCTTGCTGCCAAATGTCGTTTCTTTTTTTAAAACGATAGAGCCATTTCATTTACTTCCTGACCATGTTCTTGATGCTATCGCTACGAACACAGATATTGTTTATTGGGGAAAGGGAGAGAGCGTCTCCTTAGTCATGCCTGAAGGAAAAAATTTATATATTATTCGAGCTGGAGTTATCGAACAGAGATTTCCTAATGGTGAATTAAGAGCTAGATTAGGCGAAAATGATGTATTTGGATTTAATTTAGAACAGGATAAATATAAAGTAAAAACCATTGAAAATTGTTTAATATATAAAATTAATTATGCGTTCTTACTAAAAGAAGTTTCGAATTTTAAAAATGTTGTTAACCAGCTTGCAATCCGTGCAAGTCAACGTCTCACTTCAAGTATTAATGCACAGTATTCACAAGCAGAAAAAAGCCTGTTTTTTAAAAGGGCTAGAGATTTAGCCAATCATAATGTTGTGGTGGTGCATACAAACCAAAGTATCCAGCAAGTGGCACAAATCATGAGTAAAAAAGGCTGCACTTGTGCCTTGGTTACCAATGACAATGCCTTGGTTGGAGTGGTTACCGAGACTGACATGACAAGTAGAGTGGTTGCTGAGGCGTTTAATATCTATAGACCTGTTGAGGATATTATGAACGCTCATCCTCAGAGTGTTGACCAAAATGAGCCCGTGATTTCTGTGCTCAATCTGATGATGAAACACAATATTCGTAATATCCCTGTTCTTGACAAAAATAAACAGGTTTTAGGTTTGATTAGCCCTCAAGAGTTAGTTCAGAGGCATGGCATCCAGGCTGTTTTTTTGATTGAAAAAATCAGTAAGTGTAATAGCCTAGAGTCGCTTTCATTGTTAGTAAACGAACGTCAGGCAGTGTTTGAGGCGATGATAGAATCGCATTTGCCAGCCAATGTAATTGGGCAAGTTTTAATGATGATTTATGATGCCTTTACCTGTCGATTGATTAAATTAGCAGAAAGAAACGTGGGTTTACCTCCTTGTAATTATGCTTGGTTAGTGGCGGGTTCGCATGCGAGAGGAGAGGTTCACTTAGGTTCTGATCAAGATAACGCTTTAGTACTTGATGACTCAGCAACAGAAAGTGACCGAATTTATTTTCGACATTTTGCTATGTATATATGTAAAGGATTAGCGGAATGCGGGTATCCTTTGTGTAATGGGCGTTTTATGGCGGCTACACCAAAGTGGAATCAGCCATTATTCATCTGGAAGCAGCTCTACAGAAAATGGGCAAACAATCCAGAATACAATATGTTACTAAATCTTAATGTCTTTCTTGAAGTGCGCTTTGTTTCCGGGGATAGGTCACTATTTGATGAACTAAATAGTGAACGCGAGCGGTGTACCAAAAATAACCCTCATTTAATCGCAGCCTTAGTTAGAAATTTAATATCACACCGTCCACCACTAGGGATATTCAATAACTTAGTGTTAGAAAACAATGGTC
This sequence comes from Vibrio sp. 11-4(1), assembly GCF_013048625.1. Lineage (NCBI taxonomy): Bacteria > Pseudomonadati > Pseudomonadota > Gammaproteobacteria > Vibrionales > Vibrionaceae > Vibrio > Vibrio sp. 11-4(1). The sequence continues at coordinate 182,699 of NZ_VHSY01000008.1, read as the reverse complement.
ACAACGAAAAATCGCTGAATATTAAAAAGTCTGCGATTGGTCTGGTGGTCGATATTGCTAGAATTTATGCTCTTCATAAAGGCGGAGGTATGTTGTCTACGGAAGAAAGATTCGATTTTGCGTATGATAGAGGATTGATTAATAGCACTTCACATCAAGACTTGATAGGGACTTATCGTTATGTAACGCAATTACGTTACTCACATCAGCTGCAATGCTTACAAGGTGGAAAGCCAGTAACGAATGCTATATTTCCTGAGCATTTTGGCAGCTTTGAAAGACAACACCTCAAAGATGCTTTTCGCATAATACGCGGTTATCAAGACACGTTAAAAATGAAATTTGGCTCTTAGTATGTTTGGCTACTCATTCCAGTCAATTGAACATCTAGAACACGTGCGCAGAGAGCTAGAAAAATCTAGCTTGCCAGATGTATTTAACTCTATAGGAAATACGCCTCTACCTGGAGCTTTATCGGACGCTAGAGAGTTAGACACGTTAGTCTTGGACTTTGAAACGACAGGATTTAATCCTGAAGTAGATAGAGTAATCAGTATTGGATGGGTCGAAATTCGAAACAGCAATATTCGTCTAAATAGTGCACGTCATATCTTCATTAATCATGCAATTGATATTTGTCATGAGTCAGTCAAAGTTCACCATATCAGGCCTGAAACGTTGCATGTATCGGGGATTTCAGAACAAGTTGCTTTCACTCAGTTGCTGGATGTAATTGCTGGTAAAATTCTTGTTGCACATGGCTGCATTATGGAGCAGAGGTTTTTAGAGCAATACATCAAGATGAAGTACCAGAATTTGAAGTTGCCATTAATATGGTTAGATACATTAAAAATCGAGCAATATCGCACCCAACTGAGACCTACTCGGTCTGACTGGCGGTTAAGTTCAATTCGAAAGGAACTCAACCTACCAACATATCAAGCCCATAACGCACTAAATGATGCGATAGCGACTGCCGAACTATATCTAGCACAGATTAATTGCTTGTTTGGCCTTTCATCTGCGCCATTACATGTTTTAGTTAATGCTTCGCGCTAACATTTAACGCATATATCAACAACGCTCAACAGAATTTCTTCGTACCAAAGTTGGGCTAAAAATAATGGTTTCGTCTTCAATTTTTTCGTCACGAGATAGCGCCAAAGCCAAACGGGCGGCGCGTTCTGCCATCATCTCGATTGGGTAGCGAATAGTGGTCAGGCTAGGGTGAACAAAGCGGGCGATCAAGCCATCATCGAACCCGACCATAGATACCTTATTTGGTACGTCTATGCCATTTTGATCCAACGCTGCCAGTGCGCCAGCGGCCATGTAGTCGTTGTAGGCCACCACTCCAGTAATCTCCAAAGATTTGGTTAACAGGTTGGTCATCGCAACTTCGCCACCATCACTGTTGGGCTCACCGTATTCGATGTAGCTTGTGGAGAGTTCTATACCATGTTCTTTAAGCGCTGCTTGGTAACCTTGCAATCGCTCATCGGTATCTTCGATATCGTGGGATGAGGCAATACAAGCGATTTTGCGATGCCCGTGACGAATTAAATATTCTGTCGCGAGGAATGCTCCTTTGCGGTTATCAAGGGAAATACAGCGCTCAGCAAGCTCTGGGATATGACGATTGATAATCACCATACCTTTCACTTCTTGGGCATAGCCAATTAGCTCCTCATCAGATAATCCTTTCGAGTGGATGACTATTGCATCGCAACGGCTGTTGATCAGCAATTCTAAGGCTTGACGCTCATCTTCTGGATTATGGTAACCGTTGCCAATCAAGATATGTTTGCCATTTTCGCGCGCGACATTATCGACTGATTTGACCAGTGTGCCGAAGAAAGGATCGGACACATCACTCACCAACACACCCATGGTATTTGTGCTTTGACTCACCAGTGCGCGAGCTGCGGCATTGGGTCTGTAACCCAATTTGCTCATTGCTTTGGTGACCGACTCTACCGATGATTGACTGGCTTTTGGGGACTTGTTGATCACGCGAGAAACCGTTGCGACCGAAACACCGGCTTCTTTCGCGACATCCTTGATCGTTGCCATATAGAACCTTTAGTGGCTAAAAATTTTGACTGGAAGTATTAAACACCCATTGTGTAATAAGTGCAATTTGATAGGGGATTTGCTTTCGGAAATGAGATCTTTACCACTTGTATTTATTAAGCTTACTGATAGTGTAAACGTTATCTTTTTAGTAAAACTTTACTGAGGTTTTAATTATGGAAACTATCGCTTACTCAGATTTTGCCAAACTGGAAATTCGTACCGGAAAAATCATTGAAGTGGCTCGTCATCAAAATGCAGACAAGCTGTACATTGTGCAAATTGATATTGGTGAAAAAACACTGCAAACCGTAACCAGCTTAGTACCTTATTACACCGAGGAAGAGTTGATGGGCAAACAAGTGGTCGTGTTGTGTAATCTTGCCAAAGCCAAAATGCGCGGTGAAACCTCAGAATGTATGTTGTTGTGCGCAGAAACGGATGATGAATCCGAAAGTGTGTTGCTAACTCCAGAAAGAGCGATGCCGACTGGGGTGAGAATTGTTTAATCAGTTCACTGGTCGCTCTATTGTAAAAACAGCTCTTAGTTTAGAGCTGTTTTTACAGATGGGATTGAGCTACGAATTTTGGGCAATCAGATTATCAATCAACTCGTAATGATGCTCTTGCACGCCTGCAAGGTTGCCATATTTAGGTTGGTGGCGGTCATTTTCTTTTGCGTGTTGCCAGCCAATGGTGTGACGCACAAAATGCTCTGCAAACGCATGAGATACTTCTAAGCAACCTGCTAGCACGGTATCGACATAGCTTTGCATGATTGGGCTTTTTACGCACGGTGGTAATGGCTCGTCTTTTACGTAAACCCAGATGCTATGTTCTTGGTTAAAGTTCGCGTCCGTTTCTATTTGATCTGGCTGAATTTGAATACGATGATAACCACGCTCACGGCGATCGAATTCTGCGAGAGCCTCTTCATTCACTTCGAGTAAAACGCCGTTGACCTGCCCATTGCCTTGGTTTACAACCAGAGGAGACAGAGTGTAGCTGTCATCAATCTTTCCCCAGTATCGCACCAGTCCATGAGCAATGACGGGAATGGCTTCTCCCGTTTGTCCGGTTAACTTACGTGACGCAGAATTAATCAAACTGCCATAGCCAAATATGTACATCTTCGTTGCATCCCTTAACTGATGGTTGTGTCTCTCACCGTTTATACCTAACCCGCCTCTGAAGCACAACTTTACCTCTTAAGTATAATCTTAACTCTTAACATGTATTTTTTATGCATGTTTGTGGTAGCATCAATATTGTAGTTGAGTTAACCAGCATCAAGAGACGCTTGAGGGCAAGATAATGCTGAATATCACCGATAAAAAAGTGGAAGAAAAAATCCCTGCATGGCTGAGATTAGGCTTTCGGCCGTTTTTTCTGTTTGGGTCGATTTACGCCATTGTTGCGATCGCGTTGTGGGTGTGGATGTTCCAGAGCGGACAGCCAAACGCATTAACTGTACCGGCATTATGGTGGCACGTTCATGAAATGTTGTTCGGCTTTTCGATGGCGATTGTGGTTGGTTTTGTACTGACCGCGGTACAAAACTGGACTGGCATTAATGGCACCAAGCATTACACGCTTTTGGTCTTATTTGGCTTATGGCTCGCGCCCCGAATATTGCTTTGGACGTCAGCGCCGTTATGGTTAACCAGCAGCATTGAAGCGGTATTTTTGTTGTTTGTTGCCTATGAGGTAGGCATTCGTGTTTATCGAGCCAAAGGTTGGCGTAATCTGTTTTTTGTGCCGCTGTTTCTTTTGGCCATTTTTGCGAACTTTGCAAGCTACGCAACAATAAAAGGCATGCCGCCGTTTAGCTCTTCTGCTGTATGGCAGGCGATGTTGTGGTGGTTTACGTTGTTGCTGTCGGTCATGGGCGGGCGTGTGATTCCATTCTTTACTGCGCGTCGATTTAATTTCGAAAAAGCGCAACCATTGGCTTGGTTAGAGTGGTTCGCGAACTTGCCGTTGGTAATGCTATTTGTGCTGAGCTTTTTCCCTGTGACGTTTGCAGAACTAGGTAATCCGTTGATGCTGTTTGCAGGAGTTGCTCAGTTGGTGCGTTTTGTTCGCTGGAAACCTTGGTTAACCCTGAGCGAGCCTTTAGTGTGGTCGCTGCATGCTGCGTATTTGTGTTTGCCACTAAGCTTAATTTTGCGAGGCACTTGGGGAGATGCATTTGCCAGCCATAACCTGATTCACCTGTTTGCGATAGGTGCATTAGGCGGCTTGATTTTAGCGATGATCGCACGCGTGACGATGGGACATACTGGTCGCATGATCTACAAAGGTCCGAACATGAGCCTTGCGTTTGCGGCGATTACCGCGGCAGCTTTGGTTCGCAGTTTTGCCGTGATATTTGATCCTGCCAATATGATGCTGTGGATTAATATCAGTGGCGGATTGTGGATTGTCGCATTTGGCCTGTTTGTTTGGCGCTTTGGCGTGATGCTTATTACCCCTCGCGTTGATGGTCATCCCGGATAGGGCTCTAATGTGAGTAGAGAAAGAGGAGCCGCGCGCTCCTCTTTTCTTTTGATTGTTGTTCTTTATAGGATTAGTGCTTATTCGTCTTCGTCGTCCGTTTTATTCGTAAACCCCAAACGTTTGAATAGCCACCACTCTAGAGCAAAGATGACAATTAAAGCGATACAGAACCAGGTGAACGCCATGGCGGATTCCACGCCTGGCATACCGCCAATGTTGATGCCAAGCAAACCTGTTAGGAAGCTGGTTGGCAAGAAAATAGTCGCCACTAGGGTGAATAGATAACTGTTTTTATTAGTTTTCTCGTCACGATGATGTTTGATTTCTTCTTGAAAGAGAGCGACTTCTCCAAGATAAAACTCAAGTGTTTCATTTATGCGCGTAATATTATTGTGGGCGAAGCGATATTGATGGGGCCTTAAAGCCACCAACTCGGACTCTGATTCAACGAGATCTCGAATAGCATATTGCTGAGGGCGAATAAAACGTTTGATGGAGATAAGCGCTTTTTGAGTCGCCATATGCTTGTACGTCGATTCATCATTCACATCAAACTGGTTTAACGTCTCTTCAATCGTATCGAGGTAAACGTCTATTTTGCTATTTAATCCTTCAATAATCTGATGAAGTAAACCCGCAAGGCTTTTCGGACCTTTGTGTTCCGCCAATGCTTGACGAATTTCCATGATGGCACGCGATGGGATCTTACGTGTTGAAATCAGTGCGCCTTGAAAATAGAGAATTCGAATACTGAGCATGTCTTCTGGTGAAGCATCGCCATTCATATTGACGCCTCGTAAAATCAACATGAAGTTCTCGTCATCCAAAGGGTGGAAAGACGGTCGGCTCTCGTCGGCTAACAGGTGATCAACAGTGGCACGTGGCACTTGGTTTTGTTCTAGCCAGCCCCGAATATCGGGATGCAGCCGCTCACAATGGTACCAATGTTTGGCTTGAATCTGCTCCGCCGTTGTGGATTGCTGAGTTGCTTCTGGGGTTGAAAAATCCCAATGTTCAATCATAAAACCCATTTTCTTTTCCTTGTCTGAGCCTTTCCCCAAATAACTCGGAAAGAGCCTGTTCTTCCACTGCATTTTTTCCGGGAAGTGCATCAGTGATAACGTTCTGAACCCAGCGCCATGAAGTTATTCAGGGATAATTATTCAAAATGAGTATGATTGCATTTAACGCTAAATGTCTATGAATAGTTGCTCTTATTTGTAATCAAGTGAAGCAAGCCAAAGTGTGGTGTAAAAACAGCAAAATAAAAAAGCCTGCAGCGAGGCAGGCTTTCTAGTGGGGTGGAGAGGAGCAGTTAGCCAACTTGAGAAAGATTAACCACTTTCTGTTGTAGCTTTTCTTTTAAATAGTCCGATAAAGCCTGCTTTTCTTCATCGTTCATGTACAGACCAAGTTTGGTACGACGCCACAAAATGTCTTCATCGGTCATTGCCATTTCATGGTTCATTAAGTAGTCGATCTCACGTTGGTAAACACCGCCGGCTTGCGATGAGAACGCGTGTCCAAGGTCAGCTTCGCTTACTGTGCCTTCCATTAAGTTCCACGTTTGGGTACCAAATTGTGTTACGTAACGAAGAATCAATGCTTCTGGCGCCCAAGCGTATTTAGCATGAATTTGTTTAGCTAATTGTTCACGACTACAGCTGAAGTTACCACCAGGTAGGGTTTGATTTGCCGTCCAGTCGCTTCCCATCTCTGGTAGGAAAGGAGCCAGCTTTTTCATTGCCGCTTCACCCAGCTTACGGTAGGTCGTCAGCTTACCACCAAAGACAGAAAGCAGAGGTGCATGGTCGTATTCCGCATCGAGTTCTAGCGTGTAGTCTCGTGTGATCGCTTGCGGAGAGTCAGATTCATCGTCACATAAAGGACGAACACCGCTGTATGTCCAAACCACATCTTCGCGAGTCAACTGGTGGACAAAGTGTTGGTTTACGATATCGATGAGGTAATCGACTTCGTCATCTGAGATCGCCACTTCGCGTGGGTCACCTTTGTATTCCACATCTGTTGTACCAATGATTGAGAACTTATCTAAGTAAGGAATCATAAATACGATGCGGTTGTCTTTGTTTTGAAGAATGTAGGCTTGCGGTTCGTTGTGGATACGAGGAACAACGATGTGCGAGCCTTTGATTAAGCGAATGTTACGAGGAGAGGCTTGCTCTAATCCATCATCAAAGAACTGTTTTACCCAAGGGCCAGCTGCGTTTACTAGTGCTTTTGCTTTGCGTTCGAAACGTTGGTCTGTCATCACGTCATGAATTGTGACATGCCAGATACCACCTTCACGGTGTGCTTTTTCTACGCGGCAGTAGTTACGTACTTCTGCATGGTTTTCACGAGCAGCCAGAACGTTAAGTAATACTAAACGCGCGTCATCAACCCAACAGTCAGAGTATTCGAAACCGGTTTTCATTTCTGGTTTTAGCAAGCCCGATTTCGCTAAGTTGACGGTTTTGCTGCCTGGCAGAGTCGTACGTTTACCCAAGTTATCGTAAAGGAACAGACCACAGCGAATCATCCAAGCTGGGCGTAGGAATGGGCGATGAGGCAAACGGAAACGCATTGGTAGGGCAACGTGAGGCGCTTTGCGAAGAATAACTTCACGTTCTGCGAGCGCTTCCGAAACCAAACGAAACTCGTAGTGTTCAAGGTAGCGTAAACCGCCGTGGATCAGTTTAGAACTTGCCGAAGAAGTAGCGGACGCGAAGTCACTTGCTTCGTATAAGCCAACACTCAAACCGCGGCCAGCTGCGTCTGCCGCAATACCAGCCCCGTTAATGCCGCCACCAATTACGATCAAGTCTAAGGTAGTGGATGAGCTAGTAGTGGAAGCATTTTTTTGTATACTCATAAATTTGACCTCTTGGTGAGCGAACGAGCATTTTGGAACATGATCTAATCCTAGCTTAGGTTTCGTTTGTGATCATCTATTATTTTCGTTTGTGAGCGTTTTGTGTGATTTAGGCACAAAAAAACCTCTGCCTAATTAAGACAGAGGTCATTTGAGAGGCAAATTAATGACTGGAACTACTCGTTTTCGAAGTTTGTCTCGTTCGCTTCAACGACTTCAAGCGGAATTGAAGCTTCTTTTAAAATCGACAAGATTTCTTCTGGTGGCTGCTTGTTGGTAAAGATCATGTTGAGCTGAGCGATATTGCCTAGCTTCACCATGGCATTGCGCCCAAATTTGGTGTGGTCGACGGCGAGAAATACACTGCGGCTGTTGTCGATGATCGCTTGTTTGACCCTGACTTCGTGGTAATCAAAGTCTAATAGCGAGCCATCAAAGTCGATACCACTGATGCCAAGAATGCCAAAGTCGAGACGGAACTGTTTAACGAAGTCGAGAGTGGCTTCTCCAACAATGCCGCCATCGCGACTTCGAACTTCACCGCCTGCTAAGATGACTTTGATCTCTGGGTTGGGGAAGAGAATGGTTGCCACGTTGATATTGTTGGTAACCACGCGTAGCTGTTTATGGTTTTTATTGAGCGCTCGCGCAACCGCTTCTGGTGTGGTGCCGATATCAATAAATAGAGTCGCGCCATCAGGAATGTGCTTGACCACCTCGTCTGCAATGACATCTTTTTCATTGAAGTTGAGCGCTTTACGCGTGTTGTAAGATGTGTTTTCAGAACTGAGAGGGATGGTTGCACCACCGTGATAACGACGAATTTTGTTGTCGTCGGCGAGTTCATTAAGATCGCGTCGGATGGTTTGTGGGCTGACATTGAATCTTTCTACCAACTCATCCGTGCTGACATAGCCTTGTTTTTTCACCAACTCAACAATCTGTTGGTGTCGAGGTATTTGCTTCACTTACCACTCCCTTGTGCATTGGTAACGGCCAATGCTTCAAATTCGAAGCTCTATTGTGCTCGAATTTGCGCGTTGTGAGAAGTAAGCGAGTTCAGGAATCAGGGGCAAAGCGCAAAAAAGAGCGCACAAATGGCGCTCTTTTTTCGTATGGAGGTGAGATTAATCTTCTTCGTCGTGAAGCTCAGACCAGGTTTGCGCACATTTCACTGCGCGTTTCCAACCCTTGTAACGACGATTGCGTTTTTCTTCATCATCGTGCGGCTCAAAGGTGCGATCAAGCACCGCTTTATTCTGCAACTCGTCAATGCTGTCCCAGTAACCCACGGCAAGACCTGCAAGGTAGGCTGCACCAAGAGCGGTAACCTCTGTTACTTGAGGGCGGTGTACTTCTGTATTCAATACATCGGATTGGAACTGCATTAGGAAGTTGTTCGCTACCGCACCGCCATCGACGCGAAGATTCGCAAGTTTAATTCCTGAGTCGGCTTGCATCGCATCCAGTACGTCACGAGTTTGGTAAGCGATGCCTTCCAAAGTCGCACGGATAATGTGGTTTGAGTTCACGCCGCGAGTAAGGCCGACAATCGTGCCACGTGCGTAGGCATCCCAGTATGGTGCGCCTAAACCAGTAAAGGCAGGCACGACATAAACGCCGTTTGAGGTATCCACTTTGGTTGCGAAGTATTCAGAGTCTTCTGCACCGTTTAGGATTTTTAATTCATCACGTAGCCATTGGATAGAAGCACCACCCATGAATACGGCACCTTCAAGTGCATAAGCAGGCTCACCTTTCGGACCACAAGCCAAAGTTGTCAGTAGGCCGTGCGTCGAAGTGACTTTTTCTTGGCCCGTATTCATTAGCAAGAAACAACCCGTGCCGTAAGTGTTTTTCGCCTGACCCGCTTCAACACACATTTGGCCGTAAAGCGCAGCTTGTTGGTCACCAGCAATACCAGAAATAGGAATACGAGTACCGCCTTTACCACCAATGTTGGTCTTACCGTAAACTTCCGATGAACGTTTTACTTCTGGCATCATAGATGCTGGGATACCAAGCTCATCTAACATTTTCTGATCCCAACATAGATCGTTGATGTTAAATAGCATGGTACGCGATGCGTTAGTGTAGTCGGTCACGTGAACGCGGCCTTGAGTCATCTTCCAAACTAACCAAGTATCGACGGTACCGAACAACAGCTTGCCTGCTTCTGCGTCTTCGCGCGCGCCTTCAACGTTGTCCAGAATCCATTTCACTTTGGTACCTGAGAAGTAAGGGTCAAGTACCAAACCAGTGTTGTCACGTACGTAGTTTTCTAGACCACGCGCTTTTAAATCTTCACAGATGTCAGCAGTACGGCGACATTGCCATACGATCGCATTGTAAACGGGTTTGCCTGTTTCTTTATTCCAGACGATGGTGGTTTCACGCTGGTTAGTAATACCGATAGCCGCCAATTGGTCGCTACGGATGCCAGACTTAGCTAGAGCTTCTACCAACGTAGAGCTTTGTGTTGCCCAGATTTCCATAGGGTCATGTTCTACCCAACCTGCCTCTGGATAAATCTGAGTAAATTCGCGCTGTGCGACGCTTACGATGTTCGCGTCATGATCAAGAATTACTGCGCGAGAGCTTGTCGTACCTTGGTCTAGGGCAACAATGTATTTTTGCTCAGTCATGGTAAGAATCCTTTTGTTTCGTTATTTATATTTTAGTAAATGTTCGAGTTGCGTCAGTTTTAAGCTCTAGCTTCTTCTGTTTCTTCTTCCGTCTCACATTGGTTTGGAATCGTACAGCCGTGGCCTTGTTGTGGAAGGTAAGCCGCAATCGCTTTTGGATACAACCAACCACCAAAACACGCACCTGCAATCGGAGCAAGTAAAGGCACGATAAAGTAAGGAATGTCTTTAGCACCTGTCAGAGCGTAATCCCAGCCTGCGAAGTAAGCGAACAGTTTCGGTCCAAAGTCGCGCGCAGGGTTCATCGCGAAGCCAGTTAGTGGACCAAGAGAACCACCGATCACGGCAATCAAAATACCGATTAACAGCGGGTTCATTGCACCTCGTGCAGCGCCGTTATTTTCATCGCCCAAAGCCAAAATCGCAAACATCAGCACGGCAGTGATAACGAATTCCACAGCAAAAGCGCCAAAGAAAGAGAGGGAAGCATGTGGATAGGTTGAGAAGATACCAGCGGTTGCTAGTGCATCTTGGCTACTGCGGACGAAGTTATGTGCGATTTCGTAGTCGGTGAAAAGGTTGCTGTATAAGCTGTAAACCAACGCAGCAGAGCAGAATGCGCCAAGCATTTGGGCGATGATGTATGGCACCACTTTCGCCTTATCAAAACCATGGAACATAGCGAGTGCGATGGTTACCGCTGGGTTGATGTGCGCGCCTGAAACGCCGGCAGTACAGTAAATAGCGATGGCGACACCTAGGCCCCATACAATACTGATTTCCCATTGTCCAAATGATGCGCCTGTTAGAACTAAGGCTGCGACACAGCCTACGCCGAAGAAGATAAGTAGTCCTGTACCGATAAACTCGGCCAAACATTCTCCGAGCAGAGAGGGGTGTTTGTTCGTTGTCATGTTAAAAGTCCTTTGATCATTTTTGCCTGTCTAGCACGATACTATTGTGCACATATAAACGTTTGCGAAAACAAACGAGCGTTAAAAATGAGCGTTTGAGCATAAAATTGTTAATCAAAGTCTTCGTTTTTGTTAAATGGCGCATCTTTTAATCGAAAAAGAAAACAACGAAAAGAACTTCTTTGCTACGAAGTGTGTTTTGGAAGCGCTCAAATTACCGATGTGAAAAAGAATGCACAACTGGTAAGAGGAGTTTTGTGAAGCTGCTACGTGCTTGGGGATTTATTACTCAGATTTTGCGTAGTAATTAACCCTAAAGAGGTAAGGCGAGGTCAAGTACATCAAGGACTAGCGGTGATATAAGAAAATGCGTTGCTATGTTTATATCTCGAGAGGAACTTGTTATCCAAATTAGTGTTAATTATGAAAATGGAGAGGAAAATAAACACGGTTTATGTCTTGTGTTCGTGAATCACTGTCTAGGTTTGAGTTCAGATAACATTAGTTTTGTTATTTCGTTTGATACTAAGCGCGAACATTTTTCATCTTTTTAGTTATTTAGTGGTTTCGCGTAATAAGGATGGATGTGAAACACCCTTTTTACGGTTAATTTGTGTTCTTATTCGAGCCTTTGTTTCATTGGTTTCGAATTAGAATGCTCAAATGAGAGGTTGAAACATCAGTTTCATATTAACTAATTATGAGTAAAGTTGAACGATGGTCTAATTAATGCGCTCTAATTTACTGTATTTACTTATATTTAATTCATGTGCAACATTTGTCACAGAAATAAAATCCTAACTCAATACAATTCATGAACTTTCGAACGAAGGTTTTTTTGTTTCGTTCGCTCCTTTTGTGTTTTTTACCATCACATACAAAATAATGAGGTTCCTATGTTTGGAATATTCAAACCTAAGGCGCACATTGATCGTCTGTCCCCAGGCAGTATCGATAGCACCTACTCTCGCCTCCGTTGGCAACTCTTTATCGGTATATTTGTTGGCTACGCCGGTTACTATTTGGTTCGTAAAAACTTCAGTTTGGCGATGCCTTATCTTATCGAGCAAGGCTTTAGCCGCGGTGACTTAGGTGTCGCGCTGGCTGCTGTTTCCATTGCATATGGTCTCTCTAAATTTCTAATGGGCAGCGTTTCTGACCGCTCCAACCCTCGCTATTTCCTTAGTGGCGGCCTACTGATGTCTGCATTAGTGATGTTTTGCTTTGGCTTTATGCCATGGGCGACTGGCAGCGTCACTGCGATGTTCATTTTGCTTTTCTTGAACGGTTGGTTCCAAGGCATGGGGTGGCCCGCATGTGGACGAACCATGGTGCACTGGTGGTCACGTAAAGAGCGTGGTGAGATCGTTTCGGTTTGGAACGTGGCACACAACGTGGGTGGCGGTTTGATTGGTCCACTATTCATTCTTGGCCTGTGGGCATTTAACGATGATTGGCGCACTGCATTTTATGTTCCTGCATTTTTCGCCACGTTGGTTGCTGTGTTTGTTTGGATGACGGTTCGCGATACGCCTCAATCTTGTGGTTTGCCACCGATCGAAGAGTATAAAGACGATTATCCTGATGACTATGACAAGTCGCACGAACAAGAAATGACAGCCAAGGAAATCTTCTTTAAGTATGTATTCAACAACAAGCTGCTTTGGTCGATTGCAATTGCAAACGCATTTGTTTACCTAATTCGCTACGGCGTACTGGACTGGGCACCTGTTTACCTAAAAGAAGCGAAGGATTTCTCGGTAGATAAATCGTCATGGGCTTACTTTTTATACGAATGGGCCGGCATTCCAGGCACATTATTGTGTGGTTGGATTTCAGACAAATTGTTTAAAGGTCGTCGTGCACCTGCTGGCATCTTATTTATGGTGCTAGTGACCGTTGCAGTGATGGTTTACTGGTTTAACCCTGCTGGTAACCCAATGGTGGACATGATGGCGCTGATTGCAATTGGCTTCCTAATCTATGGTCCGGTTATGCTGATTGGCTTGTACGCACTTGAACTCGCTCCGAAGAAAGCCGCTGGTACTGCTGCTGGTCTTACTGGTTTATTTGGGTACTTAGGTGGGGCAGTTGCCGCAAACGCGATTCTGGGCTACACGGTAGACCACTTTGGCTGGGATGGTGGCTTTATCATCTTGGTTGGTTCTTGTATTACTTCTATTGTGTGTTTGATGTACGCCTTCTTAGGTGAGCGTGCGCACCACGAGCAAAAAGAGCGCGAAAAGGAAGCGCTAGCGTAATATTTATTTAAAGAGGCAGTGGAATACTGCCTCTTCGCTTTATCAAGGAAATAACAATGAAAACAAAGTCAGTATGTCTTACTTTTTTAGCACTTAGCCTCTCAGCTGGTGCGATTGCGAAACCGCTTGTAATTGCACACCGTGGCGCATCGGGTTACTTGCCTGAGCACACGCTAGAAGCCAAAGCGCTTGCTTACGCAATGAAACCTGACTACATAGAGCAAGATGTGGTAATGACGAAAGACGACCAGTTGGTCGTGTTGCATGACCATTATCTCGATCGTGTAACGGATGTTGCGGAGCGTTTTCCTGATCGCGCACGCAAAGACGGCCGTTATTACGCGATTGATTTCACACTGGCGGAAATCAAATCCTTGCGAGTAACTGAAGGCTTTAATATCGATGACAAAGGCAACAAAGTAGCGGGCTATCCAACCCGATTCCCTATGTGGAAATCTGATTTCACCGTGCCGACGTTTGCTGAAGAGATTGAGCTGATCCAAGGCTTAAACAAAACGCTGGGTTATGACATCGGTATTTACCCAGAAATTAAAGCGCCTTGGTTCCATCGTCATGAAGGTAAGGACATTTCTAAAGCAGTACTTAAAGTCTTGAAGCAGTACGGTTACGGCTCTCAAGACGACAAAGTCTACCTTCAGTGTTTTGATGCGAATGAACTTCAACGCATCAACAGTGAACTCATGCCTGCAATGGATATGGACTTAAAGCTCGTTCAGCTTATGGCTTACACCGATTGGAACGAAACTATGGTGTACAAAGGCGACAAGGCAACACCATACAGTTATGACTGGATGTTCGAAGCCGACGGCATGAAGAAAGTAGCGAGTTACGCGGAAGGAATTGGACCTTGGAAGCCGATGCTGGTGGATGATAAGTCAACCAAAGACAATATCATCATCAAGCCGTTGATGAAGGCTGCAAAAGACGCTGGCTTGCAAGTGCATCCATACACGTTCCGCGCCGATCCAGGACGCATTCCAGCGTACACGGACAGTTTTGAAGGCATGATGGATGTGTACTACAACCAAGTGAAGGTGGATGGTTTGTTTACTGACTTCCCAGATAAAGCGGTCAGCTTTTTAAATCAGTAACCAGCACTCACGAATTTTGCTTTAAGCTAAAAAATCCCCCAACAGTTTCCTGTTGGGGGATTTTTCGTAGGGCTAATTCACTGCAATACCTAAATGACTTCAAGATGCTCAGTTCAGAGCGTGGTCACTGATACGAGTTCAAGGAAAATGACGAAGTGAAATAGCTCGCTATTTTCGAGTTATTTGACGCGGGAATCGTGATAGTGACACGCTCCCAAAGGGCGAGTTGTCTTGGCTTTCATGCTTTGTTAACGAGCTTTGATTTAGATTAACTAGATCTTCAACTCGTTGCCGCGCCTGCAAGCCAAGTTAGCCTCGCTGAATCAAGCATCTCGAGGTTATTTAGGTATTCTTATTAGTTGTTTTTATGCAGTTCGCTGTTCAGTTCAACCGCGCTCTTGTTTGCAAGACACTCGATTTGACCAGTTACAGAGTTACGACGGAACAGTAGGTCAGAAACACCAGCAAGATCGCGAGCCTTAACCACTTCGACTTCTTGACCTTCAGAATCTAGCATGAGTACTTTAGAGCCAGCGGTTACGTACAGACCTGATTCGATAGTACAACGATCACCCATTGGGAAGCCAAGACCTGCGTTTGCGCCTAGTAGAGAGTTTTCACCGATGGAAACCACCACTTTACCGCCGCCAGATAGTGTACCCATGATAGATGCACCGCCACCGATGTCAGAGCCGTTACCAACCACTACGCCAGCAGAGATACGACCTTCAACCATGCTCACGCCTGTTGTACCCGCGTTGAAGTTGATGAAGCCTTCGTGCATTACCGTTGTGCCTTCGCCAACGTGTGCACCAAGACGTACGCGAGAAGTATCTGCGATACGAACGCCAGTTGGAACCACGTAGTCCACCATTTTAGGGAACTTGTCTACGCAATCTACGCTTAGCGTACGGCCAGCTAGGCGAGCTTCGATTTGACGCTCAGCCAGCTCAGGTAGGTCGATTGGTCCTTCGTTAGTCCATGCGATGTTGTGTAGTAGACCGAAGATGCCATCCAGTACTGTGCCGTGTGGCTTAACTAGACGGTTGGAGATAAGTTGAAGTTTTAGGAAGCCTTCAGCAACAGATTGTGGTTGTTCATCCGTAGCTAGGATAACCAGTACAAGCGGCTGTGCTGATTCTGCTGCTTTGGTTGCGAAAGATGCGTTTGCTGCATCGCCGTTTGCTTCGAAAGCCGCCGCAAGTTCTGCGCTTTGTGCTGCAGAGATCTCGATAGCTTGGTTGCCTTGTTCGTAACCTGCTACTGCTGCTAGTGCGTTAACAAGCTCTTCATTTGGGTTAAGAACAGGGTTTGGAAAAAACGCTTCAATGATTTTGCCATCGCGGTTTTTAGTCGCTGTACCAAAGGCTAGAGAAAAGAAAGCCATAGTTGATCTCCATGTGTTGAGTCTTGTGTCTCGTCTGTTCACTGACAAGAAATAATTAAGTTGTCAGCCATCATAATGAGAGTGCTAGGGAGTTTAAAGAGGGGAAATAGATAAAGTCTGTAGATGGATACCTTTTGTCTTTTGGGAGATATGTCTGTCTGATGAGAAATGTGGTTGTGAGGTGGTCAATTAGCGGGTGTTTGTTGAAATGAAAGAAGGCGATTTGTCGTATCTGTGCTCGAAAGAAAGGGCGATCTTTCCATGATGATGTGTGCCTTCAGATACAAAAAACGCCACATGATGCGGCGTTTCTTTAACAAATGAGAGGCTTATGCAGCGTCTTCTTGCTTGTCTTCTTCTACAGATTCAAGCTTTTTTGCTTTCTTTGGTGCCGGTTTGCGTTTTGCACCCAGTGCGTAAAGCACTTCTTCTTTGTTTTGAGCGAGGTACATCGCAAGATCTTCTTGCTTACCTTCGTCTTCTAGAAGTTCACTTTTACCTAGCAGCGTGAATAGTTCGTCTGCCATGTCTAGCATTTTATCGTATGCGTCAGCTTCCGCTTTAGAGGTAAAAGTCATTTTCTCTTCTCCATTGCGTTCTACCACGTACTTGACGATTACAGCCATGGTTGGTCCCCTAACTTGGTGTATTGATACTGGCTTTTTATACAGTTTTTGACCAGTTAAGTCTAGCGACAAGCCTAAGAATGAGAGACACGTACAACTAACTGACCAGCATTTAAACTATCTCCGTTTCACTTGGAGGGCGTATTCTCTAGATAAAGGTTATTTGGTCGTTCCCAATCTTGGCAAAATTCGATAAACGTTCTGAGTAGTGGGCTTTGGTATTTCTCTTTGTGAACCAGTAGCCAGAAGCGACGTTTCATATCTAAAGGCATGTCGAGCAGTTTTACGCGGCCGTCACTAATAGCAGGTTCTGCAGACAAACGTGACAAGCAACCTAAGCCCAGCCCAGCAGATACTGAGTTGATCAACGCTTCGGTGGTATTGAGCTGAAAAGCTTCATGCCAATGTTCCAAGCGCGGCGCGACAACGCGCATAAAAAATTCGCGTGAACCAGACCCCGCCTCTCGCAATATCCATTCGCTGTTTTCTAGCTCGGTTAAATTTACGGGCCCTTCGTGCGCGGCTGGGTAATCTGGCGCGCAAATCACGCACATTTCATCTTCGCTAAACTGGGTGGACTGCAATTCAGGGTGAAGTGTTTTGCCTTCAATTAGGGCGATGTCTAACTCGTAATCGGTCAGCATGTCGCAGATTTGTGCAGAGTTAGAAATAAACAGGCTTTGAGAACGATGGTTCGTTTGCTGACGAAATTCGCTAAGCAAATAGGGCGCGACTTGGTTGCCAATGGTGTCACTGGCACCAATGCGAAGTTGGCCCGACAGCGCTTGATCACCATCGAAAATGCTCTCGATGTCCTTGGCTCGGTTGAGTAATTCATCCGCCAGTGGCAGCAGTTTTTGACCTTCTTGGTTCAGAATTAGTCGGTTATTAACACGATCAAACAAGTGATGGCCGATCTGCTTTTCTAATTCTGAGAGTGCCATGCTCACAGCGGCTTTTGATAAAAAGAGACTATCAGAAGCGGCTGTGAGCGTTTTGTGCTGCGTGATCGTCGTAAACACTTTCAGTTGTTTAAGAGAAATGTGACTTGCCATACCCCACCGTTAAGTAATTTTGAACGTTTGTTTTAAATAATTAGATATATCGGAACGAAGTGCAAGCGTATTATACGCTCCATCAAGAGTGAGTCTGGTTGAGGTCATCATGATTCAAAGAACAAAAGCAAAAGTAATGGGAGCACCAACTCCGATGGCGGGTTTGGCTCTTGGTATTGCAAGCTTAGGCTGGAGTTGGGAAAACTTCGCCGAATTACATGGCTACGGACAGTGGATTAGTGCGGGTATCGCGAGCGTATTGTTGGCTATATTGGCAACCAAGTTTTTGCTACATAACCATCTATTGAGACAAGATCTTGCTCATCCGGTTGTGGGCAGCGTGGTTCCGACTTTTGCGATGGGCACTATGGTGGTATCGAACTCTCTCGGCCATTTTTACCCATTGGCTGGTGATGTGCTTTGGCTGATTGCGGTGGTTCTGCACATCGTGTTCTTGGTGAGCTTTGTTTACCATCGCGCCAAAGATTTTGAATTGCACCACATGGTTCCTAGTTGGTTTGTACCGCCTGTGGGTATCATCGTTGCGGATGTGTCTTTCTCTGGCAACCCGATGTTAGCACCAGTAGCACAAGGTGCATTGATGTTTGGTATGGTGGCGTACGCGATCATGTTGCCGATGATGATTTACCGTTTCATGTTTACCCATGAAATTCCGGATGCAGCGAAACCAACAATGGCAATCATGGCTGCGCCAGCAAGTCTATCATTGGCAGGGTACTTAACGGTCACTGCGACACCATCACCAGTGATCATCGCTATGCTATTTGGTATCGCGGTATTGATGACAGCCATCATTTACCTCGCATTCTTTAAATTGCTTAGACTGCCATTTAGCCCAGGCTATGCGGCGTTCACTTTCCCGATGGTGATCGGTGCGACGGCGCTGTTTAAAATGGCGAATTGGATGGAGTTGCAAGGATTGGCTGCGCACTATGTTCAACAAGTGCGAGGCTTAGCTGGTCTTGAGTTGATTGTGGCAACATTTGTTGTCTCTTATGTGGCTTTACAATACATCAACAACTTATTGATTCAGCCACGTTTAATGCACGCTCATCACGCTTAAATAGCAGATAGGGAAAAGCCTCTTGGTCTTACAACCAAGAGGCTTTTTTATTTCAATCGGCGTCGATGTTGGACACTAGCCTTTTTTGTAAAATCGCGACATCTCATCCAGAGAATGACGAATGATATCGACAGGAACTTTCTGTTCTTTCTCGACTTTTAACTGGCGATTCAGTTGCTGAGAGTGCCCGCCAGGATTGACCACAAGCATCAATTCTTTGCCGACCAATGCATAGTTGTAGTAGCTGCCAGCAATATACCAATCGCGAGGGGCAGAGCTATCAAACAAGTTATGACCAACGCTGTATGAACTCGTTGTGCCTTGAACGTCAAACAGCGTATTCATCATGGTTGGCACGACGTCGAAATGGGTCGTGCGGTAATCAATTTGGTCTGGTTGACGATTTGGTATGTACACGTAAAGAGGCACATGCACTTGTACGTCACTGTAGTTACCCGTGTGGCCCCAATAGTTCATCTTATGGTCGTTAAACTCTTCACCATGATCAGATGAAATCACCACAATGGTGTTGTCTAAGTCGACGTTTTTCAGCACATCACCAATCAAGCTATCGATGTAGTACAACGAGTTCTTGTATCGATTGTGGTAAAGCGAAGCGTCAAAATCGTTGTTGAGCAAAATGTGGTCAACGCGTTCCCAGTATGGTTTGAATTTCGCAAATTCAGGTTCGGGAAATACTGTGCCGTGGGCGGCATCGTAGAACAGAAAACCAAAGTACGGTTTGTCGCTGTCCTTTTTTTGAAACTCGATGAACTTGTCTGTGATCTGCTGATCGCGCTCGACTGCTGTTTCCCCAGTTTGTTTCAAGGTCAAGTCCGACACTTTTTTGAATACCGTGCGAGAAAGTGGCGGGCTGGTGAGCGGTGCCGAGCCAAAAATGCCCATGCGGTAGCCTTCCTCTTGCAGCGTATCCATAAAAACAGGAGAGCGTTGGCTTGCGTAAAAGCTTTCCCAGTAGGTCGCTGGCAAGCTGTAAAACAGGCTGAAAATACCCGCTTGAGTTGAGTTGCCGCCGCTCATATGTTGTGTGAAATTCACCGTCTTTTCGGCGAACTTGCTGACATTTGGCATGACTTCCGGCGTCGCATCACTGTAGCGCCACGCGTCAACCAAGATAAACAAAACATTGGGCTGTTTCTCTTTGCTTTGCACTTGAATCGGCGCAAGCGGGTAGTTGAGTGAGCTACGTTCAATATTGGTTAACGCTACGCGGTTCTTCGATGCAATGCTCTCATCCACTAGGTCGTGTTTGTAAATAAATTTACGAGCCGTCAGCGGGTAGTAAAGTGGCCAGTTATTCGAAAACTGACTGACTTCATCGTCGTAAAGCGCGTTTTTGTACGCATGAATCATCTGTGTGCTGACCAATACAGCAAACCAGACGCTGATCAAAACGAACTTAGCTCGGCTTTCTGCCAGTTGATTACTCATCCAAACGGTACAGGCGAGCCCGATCACCAGAACGGCAACTTCACTGATGAAGATTAGCCAACTCATCCAAGAAATATCGAAGACATCACCGCCACCTTCGAAAAACATACGGATTAATAGGGCGTTGATGTGAAGTTTGTATTGCTGAAAAACGAGGATATCGACTTTAAACATGACCAATAGACAGATCGCAATAGCGACCACGATGCCTTTGAATGCTCGAGTCGGTAGAAAAGAGAGCAATAAACTCAACAACATAAATGGAAGAGCGATCAAGCCCAGCCAGCCATATTGAGTCGAAACCAAATAGTAACCTTGCAACAAGGTTAGCGGTTCATTCAGATTGTTAGACAACACAAAAGGATAACAAGCGATCGACAGATACACTGCAAAGCAAGCAAAAAAAGCAATCAGCCAAGCGCTGTTGGAAGACAGTTTGCGAAACATACTTTTTGTTTGTTTATAAATTATGGGTAGAGGGAGTATAAAACAGTGTTTTTTATTATGGAATAGTTGCGACGAATGTCACATTTTGTATGGAAGTGTCAGACTTGATTGACATGTGAAAATTAAGAAGATTCATACTCTATTTGAGTGATATATAACCTTTTGTTTTTTCCGAACGCGAGATCACTGCGGGTTTAAATGGGGCTGTGCTAAGCTAGCTAACAGTTTCAATCGGCGCTCGGTATTCCCAATTTGTTTACTGTTTATCACTCCAACCAAGTTGACGTTCTTAAATCACTCCTTGTCGAACTGATTCGAATCAGTCCGCTGGAAAACCCGTTCGAAAAAGAACAAATTCTGGTTCAAAGTCCGGGCATGTCTCAATGGCTAAAAATGGAATTGGCCAAAGAGTTTGGTGTTGCCGCGAACATTGATTTTCCGCTTCCTGCTACTTTCATTTGGGAAATGTTTACGCAGGTGTTGCCAGACGTGCCAAAACGCAGTGCGTTTAACAAAGAAGCGATGACGTGGAAGTTGATGCATCTGCTTCCGGGGCTTCTCAACCAAGAGGTGTTTTCGCCGTTAGCGCAGTACCTCAAAGATGACAGTGACCACTCTAAGCTGTATCAGCTGGCTGAGAAAATTGCCGATATTTTCGATGGTTACTTGGTGTATCGTCCGGAATGGATCGCAAGTTGGGAAGCTGGGCAGAGTGTGCCAGAGCTGGAAGATGAACATCCGTGGCAGCCGATCTTATGGCAAGCGTTGTACGATCACACTGTGTCGTTAGGGCAGTCTCCATATCACCGTGCCAACCTTTATGAGCACTTTATCGACACGTTAGCGAGTTTTAACGGCAATTTTGACCATTTACCCAAGCGTTTGTTTGTTTTTGGTATTTCTTCGTTGCCGCCTCGCTATATGGATGCGCTAAAAGCAATTGGTGAACACATCGACGTGCATCTGATGTTCACCAACCCGTGTCGTTATTACTGGGGTGAAGTTCGAGATCGCAAATATCTGGCTCGTTTGGCGGCGAAACATCGTCAGCACGTTGTGTGGCAGGACGATCACTCGGAAGTGCAAGGTGAAACTGAGCAACTGAAAGGATCACTGGAAGATAATGTGATCGATGAGCTGCACACCGATGTGGTTGGAAACAGTCTGTTGGCGTCCATGGGTAAACTCGGGCGTGACAATATGTATCTGTTGTCTCAACTGGAATCTCATGAAATTGAGGCGTTTGTTGATGTTGAGCGCGACAGTCTGCTCCATCAATTGCAAGCGGATATTCTCAATCTTGAAGAACATCAAGATGACCAACAGATTGAAAACAGTCATCACAAACAAGTGGTTAGCTTGGGTGATAAATCACTGAGCCTACACGCTTGTCACAGCCCGATGCGTGAAGTGGAAGTGCTGCATGATCAACTATTGGCGATGTTCGATGCTGACCCAACGTTAAAACCGCGCGATATTATCGTGATGGTCGCGGACATCAACGCTTACAGCCCTGCGATTCAGGCGGTCTTTGGTAACGCTCCGGGTGAGCGTTTTATTCCATATTCGATTTCTGACCGAACCGCCGATCAAGAGAGCCCAATTCTGGCCGCATTTATGCAGTTGGTGAACTTACCCAATACGCGCTGTTTGGCATCAGAACTACTCGAGCTTCTGGAAACGCCATCGATATTAAAGCGTTTTGAACTCAGCGAAGATGATTTCTTACAAGCCAAACAATGGGTTGAGGAGTCGGGGATTCGCTGGGGATTGGATGCCAATACCGGGCGCGAATTTGAACTGCCGGAAACCCGTCAAAACACATGGCAATTTGGTATTCAACGCATGTTGCTTGGCTACGCGATGCCAGAATCCGCAGGTTTATTTGAAACCGAGCAAGGTAGTTTATCTCCGTACAACGAAGTGCAAGGCATGGGCGCAGAGCTTGCGGGCAAGTTGGCACACTTTATCCAACAAATTAGCACTTATCGAAGCAAACTTTCTCATGTTCAGACTATTGATGGTTGGCGAGAGACTTTGGTTTCACTGCTGGATGACTTCTTCTCAGTTGAGTTAGAAGGCGAAATGGCGCTCAAATCCATTCGCGATACGCTCAGCCAACTCAAAGAGCAATTGGCTGATGCCGCATTTGATGATGCGTTATCGCCGTCGATCATCAGCCAATACCTTCAAAACAAATTATCTGGCACACGAGTCAGCCAGCGCTTCCTGGCTGGTCAAGTGAACTTCTGTACCTTGATGCCGATGCGCTCTATTCCGTTTAGAACCGTTTGTCTGCTGGGGATGAATGACGGCGTGTACCCGCGTTCCATGCCGCCGGAAGGTTTTGACTTGATGACGGGAAGAACCAAACCGGGCGATCGTTCGCGCCGAGATGATGACCGTTACCTATTCCTCGAAGCAATGCTATCGGCACAGCAAACGCTCTACATCAGTTATGTTGGCCGTTCAATCCAAGACAACACCGAGCGAGTGCCTTCGGTTCTGGTTTCTGAGCTGATGGAATACTGCCACCAAAACTATTGTTTAAGTGGTGATGAAGCGTTGCCCGTTGATGAGTCTGGCGACAACTTATTAAATGCGTTGGTGAATACCCACGCCATGGTGCCGTTTAGCCCAAGTGCGTTCCAAGGCATGCATGCCAGCTACGCGAAAGAATGGATTCCAGCGGCATTGACTCAAAGTAGTCAATCGCAAGGCTATGTTCGTCGTGATTTTAACCGTGCATTAGACGACTATCTGTTAGGAGCGACGTTCCCACTTGAGCTCGACTTAGTCGAATTGCAACGTTTCTGGCGCTTACCTGTGCAGTATTTTTTCAATCGTCGTTTAAAAGTAATCTTTGAACCGCCACTGCCGGTGATGGAAGACGACGAACCCTTTGTTTTAGGTGGTTTGGAAAGCTATCAAATGCGTGATGAGCTGCTAGAAACCTTGCTTGAAACGACATTGATACAGCCAGAGAAAAAAGCAGAAGTGCTTAAACACTTTATGAGTCAACAGCGCGCTCAAGGCAAACTTCCGGTGGGAGCGTTTGGTGATATCGAATTTGAAACCAACCGAGTTCAGGCGGAAGAGCTAGTGGATAAACTGGCGTTTTTATCTGGTGCGCCTCAAGACGATCTGGAAATCGACCTGACGTTTGATGCCTTGTTTGAGCGAAATGAAGGCGAAGAGAAAAACGTTCGCCTAACAGGTTGGCTAACTCAATACTACCAATCCGGTTTGATTCGCTACCGAAGCGGTAAGATTCGAGCGCAGGATTACCTTGCAGCGTGGATCGATCACCTTGCCATGTCGGCGTCGGGTCATGCTAAGAAAACCCACATCATTGGTTACGATCGTAAAGAAGGTGCGCTGCATTTAATCTACCCAGAAATTGCCGATGCGCAGTATGCCAAACAGCTACTGACTGAATTAGTTCGCTTATTCTTCGAAGGCATGACTAAGCCTTTGCCTTATTTCCCGAAAACGGCGTTGGCTTGTGTTGAAGCGGGCTTTAGCCGCGGTCAGTGGGTCGATGACGAAGAGAAATCTTTGAAGAAAATGGCTGACGCATTCAATGATGGCTTCATGAGCCCGGGCGAAGGCAATAATGCGTACATCTCTCGAATTTGGCCAGCTTGGAATGATGAGTTGGCCTCAGAAGTTCGTTTGCTGACAGCATTAGTTTTGCAAGGTGCGCGCTTAGCGGTTCAAGACGCCGATGACGTAAAAGCGTAATAACGATAGTTGGATAAAGAGAAGGAAGAGTAGGGTGGCCGCCAGAAAATCATTATTTTTTGTAGGGCGTTCGCTGTACGGCCACAAGGTCAGAGGGACCATGATACTTTTGTTTAATTCATTTGAGTTGTGCCGCCAAAAAGGTTTGGCTTATCTCGTGGGGCGCATACTAACGGTACGTCTTATGGATAACCGTGAGAAAGATCTCACAAAGCTCTAAATTATCCAACTTGTTAAACATATTAATAGAATTTTTAACTATAGATCACATTTATTAGGTGATACGCCCTAGTAAATAATCCGGAGAGATTCAGCGTTATGGATCAAATGTCAGGTGCAGAGTGTCCTCTACATACGTTAGACCGCACAGAGCAACCTCAACCAACGCCACTAGAACCGATGACGTTTCCTCTGCATGGTGCGAGGTTAATCGAGGCATCAGCAGGTACAGGTAAAACCTTCACTATTGCAGGTTTATATCTGCGCCTTTTGCTTGGTCACGGCAGCGCGGAAACTCGACATCGCGTACCGCTTACGGTCGACCAAATTCTGGTCGTAACCTTTACCGAAGCGGCAACTGCGGAATTACGCGATCGTATCAGGGCAAGAATCCATGATGCGCGAATCGCGTTTGCGCGTGGACAGAGTTCCGATCCGGTGATCCAACCTTTGCTTAATGAGTTTGACGATCACAAGCAAGCCGCAGAAATTTTATTGCAGGCAGAGCGTCAGATGGACGAGGCGGCGGTCTACACCATTCACGGTTTTTGCCAACGTATGCTAACGCAAAATGCGTTTGAATCTGGCAGCCGATTTAATAACGAGTTTGTGACCGATGAAAGTCACCTAAAAGCGCAAGTTGTAGCCGATTACTGGCGTCGCAATTTCTACCCGTTACCATTTACCTTGGCTGGGGAAATTCGCCAGCTATGGAGCTCTCCATCTGCGTTGTTGTCTGACATCAGCAATTACTTAACCGGTGCGCCGTTAAGCCTTTCTGTTCCTGCAATGAAAGGCAGTTTGGCTGATCTTCATACTGAAAATCTGAAAAAAATTGATGAATTAAAAGCACAGTGGCGAGAAAGCCAAGATGACTTCTTCACGCTGATTTCAGATTCAGATATTAACAAACGCAGCTACACAAAAAAGTCTCTGCCGACGTGGTTGGAGGCGGTAAACGCTTGGGCAGCAACGGAAACCACAGGTTACGATTATCCAGACAAGCTGGAGAAATTCGCGCAAAACGTCTTGTTGGAAAAAACACCGAAAGGCAGTGCGCCGCAGCACGCGGTATTTGAAGCCATTGAAACATTTCTTGCCAATCCAATCAGCTTAAAAGCGCCACTGCTTGCGCATGCGATTGAGCATTGTCGTGTGATGCTGGCCAATGCGAAAAATCAAAAACAGTGGCTCTCTTTCGATGATTTGCTGACGCAACTTTCTGCTTCTATCGATACGGACGAAAGCGAGCTTTTAGCGGCGCGTATTCGTACTTTGTACCCTGTCGCAATGATTGACGAGTTCCAAGATACTGACCCGCTTCAATACAGTATTTTCAGCCGTATTTATCTGAACAACCCGGAATGTGGTTTGTTTATGATCGGTGACCCCAAGCAGGCGATTTATGGCTTTCGTGGAGCAGACATTTTCACTTACATCAAAGCGCGTAACCAAGTAAGTGCCCACTACACGTTAGGAACCAACTGGCGTTCAAGTGCCGATATGGTGCAGGCGGTAAACCAAGTATTTGCTTTGCCAGACAGTCCATTTATCTATG
Source organism: Vibrio sp. 11-4(1) (assembly GCF_013048625.1). Classification (NCBI taxonomy): domain Bacteria; kingdom Pseudomonadati; phylum Pseudomonadota; class Gammaproteobacteria; order Vibrionales; family Vibrionaceae; genus Vibrio; species Vibrio sp. 11-4(1). The sequence continues at coordinate 156,748 of NZ_VHSY01000008.1, read as the reverse complement.
ATTCGGATATTCCGTTCTTACCCGTTAAGTACAGTCCCAATGCCGAAAAACGCATTTGGACTATGGGTGGCCAAAAGCAACCCGCGCTGACTTATTGGTTGCAAGAAGCGGACGATAAACCGCTACCAAAAGGCGAGTATTTGACTCGAATGGCAGAGGCGACCGCAAGCCAAATCCAAACTATTTTGACGCAGGCTCAACAGGGGCAAGCGTGTCTGGTGAATGGCGAAAAACAGAAAGCGGTTCAAGCGGGCGATATCGCGGTGTTGGTTCGAACAGGTAGTGAAGGTCGAATGATCAAACAAGCGCTAGCAGACCAAGGCATTGCCAGTGTGTACCTGTCTAACCGAGACAGTGTGTTTACCAGTTCGGTGGCGCAGGATCTACAGCGTTTGCTGCAAGCGGTGCTGACTCCAGAAAATGACCGTGCGCTGCGTGCAAGTCTTGCCTCTGAGCTGTTTGCCCTCGATGCAGCAAGTTTGGATGCGCTTAATAACGATGAAGTGGTGTGGGAAAATGCCGTAAACGAATTCAAAGAATATCGCAAACTTTGGGTTCAGCGTGGTGTGCTGCCGATGTTACGCGCGGTGATCAGCAAACGCCATATTGCCGAGCGATTACTAGAAGAAGGTGCGAGTTCACAGGGTGAGAATGGTGAGCGAGTACTTACCGATTTAATGCACATCGGTGAACTGCTGCAACAAGCCAGTAATGAACTGGATAGCGACCACGGTCTGCTGCGTTGGCTCGCTCAGTCTATCAGTGATGCGGAAAACGGTTTGGGTGGCAGTGATGACCAAATCCAACGTTTAGAATCGGAACGTAACTTAGTGCAGATCGTAACTATTCACAAATCAAAAGGCTTGGAGTATGACCTCGTATTTCTGCCGTTTGTGTTCAGCTATCGAGAAGCCAGTGAAGCCAAATATTACGATGCAGCCAATGATCGCACGGTACTGGATATCACTGGCAACGATGCGTCCATGAAGCAAGCGGATAAAGAGCGTTTGGCGGAAGACTTACGCTTGATATACGTGGCACTAACGCGTGCAGTGTATGCGTGTTTTATTGGAGCCTCGCCTTTGCGCAATGGTCGTTCGACCAAAGAGCCAACTGGCGTACACCGCAGTGCGATTGGCTATTTGATTCAGAATGGTCAAGAAGGTGGCATTAACGATTTGCACCAAGGTTTAACACAGCAACAAGACGAGCTTGATTGTGTCGTTGTGGCCGATCCGCCGCAGCAACTCGAAGAGAAGTACGTAGCGCCACAAGAAGAAATATACGATCTTAGCGCGAAAGAGCTGCAAAACCCTATCGACAGAAACTGGCGCATCACCAGTTATTCTGGCTTGGTCAAGCAAGGCTCTCATCACGCCGAGCATGATGCCACGATTGAGATTACGGGTTTTGATATCGACTCATCTGAAGAGCAAGACGAAGCGGATTTGGTGGAGCCAGAGCGTTCTATTTTTACCTTCCCTCGCGGTGCGCGTCCGGGTACGTTCCTGCACAGCCTGTTTGAGGAAATTGAATTTACTCAGCCAGCCACGACGGAAGAGAATACACAAATCATCCTTGGTTTGATGGAAAGCGAACAGCTCGATGAAGAGTGGTTGCCCATTTTACAACAATTGATTGATACCGTACTCGCAACGCCGTTGGATGGTAAGTCTTTGCTGCTGAATCAAAAAGCACCGTCGCAACGTTTGGTGGAGATGGAATTTTTGTTGCCGATTGAAGTGTTGTCTGCGCCGGCGTTAAACCGAGTCATTCAACGTCACGATCCGTTGTCGGCGAAAGCGGGGGATTTAGGTTTCCAAACCGTGCAAGGCATGCTCAAAGGTTTTATCGACTTGGTGTTTGAACATCAAGGTAAATACTATGTGCTTGACTGGAAATCGAATCATCTTGGCGACGATGTGACGCACTACCATGGTGAGGCTCTGAAATCGGCCATGGCGGATCACCGCTACGATCTGCAGTACCAGATTTATGCGTTAGCACTGCATCGTTTCCTACACAGCCGATTGGCGAATTATCAATATGAGCAGCACTTCGGTGGCGTGTATTACTTGTTCTTGCGCGGCATGGATGGGCAGAGTGACCACGGCATTTTTGCCGCGAAACCAACTTTCGAGTTCTTACAAGAGATGGATCGTTTGATTGATGGTCAAGCACTTGAAACGCGCTCAACTCAAGCCGGGCAGATGGAGCTACTTTAATGACGACAAATCACAATCTTCATTCTGACCAAGATAGCCTATTGGTAGTGCTAGAACGCTTGGCGCACAAAGGTGCTATTCGTCAGCTCGACTATCAATTTGCCTGTTTTATTGATTCTCAAACGCATGATGAACAGTCGGATAGCCAAGCACTGGCGTTTATCGCTGGTGTTGTCAGTAGTGAGCTTGGCAAAGGACATATCTGTCTGTCTCTGTTCGATGCACAAGGGCAATCTACGGATTTAGCCAGTAAGCTAGGGCTGTTTGGTGAGTCGGCATTGGCGCTCAACACACAGTTGCAAGGCATAGACTGGATTGAAGTATTACAAAATTCCAGCGTGGTTGGCGCGCAAGGAGAAGCCTTGCCGCTGATGTTCGATGGTGAGCGTCTGTATCTGCACCGCTATTGGCATTATGAAGTGACACTGGCGGAAAAGCTCAATCAGTTGGGCGCTGTAGTGAACTTGCAGTCGCAAGAGTTAGCGCGATTATCGGACTTGCTCAACCATCTGTTTGCACGCCAATACCATTTTCTGTTTAACGCGTTAGGCAAAGCAGTAGAAGCGGGAAGCAGCAACCAAGTGTTGCGTCAGCAATTGGTGTGTGACCACCTTGATGTGGTCGCAAGCGAATCGTTGGATTGGCACGCCATTGATTCCGTGCTTAGCAATGCGCGCAAGGTTCAAGATTTGCAAATACTGGATGAACTCGTACCACTCTCGGCTTGCGTGAACTGGCAAAAAGTCGCGGCGGCAGTTGCGTTAACCCGTCGATTTGCTGTGATTTCTGGTGGTCCAGGCACGGGTAAAACGACGACAGTAACCAAATTGCTTGCCGCTTTGATTGAACAGGCGACGCACGAGAAAAACCTAACCATCAAGCTGGTGGCCCCGACGGGGAAAGCGGCGGCGCGATTAACCGAGTCCATTGGTAAAGCGGTGCAAGAGCTGCCAGTTTCTCCGGAGCTAAAAGCCAAAATTCCGACTGAATCAAGCACCTTACATCGGTTGCTGGGCGCGATTCCTAATAGCGCAGAATTCCGTCACAACAAGCAAAATCCACTTCATTTGGATATTTTAGTTATCGACGAAGCGTCGATGGTCGATTTGCCAATGATGTACAAAGTGGTCGATGCCTTACCGAAACATGCGCGGCTGATTTTGCTAGGTGATAAAGACCAACTTGCTTCAGTTGAAGCTGGGGCTGTGTTGGGTGATATCTGTTCGTTCCATGCATTGGGCTATGGCAAAGAGCAGGCATCAGCCATCGCAAAACTGACGGGTTTCGATACTTTAGCGCATACGGGTAACAGTGCATCTAGCATTGCCGATAGTTTATGTATGCTGCAAAAGAGCTACCGATTTGATGCTCGCTCAGGCATTGGTCAGTTGGCAAAAGCGGTTAACTCAGGTTCTGCTGCGAGCGTAGATAATGTCTGGGCGAAAGATTTTTCTGACATCGAACATTTCGCGCTAAGTAGCCAACATTACAACCAAATGATGCAGACGTTGGTGCAGGAATACGGTCGTTACCTCAAACGCATTGGACAACAGGAAACCGATCCTAAAACCGGAGAGCCAGAGTCGTTAACGCACAAAGCCAAAGCGGTGTTAGATACCTTCAACCAATGCCGACTGCTGTGCGCGATCCGTGAAGGTGACTTCGGTGTGGCTGGGCTAAACCAACGCATCGAGAAAGCGCTCGCGGCGCGCAAGTTCATTCAAGTTCAGGATGAAATTTGGTATCACGGCAGACCCGTCATGGTTACGCGTAATGATCACGGTTTAGGTTTGTATAACGGCGATATTGGTATTTGTATGCGAGATGACAGTGAAGATGAACCGCGTTTGAAAGTCTTTTTCGAGTTACCTGACGGCAGTGTGAAATCGGTCTTGCCAAGCCGAGTACCTGAACATGAAACGGCTTACGCCATGACCATCCACAAATCGCAAGGCAGTGAATTTGATTACACCCTGATGATTTTGCCACCAGACTTTAGCCCGATATTAACTCGTGAGTTGATTTACACAGGCATTACCCGCGCGAAAAAGCGTTTAGCTCTTTACGCCGAACTCAACGTTCTGAAGCGAGGTATTAAGGTGAAAACGACTCGCGCGAGTGGGTTAGTACAGCGGCTTACTAACTGATTATGGACTTAGTTTACAGTCAGTTTTACCTTTGTTACATGTCAAACTTGGTGATGAGTTGTGTTTTAACAATTCTCTTTCTGAAAGAAAAGTCATTTCAATTGATGTTTTTGAATCTGAAACGTTAACATTATGCGCAATTGTGAGCATAAGGATTTGAATGGAATGAATACAACTTATTTTAACAGCGTTAATAGGTATAGCTACATATATAGTGTTAAGCCTGGTGATACTCTTACGAGAATTATATGGAAGTTTTATCATTTTAAGTTTGGAACAGATGGCTATAATTTTGCTGTTGCTCAAATAAAAAAAGACAACCCAAAAATTTCAGACCCTAATTCGATTAAATCTGGTCAATCTATTTACTTGAGAAAGTTGAACGTTTCAAACACCAAGCAATCTGAGTTTTCTTCTAAAATTGCCATTTCAGATCATGATCAAGCGCAATTTGAATCAACGATGAAATCTATGTCGCAAAACGAAAAGGAAGCATTTTGGGCTCTTTCTTGGCTTGATGACAATTGGGGGCCTGCGAGCGCAGGTATCGGTGCTACTTTTGCGTCCATGGGGGCTTTATTAGGAGATAGTGAAAAAGGAAATGTCGCAGAGCTAAAAAAGCTTGATGGTTTATATAGAGATTATAAATCAGGAAAGTTTTCGAAAGGGCAATATGATTACCGCAGGAAAAAACTATTAGAGAATGTAGCAAAAAACCTTGGACCAACTGAGAAGCTTCTCTTTAATGGTAAGAAAGCTCGAGAGGCTATGAGGATATCTCGAAACGGCGGGGTTATGACTACCGCGGCGCTTCAGAAGAATACTGATAGGTTAGCAAAGTTATCAAAAGTAGCAGCTAAAGGTGGCACTGTATTGACTGCAGTTAATATTGGTATTGCCTGCGATCAGATAGCTAGAGCAGACTCTAAGGCAAAGAAAAACGAAATATTGGTGGAAACTGCAGCAAGTACAGTTGTAGGTACTATGTCTGGTATTGCAATATCATTATTTGTTGTTGCTACACCCGTTGGTTGGGTGGGAGCTCTGGTATTGGGAGTTGCTTCATCTGTCGGAAGTTATTATTCAGGAAAACAAGCTGCAGCGGTATATAAAGAGCACTATTCTCACTTAGACGTAGTTAAATCGACAGGTGTAGGTAATATATGCAGTTATTAGATTGGTCCTTTCTAACCTTCTTTATCGCCGGAGGAGTCGCGTTTTTATGGTTCGTTATTATCGGAGCAATTTTTATATTTTTTATACCGCCAAAGGTGAAGCGGTTTGCTTTTAATCCGAAACATTATTCAGAAGTAGAGTTAGCCTTAGTCTCGGGTTTTCACTTTGGTGCTTTAGTACATGGTGTAGGCTTAGTTGCGGCGGTCGCTTTACCAACTTTAGCGAGGAGAAGGGGCTTTGCTGATATTCATCAAGTTTGCTCCGGTCTATTCATCGGAATTTGCCGTATTTATATAAGCGTTTTATTGCTTCTAGCTATGATCACTTTAGGCTCAATGGTGGTTTGGATGTCTATTACTTGAGAGCTGGAATAGAAGGTCGGTGAAGTTTGCAGTTATTAGAAGTTTCTTTTATTACATTTTTTGTTGCAGGTGCTTTGTTAGTTTTTTGGTACCTGATAGTAGGTATTTTGCTTATTGTTATCACGCCGCAAAAAGTAAAGCGCTATGCGTACACTAGTGAGCATTATACAGATATTGAGCTTGCTTTAGTTTCTGGATGTCACTTTGGGGCCTTAATACATGGATTAGCCCTTGATGCCGCAGTTGCATTTCCTAAGTTGGCCAAAAAAAGAAAGCTAACAGATATTCGTAGAGTTTGCCCAAAGTGGTTCATAAGTATTGGGGTAGTGTACTGGACTATTTTAATCTTTATCGTAGTCACTATTTTTGCATCTTTGTTGGCTATGATTTTGTTTTGAATTGATTCCGTACGTAAAAGAAGACCGAGCTTATGGCTCGGTCTTCTTTTATGCATGTTTTGCAAACGCATTGGTAAAAGACACGCTGCGTATTTTGTATTGCTGTTGATAAGCAAGAATAAAATCTCGGACAGCGTCATTTACGGGGAAAACACAGTGGACGTCTAGGCCTTCTAAAAACTGATTGTCAGCCATATCCCAGAAGCTTTGAAGCGAATTACAAATGATTGTTCTCATAACAGTGCTCGTCTCGGCTTATTTAAAGTCAGATTAACAACTGTCCTTGGTACGCAATACGGAGCTAACTAGTTTTTCAATTGCCCAGTATTTTAGGGTGAAGGCTACATTACATCACCTAGATCCATTCGTATTGGTTAAAAACCAATCACTAGCGAGCAGAGTATAGCCAACCAAATGTATATTTAAAAGATAAAATTGGAACGAAAATTAAGCAATGGTTTGCGCATTTCTAAGTTGGTGTTTACATGATGACTCGCTAGCTCGAAGCAGGATTTATGTGAGGCCTTACTCCAAAACAAACTTGATGTGCAGGATTGAGCGTCAATGAGCAGAATCCCGCACCTTGAGGTTTTGGTATAGCGGAGCGTTAAATTTTGCTTCGTGATTTAAGGTTAAGCTACAAATCTAGCGCTAAGATTTTTGACTTACGCTGGAAGTTATATAACCCTTGTTTGGCTCCAGGTAAATAGTCGACACTGACTTCGTAAAAACCTTGTTCTCTGAACCAATGCAGACTGTGTGTCGTGAGGACAAAGATTTGATCAATGGTTTCGGATTTTGAGCGATGTTTCATGTAGTTGAGCAGTAACAAACCTCGGTTCCCATCACGATAGTCAGGGTGAATCGCTACGCAAGCCATCTCAGCTTTACGCTCTTCTGGGTACGGATAAAGGGCAGCGCAGCCAATAATCAAACCGTCCTTTTCGATAATGGTAAACTTTCCAATCTCTTGTTCTAGCTGCTCTCGAGAGCGACGAACGAGTACGCCTTGTTCTTCTAGAGGACGAATGAGGTCTAAGATACCGCCAATATCGTCAATATTGGCTTGCCTCACTTGTTCAGCGCTCGCCATAACGACTTGGGTTCCGATACCGTCGAAAGAGAACAACTCCTGAATTAAGGCTCCATCCACTTTATAGCTGATCAAGTGGCTACGAGGCACTCCGGCACGACAAGCGGCAATAGAGCCTTTAAGAAAGCGCAGTGTTCCAGTGTTGTAATCTAGGTCAGGAGACGTATTTTCAGAGAGCGTCTTGATGACATGTTCCGCCTCAATTGGCAGCAACTCGGCGACAGCATTACCGTTGTCATCAATGACACCTTGTTCTGAACAGAAACCAATCAGTTTGTCTGCGCCCAACTTGATCGCCAGTTGCGTCGCGACTTCTTCAGAAAGTAAGTTAAAACACTCGCCAGTCACGGAGCTCGCAATGGGGCCAAGTAGCACAATAGAGCCTTGGTCTAGCGTGCGATTAATCGCGTCGGTGTCAATGCGGCGAATGCGTCCACTATGGCAATAATCCACCCCGTCATCAACGCCGAGTGGCTGAGCAATGATGTAGTTTCCGCTAACGACATTGAGCTGGGTGCCTGCCATCGGAGTGTTGTTGAGGCTCATTGATAGGCGCGCAGTAATCGCAAGTTGAAGTTGTCCGGCAGCTTGCATAACAACAGATAAAGCCGATTCATCCGTAATGCGGATATTTTTGTGGTAAGGCGTAGTGAGGTCTTGTTTTTCTAGCAGCTGATTAATTTGAGGACGTGCACCATACACCACCACGACTTTAATTCCGAGGCTGTGCATGAGTGCGATATCATTAATAATATTGCCAAAATTTTTGTGTGCGACGGCTTCTCCGCCCAGCATGATCACCATGGTTTTTCCGCGGTGAGCATTGACATAAGGTGTTGATTGACGGAATCCTTTTACGAGAGCAGTACTACGAATTTTCACTACAGCCATTCCTTTGTTTAATTATGTCAAAATAATGCCTTTTTATTCACTTGGTGGCAAGGTGAAATTTTGGAATAAAGCACAAACATATTGAGGTAGGTTCTTGGTCCCGTTGAAGGGGAGAGTTACAATGAGCGCGTCTTTTCTCAATACGTGAACCTCATGTCTTCTGTTGTTAATAAGAATGCTGCGATCACTGCTTCAAATCTGTCAAAAACGTCATCTAAATCAATGCTTCGTAAGTGGCTAGAGCGTTCTCTCATGCTTATAGCGATAGTTGGAACCGTTGTCGTGTGCATGCTGTATAGTGATTTGATTACTCGAACCATTAATCCGCCCATTCCCAAATCGACTATTTATGGTCGCTGGGTTGAGCAAGATGTTGCGCCTTATGCTCGTGAAGAATTTGTGTTGAGTGAGCGCGGTGTTACCGTAAATGGTTCTACAGTGGCGACCAGTTTTGAATTCGATGGGGATTCGTTTTCGTATCGAGTGGGTTCAAATGAGCGGCACTTCAATTTTGTGGGTAAGCAGCATGCAGAAATGAAGCTGGATGCCAATGCGCATTATCTACCTGTATTCCGTTTAGAGGGTCGAGCAAGGATTGCGGTAAGATAGTCGTTTTTATTATTGTCTCTTAAGCTGAGAGTCCTTGCGTCTGTGAGTCACATGGATGATCACAACTTCATCTCTCAATCAGTAAATTTTACTTCCAAACATAATCCGGACAATTCCGTAATTCTTCCGCTGCTATCATGTTGCATTAACTGAATGAATTCACAACGAGTGAACGGATTGGCTTAGCGTTGAAACATTTTGTCGTTGCTTTTCAATTGCACCGTATGCATTTGTTTGCCATCCTTTTGCTATTCTCTTTTACGGAAAAGACACGTGTTAAAAAAACTCCTTCCTATTATCTCTTTGAGCCTACTTTTTGGCTGTGCTCAACAAAATGAACGTGCTCAGCAATATCTTGATGGTGAGTTTCCTCAGATCCTCAATCAAGTGGATGTGGTTGAGTCTAACAAACCACGCGATTTTACTGAATTTAACAAGCAAGCTGAGCAAGTGGTGATAAAGTCACCATCCATGGCGAAGATGTACCAACCGCTATATCAACGATTAAGTGAGTGGGCGCAACAGAGCGGAGATACCAGTGCGTTGAGTGCGTTTGGCATTCAAGCCGCGCAATTGGGTGGTGGTGATAAAAAAGGTAATGTGTTGTTTACCGGATACTTCTCTCCCGTGATGGAACTGCGTCATACACCAAACGACATTTTTAAGTACCCAGTTTATGGCAAGCCAAACTGCTCATCAGATTGTCCGACTCGCGCGGAGATCTACAATGGAGCACTAGATGGACAAGGTTTGGTGCTAGGTTACGCGCCTAATCGTATCGACCCATTTATGATGGAAGTACAAGGCAGTGGCTACGTGCATTTTGAAGATGATGATACGTTGGAGTACTTTGCGTACGCGGGTAAAAACAACAAAGCTTATGTCAGTATTGGCCGCATTTTGATTGAACGTGGTGAAGTGCCGCGTGAAAAAATGTCTCTCAAAGCGATTAAAGAGTGGGTGATGGACAACGACGACGCAACAGTACGCGAGTTGTTGGAGCAAAATCCTTCTTACGTTTTCTTTGCGCCAAAAGCAGAAGCGCCAGTAACAGGCTCGGCTGGTATTCCGTTGTTGCCAATGGCCGCCGTCGCGGGTGACCGTTCTATCTTACCAATGGGTACGCCAATCTTGGCGGAAGTGCCACTGCTGAATGCCGATGGTACGTGGAGTGGTGCGCATCAACTGCGAATGCTGATCGTTTTAGACACTGGTGGTGCGGTAAAACAGAACCATTTGGATCTGTATCATGGCATTGGTGCGAGAGCAGGAACGGAAGCAGGGCACTACAAGCATTTTGGTCGAGTGTGGAAACTTGGGTTAGAAAACTCACCAACTCAAGCGCCTTGGGCTTTACCGCCAGAAAAGCTACAATAGTCGTCCAAGAGAGAGGAACACTCTCTTATCTAGACATTTCATCAAAGAGTGCGTATAAATCGCACTCTTTGTTTTTCTATCGATCATCTGGACTTCAATATGCGTGAACTCGATACCCCAGCATCTGACAGCTACAATCAACGCTTTGGCGGCACTCGTCGTCTTTATGGCAACAGCGAAGTGGACATTCTTCGCGCTGCACACGTTTGTGTGATTGGTATTGGTGGCGTAGGTTCATGGGCGGTGGAAGCGCTGGCTCGTACGGGGATCGGTGAGCTAACTCTGATTGATATGGACGATGTTTGTGTCACGAACATTAACCGCCAAATTCATGCGATGACTGGCACCGTTGGCCAAAGCAAGATTGAAGTGATGGCCGAGCGTGTCAAATTGATCAACCCAGAGTGTAAAGTTAATCTGATTGATGATTTCATCACGCCAGACAATCAACATGAGTACTTAAGCAAAGAGTTTGATTACGTGCTAGATGCGATTGACAGCGTAAAAGCGAAGGCGTCTTTGTTGGCGTATTGCCGCAGCAACAAGATCAAAGTGATCACTACGGGGGGCGCTGGTGGTCAGGTTGACCCAACGCAGATCATGGTCGCTGACTTAACGAAAACGATCCAAGATCCTCTAGCGAAGAAAATCAAAGACACCTTGCGTCGTCATCATAACTTCCCTAAGAATCCGGCTCGTAAGTTTGGTATTGATTGCGTGTTTTCAACCGAGCAGTTGAAGTACCCTCAAGCAGACGGTTCAGTGTGTGGTGTGAAGTCGACAGCGGAAGGCCCAAAACGTATGGATTGTGCTAGCGGTTTTGGTGCGGCGACTGTCGTAACTGCAACGTTTGGCTTTGTCGCGGTATCGCGAATCGTTGAGAAGTTGATTTCAAAATATAAGAAGTAAACTAGAAGAAGAGCGCATCATGACAGATTTTCCCGTTTCTCCATTTGGTACAGATATCACCAGCGAAGACATTGTAGCGACTATGCAGCAATTTAAAGGCTGGGAAGATCGTTACCGTCAGGTTATTCAGTGGGGTAAAAAGCTGCCACAAATGCCAGAAGAGCTGAAATCAGAACAAGTTACCGTTTCGGGTTGTGAAAGCTTGGTGTGGTTAGTGAGCCAAGAGCAAGATGGCGTTTGGCATTTTTGTGCGGACTCCGATGCGCGTATCGTCCGTGGATTGATTGCCTTGGTGATGGCGGCTTATGACGGAAAAACGGCCGATCAAATTCAAGCATTTGACATCGATGCTTATTTTGATCAACTGGGGCTTATTGCACATTTAAGCCCGTCACGTGGTAATGGCTTGAAAGCTATTGTAGAGCAGATTAAGCAAACCGCCGTGTAATGAGTCATTTTCCCAATTCTTAAAAAACGCCGGATAGCCTAGCTGTTTGGCGTTTTTTGTATCTGAGTTGAGACATCTTTTGCATATGGGTAAAAATATGCAAATGGTCGACTATTTTAGCGTTAATTAACCATTCTATTGATCCTGGTTCATTATATTGCCCACTCGCTATAAAATACCGAGGTCGTCGCGTTGTCCTTATTCTTACACGTAACATCTCCAATCGCCACCGAGTTGAAACCCTTCTTCGCCATCAAAGCCAAATTGATGCTCTTACCAACATCTACAATCGACGTGTTTTTTTCGAAAAGCTCACAGAAGAAGTTATTAAATCCCAAGCTCCGGATTATCACTCCGCGTTGTTATTATTTGATTTGGATTTTTTTAAAGTTATCAATGATAAACGTGGTCATGATGCGGGGGATTATGTCTTAGAGACGTTAGCTGATTTGGTTTCTCACTTACTCGTCAAAGACGAAATTTTCGCAAGAGTCGGAGGGGAGGAGTTTGCGATTATTTTGCCAGAAACTTCTCTGTCGGCGGCGAAAGAGGTAGGAGAGGAAGTACGTTCCCATATTCAAAATTGTCAGTTCGAATTTGAAAAGATTGAAATTCCGGTCACGGTGAGTGTAGGCGTGGTGGAAATAGGCAGAAATGAAACCACCAAACGTTTGTATGCGCATGCAGATAAAGCGCTTTATGCTGCGAAAAGAAATGGCAGAAATTGCGTGGCGACTCTGGATAGGCAGATGGAGTAACCTTGTTGGTTACTCCAAATCAAACCGTTGGCGTTATAGCATGTCGACGGCTTTTTCTACAGCGGCGATGAGTCTTTCCACATCGTTCGTCGTGTTATAAATACCAAAAGAGACGCGTACCGTGCCTTTCACATTTAGCGCATCCATCAATGGGTGAGCGCAGTGGTGTCCTGCTCGTACCGCAATGCCTTGTTGATCGAGCAGCGTTGCCATGTCTTGGTGATGAACGCCGTCCATGACGAACGTCAGTACAGAGGCGTTCGGTTGGTAGCCTAGAATATGAATGTCATCCAACGCGCTTAGTGCTTGGTAGGCCTTATCCTGAAGCACATGGAGATGATCCTCTACTTCGTGATGGTCAAAACCTTGGTACCACTCAATGGCTTTCGCTAGAGCAATCGCGCCCGCAACGTTTGGTGTGCCCGCTTCAAATTTACCAGGAAGTGCAGAAAACGTCGTTTTCTCGAACGAAACGCGTTCAACCATTTTACCACCGCCGTGCCATGGTGGCATGGCTTCCAAAAGTTCAAGCTTGCCGTATAAAACGCCAATACCTGCTGGCGCATAAAGTTTGTGACCTGAGAAAACGTAAAAATCGATATCTGATACCGATAAATCAAGCTGCTCATGGACGATGCCTTGAGCGCCATCAATCACAACAACCGCGCCAACGCTGTGCGCTAGTTCAGTGATTTTTTCGATAGGTTGTCGTGTGCCCGTGACGTTGGTGATTTGCGCACAAGCAACAATTTTACAGCGGTCAGACAGAAGCGCCTCAAATGCACTGATGTCGAACTGGCAATCTGATGTCATTGGAACTTTTATGACTTTGGCGCCCGTTTGCTCTGCCACGATTTGCCAAGGCACGATGTTAGCGTGGTGCTCCATCTCGCTAATCAAGATCTCATCACCCGGTTGTAACGTGCTGCGGGCGTAAGTCTGAGCAATTAAGTTCAGTGCTTCGGTTGCGCCCCGTGTCCAAATGATCTCTTTAGAGCTGTTTGCACCAATAAAGTTTGCCACTCGTTCTCGTGCCGCTTCAAATTGGCTGGTGGCATTAGCCGTTAAACTATGACTGCCACGGTGAACATTGGCATTTTGCGCACTGTAGTAATGACTGATGACATCAATCACACATTGCGGTTTTTGCGTTGTCGCTGCGCTATCTAGATACACTAAGGGCGTATCGTTGACGGATTGATTTAGAGCGGGAAATTGCTCACGTACAGCATTTACGTCAAACATTATTCTTCACCAAGCTTATGGTAATGCAGAGTAGGCAGAGGGATCATTGGTTCAGCAACTGACCATGCGTGTTTTTTACCTGAGAGTTGAATGATTACTTCCATTGCGAACTCTAAAGCAGTGCCCGGACCTTGACTGGTGATAAGGTTGTGGTTGATATCAAAGGTCACGCGTTTGCTGCGCCACTTCTCTTCCGGGATATGTGACTGAAAGCTCGGGTGACAGGTCATCAGTGATTGTGGGAAAAGATCATGGTGTTGCAATACCAACGCCGGTGCTGCGCAGATAGCAGCGACCAACTTTCCCTCGTAGATGTGCTGCTTAAGGATTTCTATCATCACCGTGCTATCACGAAAAATTTCTGCACCACCAACACCACCAGAAAGCGCTATGGCGTCAAACTCATCATCAGCGATATCGACCAGCTTACAATCGGCTGTTAGTGTGACTCCGCGAGAAGCTTTCATCGTCAATGAGCCATCAAAAGCAGCACTCGCTACCGTAACGTCATAACCCGCGCGAACCATCATGTCGATAACGGTGACGGCTTCCATTTCTTCGGTGCCCGGAGCGATTGGCACTAAGATTTTCTTACTCATTGTTCTGTCCAGCTTTGTTCTATTTGTTTGATGCGTTGGTAAAGTTTTAAATTCTCAGGCGTATTGATGCGATGTTTCTCGGCAGCCTTTAACAAGTATCCGGTTATAAAATCAATTTCCGTTCGACGCTGATGGAATACGTCTTGTCTCATTGAAGAATAGTTCTCAGCTGTGGCGTTCACCACTTGCATTACCGTATCGAAAAGAGAGCGAAACTCGATAGCAATACCTTCTTTACTCATTACTTCAACCAGTTCTTGAGTGATGCTTTCGAGTTGTATCTTAAACTCGGGCTGCGCAAGCTCACCATTCTTACACTGGTGAATCGCAGTCAGTGGGTTAATCGCGCAGTTAATTGCTAACTTAGTCCATAACGCAGATTGGATGTGTGGATTCCAAATGGCCTCTGGAAGGGCATGATGCATAACATCTTGCAGAAAAGCGCACTGCATTCCTTTGTCATTATAACCACCCACTTGCGTTGTTCCGTGACCGGTATGCAGTACGTGTTGGTTATCTGGTTTGTATGCGCCGTGCGTCGTTGTGGCGAGCACTATCGGATTGTTTGGCAGAGCCTTCTCCACGCCAGAGGCGGTACCCATACCATTGTGCATCAGCATGATAATCGTGTCAGCGTTGATATGAGGCAGTAAAGGCTGAATGGCGTCTTCCACTTGCCAAACTTTTACCGTGATCAAAATGAGATCCGCTTTATTTACTGAGGAAATATCTTGATTACTGAATACGGTTGCAGGTGTGTCATCCAACTGAAGTGATTGTTGTCTCTCTGAACTTCTTCCCCACAATGAAACATTGTGTCCGGCAAGCTGAAATTTTGTTGCCCAGAGTGAGCCCACCGCACCTGGACCGAGGATAAGGATATTCACCAAACGCTCTCATTAAAAAGGTTTGCTGCAAGGATAATGAGGGAAAAAAGGAAAGCAAATAAAAATGGCGCCGAAAGGCGCCATTTTTGAGCAAACTTAGTGGTTCAATTAGAACTTGTAAGTTACAGCTAGGTAGTGGCCAAAGCCAGTTGACTTAAACCCATCAGTATCTTTGATACCGTACACGTCTTTGTAGCCTTTTAGACCGTAACCCACTGCGAAGCGGTCTGAGTGCCAGTAGATACCGTTGAACATTGCACCACCGTTTGACGCGGTTGAACCAAATTTGTTACCTGCATCATCATCCATACCGAATTGGTAATCGATGTAGCCTTGGTAAGAAATGAATGAACCGTTCTCGAAGAAGTAGAATGGTTTGAACCAGTTAGTCGAGATTTGGAAACCGTTCCAATCCTTTTTGTTGCCGTTGTAAGTACCGTATAGGTTAACACCAACTTTACCAAACCAAGGAACCATTACGTCAGAACCAATACCAATTTTTTGGTTGTTTACTGAGAATGCATTAGTTTTGTAATCTGTGCCATCCCACTCAATAAGCGTTGCTACATATAGCTCTTGTACTGGACCGAAAGATAGATCTTTACCAGTTACTGCATCTAGAGACATACGTGGTGCAAATTTCATGAAGATCTTAGGATCTCCTGCTTTATCGCTGCCTTTATCTGAAGTTAGGTTGAAGATATCAACGTAGCCGTATAGATCGAAGATACCAGAGCGGCCGCCGAATTCCATTTCTAGGTAGTCGTGCGAAGACTCACCTGGAAGTTCGTCAAATGCACCCATTAGGTTAAATTGCATCCACTTGTAATCGTTTTTGTGGATATCGCCGTCAGAGTAATCTGCCGCCATAACTGGAGCTGAAGTAGCCGCTAGAAGGCTAAGAGCTAAAAGTGATTTACGCATAAGGGGACTCTCTATGTTTGTAATGATTCAGAACACGCAATCTGTGCTGCGCTTTCCAATTGGCGGGAATAATAGCGATAAAAATCCCAAATGAAAGTGATAAAGGGTGCAAAATTGAACGTTTTTGGTGAGTTGCGTCACGAAATTATCTTTATTTACGGAACTTTTTGTTTGTTGCATTTGATTGCAATAAATATGTGATTTGGATCGTTTGCGTAAGCGATTTTATGACTTTTTAAGCCAGTCGATTAACCAACATAAATCGTTAGTGATCGGAGTGATAAGGGATTCGTATGTATCGGTGAATCAAAGAGGACGTTTGAATGAAAGAAGTCATGTTATTCCCACTCACTTCAGTTGTACTCCCTGAAGGTAAAATGAATCTGCGCATTTTTGAGCCACGATATAAGCGAATGGTAAAGGAATGCAGCCTACAAAATGTGGGTTTTGGAGTTTGCCTAGTAGGTAATGAAGGTGACCCTAAAGACGTGGGAAATGTTTCATCTATCGGAACTTTGGTCAGGATCGTTGATTTTGAAACACTCAGTGATGGTCTTCTTGGTATTACAGTCGCTGGTGAGAAACGCTTTGTTGTCAAACGAGTTCGTGCAGATGCGGACGGCTTACGCCATGCAGAGGTCGAATGGTTAGAAAATTGGCAACATCCAGACAACTCACCAGATTTCTTCTATTTAAGCAAGCAGTTATCCCATGTTTATGAAGAGTTTCCTCAACTTGGAAATCTCTACCAGCATCGTTTTTACGATGACTCAGCTTGGGTGACCCAGCGCTGGCTTGAATTACTTCCTTTAGACTGCAATCTGTTCGAACAGCTCGTTGGCGCAGAGAACTGCATTCCTGCGTTGCAATTTCTGACAGAAGCCATAGAAGCCCCGACTAACAAAGAGGCAAGGATATGAAAGGATTTAGCAGAGCTGCGCTAACTATGGTGGCGGCATTAGGACTGGCGGCGTGTGGCTCCGACAGCGACACCATCGAGTATTCCAATTTGCAAGCAGTACATGCGTCTTCTGATGCGCCGCTTGCAAATGTGTGGATAAACGATAAATCATCATTGACAGGTGTTGATTATGGTATGGGTTCTGGTTACATGAAGTTACGTGAGGGCATGAACTCCATTCAAGTTGATGTTCAACTTCCAGGCGATGAAACCGCGACCGTAATACCTAAAACAGAACTAGACCTTGATTCAGACCTCAATTACAACGTGTTCGTTGTTGGTGATGCCAATGGTTCACCAAACCCAGTAGAACCTTTAGTTGTGACTCGCAGCGCCGATTCAATGGCTGATGCCAATAGTTTAGATGTTCAAGTTGTTCATGCAGCGTCTGGCGTTCCTGCCGTTGATCTCTACGTCACTGAGCCAGGGGCTGATCTTGCTAGCGCGACACCGCTTATGAATCTTGCATATAAAGCATCTACAGACGTATTGAACATCCCCGCTGGTGAGTACCAAGTTCGACTTGCTGTTGGGGATAGCGTTGCTTTTGACTCGGGCACAATATCTCTTGCTGCTAATTCAAACTTGACGATTGCCGCTATCAGTACCGGAGATTCAAATAGCACGTCACCGGTTAAGCTGTTGGTATTGGATGGTTCAGGATCTTCTATAATCGAGGATATGGGCAGCCAAGCTGAAGTAAGAGTTGGACATCTTGTCGATGGAGCGCCAATCGTCGATGTCAACGTTAACGGGGCGGCCTTCGGTCCTCTTGCCGACTTAGCGTTCAAAGAGATTCGTGGTTATTTGGATCTCGATGCTGGCGCTTACGATATTGACGTTTACGTGGATGGCACAACAACCAACCCTATTATCGATGTTGACGGATTAATGGTTGCGGGCGGAATGGATTACAGTGTTTACGCAGTCGGTGTTGTTAGCCCAACGATTGATATCGAACCTCTAGTTGTTGAAGACATGAGACGTGCAGTGGCAACTAGCGCGACGCTGAATGTGACACATGCGGCGGCGAATCCCGTAGCGGAAATGGTGGATATTTATCTCACTACAAGCGCTGGAATAGATGGAAGTGATCCAACTATTGCTAATTTTGCGTACAAAGATAGCGTTCAGGGATTATATGTCGCTGAAGGTACCTATTATGTAACCGTGACAGTGGCAGGCGATCCAAGTACGGTTGCTGTTGATTCAGCACCAGTCAATGTGATGAATGGTGTTGTGTATCAGGTGGTTGCCATTGATGATGGGAACAACGGTGGCTTCAACTTGTTGGTTGATGACGTTACCGATTAGGACGAATGGGAGGAGATGACTCCTCCCTAAAATTAAGGCCGATTATGATGAGTGATAGCCCAAAAAAACTGGGGCGCAGTGATTGGAACGATTACATGGACAAAGTGAAGGCTCGAGATAAAGATGCGTTCGCTTTTGTATTCCGTTTTTACGCACCCAAGCTGAAGCAATTCGCTTACAAACATGTTGGTAATGAGCAAGTTGCTATGGAGATGGTGCAAGAGACCATGGCGACAGTTTGGCAGAAAGCGCACCTCTATGATGGGGAAAAGAGCGCGTTATCGACTTGGATATACACCATAATCCGAAACCTATGCTTTGATCTGTTGAGAAAGCAGAAAGGTAAGGAGTTGCACATTCATTCTGATGACATTTGGCCGTCAGAATATTATCCACCAGATCTTGTTGATCATTATTCACCAGAGCAAGACATGTTGAAAGAACAGGTGGTTAAATTTTTAGATATTTTACCGAAAAATCAGAGAGACGTTTTACAAGCGGTGTATCTTGAAGAGCTACCTCATCAGCAGGTCGCTGAATTATTTGATATACCCCTCGGTACCGTAAAATCCAGGCTGAGGCTTGCAGTAGAAAAGCTAAGGCATTCAATGCATACGGAGCAACTATGAACAAACACCCAGATAACAGCTTGTTAGAAGCATACGCTTCGGGAAGCATTGATGCAGTTTCTGGTCTTGTGGTCGCAACCCATTTAGAAACATGTACCAAGTGCCGAGCTTATGTGAACCAAGTCGAAGCCAGCCAAGCGAATATCGTGAGCGACATCCCCTCTGAATATGTCCCTGAATTCGACGATATGTTCAATGATATTATCAATGCGGAGCCAGCGACAGATAACATCGTTATCCGAGATCCTGCCGCAGTGAATGTTGCAGGAAAGAGCTTTGAGCTTCCCAAAACCTTAGCGCGTTTCTCTGACCTTGTAGGGTCATGGAGAAGTTACGGAGGCAAGGTTTTCAGTGCTCAGATTGATCTAGGGGAAGATGCTCGTGTTAGCTTAATGTACATCGGAGAAGATGTGCAAATCCCTCAACATACGCACAAAGGCTTAGAATCTACATTGATCCTACATGGTGGGTTTAGTGATGAGGATGGCCAATATGAAGAGGGCGATTTGATGATTCGAGACGCGTCAGTGAAGCACAGCCCTTACACTAAAGTCGGAGAAGATTGCTTGTGTTTAACCGTATTGACCGAGCCGATGATCTTTACTCAAGGTGTGGCACGTATATTTAATATGTTTGGCAAAGGGCTATACCCATAGACCTCTTATCTCATATCTCGCAAAACAAAAACCACCGAATTCGGTGGTTTTTTGATGCGCTTCTTAGTGCTTGTGACGTGCTTTTTCCAATAGAGCATCAAAGTAATGTCGTAGCGAGTACAACATAATCAAGCTTGGCACGACCATAACAGCGGTAAGCACAAAGAACGTGCTCCAGTCATTGAGGTAGTCCACCAGTTCTCCACTGAAAGAAGCAAGAGTCGTTCGTCCGAAGTTGCCCAAAGAGGCAAGCAACGCATACTGAGTTGCCGAGAATGCTTGTCCGGTTAGAATCGTCAAAAATGAAACAAAAGCGACAGTTGAGAAAGCAGTCGTAAAGTTATCGACAATAATGGTTGCTAAATACAGGTGCTCATTTGGGCCTACCGATGCAATCCAAGCAAACATCAAGTTGCTGGCAGACATAGCAATACCGCCGATCATTAATCCACGTACAATACCAAACCTGACGTTGAACATGCTTCCGACAAAGGTAAAGAAGATAGTGGCTCCCCATCCGATCAGTTTGGAGTAATAACCAATTTGTTCGTTACTAAAACCAATATCTTTATAGAACGCGATCGACATCCTGCCCAAAAACGCTTCGCCAATTTTGAATAGGAAAACGAACAGCAAAAGAGTAATCGCGACACGGACGCCATTGCGATTAAAGAAGTCAAGGAAAGGTTCTACAACAGTCACAGTAAACCAAGCCACGACTT
This sequence comes from Vibrio sp. 11-4(1), assembly GCF_013048625.1. Classification (NCBI taxonomy): domain Bacteria; kingdom Pseudomonadati; phylum Pseudomonadota; class Gammaproteobacteria; order Vibrionales; family Vibrionaceae; genus Vibrio; species Vibrio sp. 11-4(1). The sequence goes on along the minus strand of NZ_VHSY01000008.1, from coordinate 136,418 downwards.
TTGAACCAACCACTTCTTTGTGGCGTTGTTCAGCGGCAGACTGAAGTTGTTCGCGTTGAGTTTTAGGCTCTCCGACTAAAATCGTAAAAACCATTAGAATGCCGACTATCACCGCCATCCCGTAATACACGCCATTCCAACCGACGCTATCAGCATTAACAAACGCTAAATAACCTGGTAATGAATAACCTGTCCACCAGCCAATGACCGCCATTGCAGAAGCTTGTGGCAGCTTAGATTCTTCTGATTTTGGGAAAGTATCAATACGAAAAGCATCAATCGCAATGTCTTGTGTGGCTGATGCGGTTGCAATACACAAGGCGAGTAGAGACGCAAACACCAAGTTCTCTGCTGGATTCACGCCCGCAATAAATACCGTCGCGACGAGTACAATACTTTGACAGAAGAAAATCCAGCTACGCCTTTGTCCAAGTAGTCGATAGAGCACTGGTAGCTTCACCCGGTCTACGAGTGGCGCCCAGAGAAAGTTAATTGCATAAACCGCAAAGACACTACCAAAGTAGCCTATTGCGGATAGGGTCAAACCAGCGTCTTTTAGCCAGCCAGACATATTTGAACCGATAAGTACCCACGGAAAGCCGCTAGAGCAGCCCAACATGAAAACCCACATGAGTCGTTTATCGAGGTAACTTTTTACCGTTTCCAACCAAGTGATGGAAGGTAATGAAGACATAAATCAATCCAATAAAATGAAGCCGTTGAAAGAGAAAGCCCTTCGATTATTCAAAGGGCTTATCGTTTTGGCTATTTAAGTAGTGTTGCTTTAGTGATGACGATTTGAGTCTCGGGAACATCACGCATACCGCGAGTCGTCGTAGTTGGCTGTTTTGCCATTTTTTGGATAATGTCGAATCCTTCCGTGACCTCGCCAAATACCGCATAACCCGGTGGACGAGCGCCGTAGTTTAGAAAATCATTGTCGACTAAATTGATAAAAAACTGACGAGTAGCAGAGTCAGGCGCGTTGGTGCGTGCCATTGCAATCGTCGCACGGTCGTTATTTAAACCGTTATTACCCTCGTTTTTGATTGGAGCGTAAGTCTTCACCATTTGCATATCTTGGTTAAAGCCACCACCTTGCGCCATAAAGCCTGGAATAACGCGGTGAAAAATAGTGCCTTCATAGCTACCGTCTTCTACATATTTCAGGAAGTTCGCTACCGTAATCGGCGCTTTATCTTCATTCAGTTCGACAGTAAATGAACCTAACGTTGTTTCAAACGCCACTTTTGGTCCAGCCCAAACGCTGCAGCTGAGTAGCGCGAGAGAAAGAATTGCCTTGCGTAACATTAGAAACGCTCCTGCATGTATTGACGAAGCTCAGGATCATTGGCAATTTCTTTAAGTGTTAATGTCACTACATCATTCAGTGTTTGCTCAATGTCGGCATCAGACGCACTCAATGTGCCAGAACGCTTCGCAGTGCCTGTGTAAGTTTTGACCAGTTTACCTTCTGGTGTTTCTGCGGTGATTTCAAGCACGACTTTCGCATCCATCTCATTTTCCATCACCGAATGTTTTACGTTAACTAATGCTTCTTGAACGTTTAATTCAATTGCATTGTTGCTGTTTAGATCGGCATGGAAGCCCTGAGATAAAAACTGCTTCTCTAATGCTTCTTCTAACGCAATACGTAAATTCTGTTTAGCATGAAGAGGAAGAATGTTCGAACGGCCGTTATCCACCAACGCCACGTACTGCGCTGCACGTACATCTTTGCTGGTCAAGCTGTAAGTCTTGCCTTGAACAATTGGATTGGTGCTCAGTGTGCTTTCTGGCATCAAATTCAGCTGAGGCTGTTGAGGAGCTGAACACGCAGCAAGCAACGCAACCGAAGCCGCAAGTACCAATTTTCTCATTTTATTATTCCTTTTAACTATTTTGCTAAAGCTTATTTTGCGCTTAATTTAGCAGGATTTTTTGTGGCCTGTAAAATCACAAACTTATTGTTGGAAGCGATAAGTTTCACATTCTTATCGCCAAACAGCCGTTTTAGTTTTGCGTCGTAACCAAGATGACGATTTCCAATCACCAGTAACTTACCACCTTCACTTAATACTTGCTTTGCATCACAGAACATTTGCCAAGCAATATGATCGGTGATTGCCTGCTGTTGGTGAAAGGGTGGGTTACACATAATCATAGAGCAGCTGTTGTGTTTAAAACCGTCCAAACAATTGTTTGCAACACACTGTATGTCTCTATCTTTACCAAGGTTATCTAGCAGGTTCTGCTTCGCGGACTCAAGCGCCATAAAGCTTTCATCAACACATGTTAATCGAGCATTCGGATTCAGCTGACCAAACTTCACAGACAGAACACCATTACCGCAACCGAGATCGATAACATTATCTACCAATGGGTCTTGAGGTAGGTGCTGCAGCATAAAACGCGCACCTAAATCTAAGCTTTCTCCTGAATAGACATTTGGCATGTTCTTGAGTTCGATATCTTCGCCATCAACGCGCCAAGTAGTGAAAGGGCTCACTTCAATTGTTGGTTCAACCGTTGCTTGAGCAAATACCAATCGGTGCTTTTTCCATGCCAGAGATGTTTTTGTCTCACCCAAGTATTTTTCAAACAGTTTTAGCGTTGAAGTATGAATGTCTTTCGCTTTATTAACTGCAATGATGGGGCAGGATGCAGGCAGTGCTTTTTTTAACTGACTGAGTATCCAAACGAGGTGACGGTTACTTTTTGGCAGTTGCAGCAATACGAGATCAGTATTGGAAGGTACGGGGTCCATCGTGGTTGAAAACGCTACCTTATTGCACTGGTTTTGCTCAAGGTTCTGCTGCACACCTTTATGAGAAATGAATGAATCACTCATTAGCGTCACATGGTGCTTTTCTGAAAACCAGCAGGAGAGGGCACCAAAGCTGTCATTAATCACGAGGATGTTTTGATTGTTTGGCAAAGCAAGTTCTTCAACATGATTAATAAGATACTCATCACCGGCATCCCACGCCTGTAGAGTTTCATTGCTGCGTTTTGGGAAACGATAAAGTGTTAGGCTTCGCTCGTGAAGATTCAGTTCGGTTTTCATAGCTAAATGTAAGTTGATTTAGAAATTAAGTGTTATTGTCGCAAATGATGACGTGTCGAGATACAAAAAGCTGTCAAATTTTACGTGTTCAGTGGTGCTCGCTCTCTAGGCATGTTCATAGCGTCAAGCGCTTTGAAATCAGTTGAACGTAAAATGCATCAATAATGAGAGTGATGTTTGAGTGATACACGTCTGCTTTACTTAGGTATATACTTATGGAATTCGCATCAATGAGGAACGAATATGATCCAAGAAATCATAGAGAAGAAACTACACAGTGAGCTGCAACCAAGCTATCTCAAAGTGATTAATGAGAGCTACATGCATAATGTGCCACCAGGCTCGGAGAGTCACTTCAAAGTGATTGTTGTGAGTGATTCGTTCGCGGGACAGCGTTTGATTGGACGCCATCGCCAAGTTCATCAAATTTTGGCAGATGAGCTAGATAACCACATTCATGCACTAGCTATCCATACATACACTGATGAAGAGTGGAAGCGAGAACAAGATGGCGCTCCTGATAGCCCTATGTGTATGGGTGGCGGTCACTAAAGACGCAAAATATAAAGGTGCAGAGAAAAGGTGGCTAAGGCCATCTTTTTTCGTTTTACATTCTTTAGGGGCATTGATGTGGCACAAATTCTGGTTAAAAAATGTGTTAACAGTGTTTCAACAAATGAATGAAAATTGCAGGGTATTTCAGGCGATGAATATGACTTTTCCATAAGATATGTATGGAATATGGCATTTGTGCGATCGGTCAAAGTTATGACTATTCTTTGACCTTTTAGACCTGATTCTACCGAAATAACCCCTCTATTCTAATGATTGGTCATGGCATCAAGTTCCTAAAAAATGCTAGACTACGGCACCTGATAAATCTCGCGTATTCCTTGTGACGAGATTTTTAATAGGATGTTGCGATTTTGATGTTTAAAACAACATCAAAACCGGACACTGATGTCGTGTCTAAAAGTTACGCAATCAAAAGAATCTTTTTCCCGATAAAAGTAGTGCAAGTGCGTATGATTACAATAAAGAAGGGCTTGGATCTTCCTATCGCAGGAACTCCATCCCAGGTGATTAATGATGGTAAGACCATCAAAAAAGTCGCCTTGCTTGGCGAAGAGTACGTTGGCATGCGTCCTACCATGCATGTCCGCGTTGGTGATGAAGTGAAAAAAGCGCAAGTTCTTTTTGAAGATAAAAAGAACCCTGGCGTGAAATTTACTGCACCAGCAGCCGGTAAAGTGATCGAAGTTAACCGTGGCGCTAAACGTGTCCTTCAATCTGTAGTGATTGAAGTGGCAGGTGAAGAGCAGGTGACATTTGATAAGTTCGAAGCCGCTCAACTTTCAGGTCTAGATCGTGAAGTGATCAAGACTCAGTTGGTTGACTCTGGCCTATGGACCGCTTTACGTACTCGTCCGTTTAGCAAGGTTCCTGCAATCGAGTCTTCTACTAAGGCTATTTTCGTAACTGCAATGGATACTAATCCACTAGCAGCTAAGCCTGAGTTGATCATTAATGAGCAACAAGAAGCATTCATTGCTGGTCTAGACATTCTTTCAGCCCTGACAGAAGGCAAGGTTTACGTATGTAAATCTGGCACTAGTTTGCCACGCTCTTCACAGTCTAACGTAGAAGAACACGTCTTCGATGGCCCTCACCCAGCAGGTCTTGCTGGCACCCACATGCATTTCCTATACCCAGTGAATGCAGAAAATGTGGCATGGAGCATCAACTACCAAGACGTTATCGCGTTCGGTAAGCTGTTCCTAACTGGTGAGCTATACACAGATCGTGTTGTGTCTCTAGCTGGTCCAGTTGTGAATAACCCTCGTCTAGTTCGTACCGTAATCGGTGCAAGCTTGGATGACCTAACAGATAACGAGCTGATGCCTGGCGAAGTTCGTGTGATTTCTGGTTCTGTACTGACAGGTACACATGCAACTGGTCCACACGCATATCTTGGCCGTTACCATCAACAGGTTTCTGTATTACGTGAAGGCCGTGAGAAAGAACTATTTGGCTGGGCAATGCCTGGTAAGAATAAGTTCTCGGTAACTCGCTCTTTCCTTGGTCACGTATTCAAAGGTCAGTTGTTCAATATGACAACGACGACCAATGGTAGTGATCGTTCAATGGTTCCAATTGGCAACTACGAACGCGTAATGCCTCTAGATATGGAGCCTACTCTGCTGCTTCGTGATCTATGTGCAGGTGATACAGACAGTGCTCAAGCACTGGGTGCGCTTGAACTGGATGAAGAAGATCTAGCATTGTGTACCTTTGTATGTCCAGGTAAGTACGAGTACGGTACGTTACTTCGTGAATGCCTAGATACTATCGAGAAGGAAGGGTAATTTTCATGGCTCTTAAAAAGTTTCTTGAAGACATCGAGCATCATTTTGAGCCTGGTGGTAAACACGAAAAATGGTTTGCCCTGTACGAAGCTGTAGCAACAGTTTTTTACACTCCAGGTATCGTAACAAATAAAAGCTCGCACGTTCGTGATAGCGTTGACCTAAAACGTATCATGATCATGGTTTGGTTTGCGGTATTCCCAGCAATGTTCTGGGGTATGTACAACGCAGGTGGCCAAGCTATTGCAGCGCTTAACCACATGTACGCTGGTGATCAACTAGCGACAGTTATCTCTGGTAACTGGCACTACTGGCTAACTGAAATGCTGGGCGGAACGATTGCCGCTGATGCAGGGGTTGGCAGTAAGATGCTACTAGGTGCGACCTACTTCCTACCTATCTACGCAACAGTATTCCTTGTTGGTGGTTTCTGGGAAGTGCTTTTCTGTATGGTGCGTAAGCACGAAGTAAACGAAGGCTTCTTTGTTACTTCTATCTTGTTCGCACTTATCGTTCCACCAACGCTACCTCTATGGCAAGCGGCACTAGGTATCACATTTGGTGTTGTTGTTGCGAAAGAGATCTTCGGTGGTACAGGTCGTAACTTCCTTAACCCTGCACTTGCAGGTCGTGCATTCCTATTCTTCGCTTACCCAGCGCAAATCTCGGGTGACGTAGTATGGACTGCAGCTGACGGCTTCTCTGGTGCAACTGCTCTTAGCCAATGGGCTCAAGGTGGTAACGGTGCTCTAGTTAACACAGTAACTGGTTCTCCTATCACTTGGATGGACGCTTTCATCGGTAACATCCCTGGCTCTATTGGTGAAGTATCGACTCTAGCTCTAATGATCGGTGCAGCGATGATCGTTTACATGCGAATCGCTTCATGGCGCATCATTGCGGGCGTAATGATCGGTATGATTGCAGTATCGACTCTGTTTAACGTGATCGGTTCTGACACTAACCCAATGTTCAACATGCCATGGCACTGGCACCTAGTTCTAGGTGGTTTTGCATTCGGTATGTTCTTCATGGCAACGGACCCAGTATCAGCGTCATTTACTAACAAAGGTAAATGGTGGTACGGCATCCTGATTGGTGCAATGTGTGTGATGATCCGTGTAGTTAACCCGGCGTACCCAGAAGGTATGATGCTGGCGATTCTATTCGCGAACCTATTCGCACCTCTGTTCGACCATGTAGTGATTGAGAAGAACATCAAGCGGAGACTAGCACGCTATGGCAAGTAATAACGACAGCATTAAAAAGACGCTGGGTGTTGTTATCGGGTTGAGCCTTGTTTGTTCAATCATCGTATCAACAGCAGCAGTAGGTCTGCGTGATAAGCAAAAAGCTAACGCTGTCCTAGATAAGCAATCAAAGATCGTTGAAGTTGCAGGCATTGACGCGAACGGTAAGAAAGTACCAGAGCTATTTGCTGAGTACATCGAACCTCGTCTGGTAGACCTTGAAACAGGTAACTTTACTGAGGGTAATGCATCTACGTACGATCAGCGTGAAGCATCAAAAGATGCAGAACGTTCAATCGCATTGACACCAGAAGAAGACGTCGCTGATATCCGTCGTCGTGCGAATACAGCAGTGGTGTACTTAGTAAAAGACCAAGATGAAGTCCAAAAAGTTATCTTGCCTATGCACGGTAAAGGACTATGGTCGATGATGTATGCCTTTGTAGCCGTTGAAACTGATGGTAACACTGTGTCTGCTATTACTTACTACGAGCAAGGTGAAACTCCTGGACTTGGTGGTGAAGTAGAGAACCCTTCATGGCGCGATCAATTCATTGGCAAGAAATTGTACAATGAAGATCATCAGCCAGCGATTAAGGTCGTGAAAGGCGGTGCACCGCAAGGTTCTGAGCACGGTGTTGATGGCCTATCAGGAGCAACGCTCACTAGTAATGGTGTTCAACACACATTTGACTTCTGGTTAGGTGACAAGGGCTTTGGTCCTTTCCTAGCAAAAGTTCGTGACGGAGAACTTAACTAATGTCTAGTGCACAAAACGTTAAAAAGAGCATTCTAGCGCCAGTATTGGATAACAACCCAATCGCGCTACAAGTTCTTGGTGTATGTTCTGCTCTTGCAGTAACAACTAAACTAGAAACAGCTTTTGTAATGACGCTAGCGGTAACATTTGTAACTGCGCTGTCTAACTTCTCTGTTTCATTGATCCGTAACCACATTCCTAACAGTGTGCGTATCATCGTTCAGATGGCAATTATCGCATCGCTAGTAATCGTGGTAGACCAGGTGCTAAAAGCTTACCTATACGATATCTCTAAACAGCTATCTGTATTCGTTGGTCTGATTATCACTAACTGTATCGTAATGGGTCGTGCTGAAGCATTCGCAATGAAGTCTGCGCCAGTACCATCTCTTATTGACGGTATTGGTAACGGTCTAGGTTACGGTTTCGTTCTTATCACTGTAGGTTTCTTCCGTGAGCTATTTGGCTCAGGCAAACTATTTGGCCTAGAAGTTCTACCTCTAGTGAGCAACGGTGGTTGGTACCAGCCTAACGGCCTAATGCTACTAGCACCATCAGCATTCTTCCTAATCGGCTTCCTTATCTGGGTAATCCGTATTCTGAAACCAGAACAAGTAGAAGCGAAGGAGTAAGGACGTCATGGAACATTACATTAGTCTGTTAGTTAAATCGATTTTCATCGAAAACATGGCTCTGTCTTTCTTCCTAGGTATGTGTACTTTCCTTGCCGTATCTAAGAAGGTTAAGACCTCTTTCGGCCTAGGTGTTGCAGTTGTGGTAGTACTGACTATCGCTGTTCCTGTGAACAACCTAGTATACAACCTAGTTCTGAGAGAGAACGCGTTAGTTGAGGGCGTGGACCTTAGCTTCCTAAACTTCATCACCTTTATCGGTGTAATTGCAGCACTTGTACAGATTCTAGAGATGGTTCTAGACCGTTTCTTCCCACCTTTGTACAACGCGCTAGGCATCTTCCTACCGCTGATCACAGTAAACTGTGCAATCTTCGGTGGTGTATCTTTCATGGTACAACGTGACTACAACTTTGCTGAATCTATCGTTTACGGTTTCGGCTCTGGTGTGGGCTGGATGCTAGCAATCGTTGCTCTTGCAGGTATCCGTGAGAAGATGAAGTACTCTGACGTACCTCCAGGTCTGCGTGGTCTTGGTATCACATTTATCACTGTAGGTCTTATGGCGTTAGGCTTTATGTCTTTCTCTGGTGTTCAACTGTAAGTCGGGTAAACCGCAACAATTAAGGAATAGTCAATGGACATTATTCTTGGTGTAGTGATGTTTACTCTGATCGTACTTGCACTAGTACTAGTGATTCTTTTCGCTAAGTCTAAGCTTGTACCAACAGGTGACATTACAATTTCTGTGAACGATGACCCTTCTCTGGCGATCGTTACACAACCAGGTGGTAAGCTACTGAGTGCTCTAGCCGGTGCTGGCGTATTCGTATCTTCTGCTTGTGGTGGCGGTGGCTCATGTGGTCAGTGTCGCGTAAAAGTTAAATCAGGTGGCGGCGACATCCTACCAACCGAGCTTGACCATATTACTAAAGGTGAAGCGCGTGAAGGTGAGCGTCTAGCGTGTCAGGTTGCTATGAAAACTGACATGGACATCGAGCTTCCTGAAGAAATCTTCGGCGTTAAGAAGTGGGAATGTACCGTTATCTCTAACGATAACAAAGCGACATTCATCAAAGAGCTTAAGCTACAAATTCCAGATGGCGAATCAGTACCTTTCCGTGCTGGTGGTTACATCCAGATTGAAGCACCTGCTCACCACGTGAAATACGCAGACTACGATATTCCTGAGGAATACCGTGAAGACTGGGAGAAGTTCAACCTTTTCCGTTACGAGTCTAAAGTTAACGAAGAGACCATCCGTGCATACTCAATGGCTAACTACCCAGAAGAGCACGGTATCATCATGCTTAACGTTCGTATCGCAACTCCGCCGCCGAACAATCCAGACGTACCACCAGGCATCATGTCTTCGTACATCTGGTCTCTAAAAGAAGGCGATAAGTGTACTATTTCTGGTCCATTTGGTGAGTTCTTTGCGAAAGATACAGATGCAGAAATGGTATTCGTTGGTGGTGGTGCTGGTATGGCTCCAATGCGCTCACATATCTTCGACCAACTTAAGCGTCTACACTCTAAGCGTAAGATGTCTTTCTGGTACGGCGCACGTTCTAAGCGTGAAATGTTCTACGTAGAAGACTTCGATATGCTACAAGCTGAGAATGATAACTTCGTATGGCACTGTGCACTGTCTGATCCACTTCCAGAAGATAACTGGGATGGTTACACTGGCTTTATTCACAACGTTCTTTACGAGAACTATCTACGTGATCACGAAGCGCCAGAAGACTGTGAATACTACATGTGTGGTCCACCTATGATGAATGCGGCTGTTATCGGCATGCTAAAAGATCTAGGTGTAGAGGATGAAAACATCCTACTAGATGACTTCGGTGGTTAATCCCTCCAAGTGATTGAATCTATGGCTAGCTCTCTAAGAGCTAGCCATTATTTTTTGTAGAAGTAAAAATAATATTCAACAGTTGATATAGGTAATTGGATTTAAGTAATCGGTCCCATTCCCCATATCAATTCAACAACATTGGGAGTTAACAAGTGAAAACGTGGCTTGTTGCATTCGCTTCTCTATTGGTTTTGGCTGGCTGTGAGCAGCCAGCAGATCAAATTCATCTAAGTGGCCCTACCATGGGGACTTCTTATAACATCAAATATATTGAGCAAGATGGTATTCCAACGCCAAAAGCGATGCAGACGGAAATTGATCGCTTATTGGAAGAGGTTAATGACCAAATGTCGACCTACCGTGATGATTCAGAGTTAAGTCGTTTTAACCAGCATCAAACGAGCGAGCCATTTACAGTTTCGACACAAACTGCAACGGTAGTGAAAGAAGCAATTCGCCTTAACGGTCTTACTTTAGGTGCGTTGGATGTGACAGTCGGTCCTTTAGTTAACCTGTGGGGCTTTGGCCCAGAAGCTCGCCCTGATGTCGTTCCTACAGATGAAGAGCTAGCGGCACGCAAAGCCAATACTGGCATTCACCACCTATCTGTTGATGGCAATAAATTGTCCAAAGATATTCCTAACTTGTATGTCGATTTATCAACTATTGCTAAAGGTTGGGGGGTTGACGTGGTTGCTGACTACCTTCAATCTGAAGGGGTTCATAACTTCATGGTAGAAGTGGGCGGCGAAATGCGCCTCAAAGGCGTGAATCGTGAAGGCGTGCCGTGGCGCATAGCGATTGAAAAGCCGACTATTGATGAGCGCTCAATTCAAGAAATTATTGAGCCAGGGGACATGGCAATTGCAACAAGTGGTGACTATCGTAATTACTTTGAGAGTAATGGTGTGAGATACTCTCATATTATTAATCCAAGAACAGGCAAACCTATTCATCATAAAGTGGTGTCTGTAACGGTATTAGATAAATCGTCGATGACTGCTGATGGTCTTGCAACTGGTCTTATGGTGCTAGGTGAAGACAAAGGCATGGCAATTGCGAACGAAAATAATATTCCTGTTTTCATGATTGTGAAGACGGAAAATGGTTTTAAAGAGCTGGCTTCGGAAGCATACAAGCCGTTCATGAAGAAATAACAACAGAAGTGAGCATGTTCTTATGAGTACATTTCTAATTACGTTTGCAGTTTTTGTTGCGGTAATCGCAGCGATGGCTGTTGGCTACATCTTCCAGAAGAAAGTAGTGAAGGGTAGCTGTGGCGGTCTTGGTGCAGTGGGTATTGAGAAAGTATGTAACTGTCCAGAACCATGTGACGCGCGTAAGAAACGTGAAGCACGTGAAGCGGCGCGAGCTGAGAAATTGGCTGCATGGGAAAAAGATCGAATTGCTTAAGTATCGGTCATCCAAAGAGTAATACAAAATAACCCAGCTAAAGCTGGGTTTTTTTATATTTCTCGCTCTACTTCTCTGAGAGTTTATACTTTGCTTGCTACGTTTAATCTAGGATGACCGGAAGCTTAAGTCGGTGCAGACTTCACAGCCAAGTCATTTCCCTTTAATCACCGTACTTAACTGTTATTTGGTTATATACTCAAACTAAAGCGCGTTAACTTAGGAGGAAATATGGAAATGCATCAACACGGTATGGCTGAATTGTTTCAACAACTAGGCCTCGGCAGCTCTCCTCAAGAGATAAAGGACTTTATTAACGAACATCGGCACAAAAGAGCTTCAGCCCCTCTGCATGAAGCCAGCTTTTGGACAAGTTCGCAGGCCACATTTCTCAAACAAGCCATTGAAGAAGACGCAGACTGGGCAGAGTTGGTCGATCAGCTTGATGTGATGTTACGAGATTAAAGCACGTTTACAAACTCTCATTTCTATCAAGGCAGATTTAAATTATACTGTTTTTTTGAACAGTGTTTAATGGCTATGTCAGACCGAATCAGAAAAATCATTCACGTCGATATGGATTGTTTTTATGCTGCCGTAGAGATGAGAGATAACCTCAGTTACCGTGGCATTGCACTCGCCGTTGGCGGTCATGAAAAACAGCGTGGCGTGATTAGCACCTGTAATTATGAGGCGCGCAAATATGGCGTTCGTAGTGCAATGTCAACGGCGCGAGCATTGCAACTCTGCCCCCATTTACTAGTCGTTCCCGGTCGAATGCACGTGTACAAACAAGTCTCTCAGCAGATTCGTGCTATTTTTGAGCGTTATACGCCTATCATTGAACCTCTATCATTAGATGAAGCATACCTCGATGTCACGGACTCGACAGCTTGTCGTGGCTCCGCAACGTTGATCGCAGAGTCTATTCGACGCGACATTTGGAATGAGCTTGGGCTGACGGCATCGGCGGGCATTGCACCGATTAAGTTCCTTGCCAAAGTTGCCTCTGATATGAATAAACCCAACGGTCAGTTTGTTATCCCGCCAGATAAGGTCCAGGAAGTTATCGATACACTTCCGCTGGAAAACATTCCTGGTGTTGGGAAGGTGAGTCTTGAGAAGCTACATCAAGCGGGCTTTTATCGATGTGAGGATATTAAAAACAGCGACTATCGTGAATTGCTGAGACAGTTTGGTCGTCAGGGAGCATCTTTATGGCAGCGTAGCCATGGAATTGATAATCGAGAGGTCGTCGTTGAGCGAGAGAGAAAATCCGTCGGTGTGGAACGGACATTCAGCCAGAATATCTCGAGCTATGATGAATGTTGGCAAGTGATCGAGGATAAACTTTATCCTGAACTCGAGAAACGCTTAGAGCGTGCAAGCCCAGATAAATCGATTATTAAACAAGGTATTAAAGTCAAATTTGCCGACTTTCAACTGACAACAATTGAGCATATCCATCCGCAATTGGAGCTTGAGGACTTCAAGATCTTGCTAAGAGATATTCTTAAGCGCCAAAACGGACGGGAAATACGCCTTTTAGGCTTGAACGTGATGCTCAAGCCCGAGAACCAAGCGCGTCAATTGAGCTTTTTCTAGGCTCTTACTGCTTCTACCTGAGCTAATACTTGTTCAAAGCTTGTATTGGCCATCGCACCATAACCCGCCAGTTTTGAAGCTTTTAGCTGGCTAATTAAAGGGGTACTAATTCCACACAAGAAGCGGGCGACAGCATTATTGCTGATAGCGGAAGGGGAGAGCTGAATAAATTCCTGCACCCACATTGCTACTTGAGGTGGCTCAATATCCTTACCTTGTGGTGTTGGGAACGAGGCGACTTGACCACGACACACGGAGCAGTGACCACATTGCTCTGGTGCATTGTGATCCGCAAAGTAGTTCGCCAATTGTGAGCTCAAACAGTGTTCTGACTGGAACAAGCGCAGCATGGTGTGAATTCTTTCGATATCTTTGTTTTCTTTGGATTGGAACAGTTCATACAGTTGTTGGATTAAAACATCAGAGCTCTGTGTGGTTGGCAAAACAGAGTACACGTCGGTCAGTTGTTTGCTCTCTAGCTCTATCCAACCATTCTGGTGAAAATAGTCGAGGGCTGCGACAACTCGGCTGCGTTCCGATTGATAGTTCATCCATAACGCTTCTAGGTCAACTTGGCACCACACTTTGGCTTTTTGCGAGCAGGAGAAAATAGCCTCCACGAATTGACGTCGCTCGCCTTGAAATTGATTCACAATAAATTGCTGATCGTGCAAAAACTTAAAGCGATATTCCGCAAAGTAACTGTATTTTGCTTCAATGAGTTTATGTAGCTCCAAATAAACCAACAAGGTTTTGAGTGGCAATTGGCGGATATTACTTTCACGCGATAAACGCAGTGGCACTACCTCCCATTGTGGAGCATGTTCTTTCGCTTGCTCGACTACATAGTTAATCGAGGTTAGTTCAGGTGTGTCACCATAGACAAAGTTCTCCAACACCGTTAAGCCGGACGTATTGCCTAGCAGAATGCACTCAGAACGTTGCCCGTCCCTGCCTGCACGTCCAATCTCTTGTGCGTAGTTCTCGATTGATTTGGGTAAGTCGAAGTGAATGACGCGGCGGATATCAGATTTATCGATCCCCATACCAAATGCAATCGTTGCAACAATACAGTCAATTTGGCTATCCATGAACTGCTGTTGGATTTGTTCACGGATGTCGCTTTTCATACCAGCATGGTACGCGTGAGCATTAATGCCAATATGGATTAGTGATTTTGCTACTTGCTCTGCTGTCTGCTGTTGTGTCACGTATACGATAGTTGGAAGCTTAGGAGAAGAGGCGATGATTTCACTTAGCTTTTCTTGTTTCGTTGTTTCCTCGCACGGGATCACCGAGATATCCAGATTGGGGCGGTAGAAGCCTGTAACGGTAATATGTTCACTGGCAATATCGAACTTTTGTTTCATGTCTTCAATAACTGCGGGCGTTGCTGTTGCAGTGAGAAGCAAAGATTGTGGAATGTTCAGTTCACGTTGATATTGCGGTAGCTTGAGATAATCAGGGCGGAAGTTATGTCCCCATTCGGAAATACAGTGCGCTTCATCAACCACCATCAAAGAGATCGGCACTTGGCGAATGAACTCACGAAAACGCTCGTTCTTTAGGCGCTCAACAGAAATCATCAATATTTTGATCTGTCCATTTTTTACCCCTGCCATGACGCGTTGTGACTCTTCTCTGCTTTGACTGCTATCGATAGAAGCGGCTGGGATCCCTTTATTTTGCAAAAAGTTTAGCTGATCTTTCATTAGCGCCAACAACGGCGAGATCACCAACGTAAGATTAGGCAATACGGTTGCTGGCAATTGGTAACAGAGAGACTTACCCGAACCCGTAGGAAAGATGGCCGCAGCAGAGTAACCATTCATAACCGCTTCAATTACGGGTTGTTGACCTTGGCGTAATGAGTCAAAACCAAATACGGATTGAAGTGTTTGATGCAGCGAGTCACTTTGCATAATAGGGAAACCTTTCTTTGATGGTAAACTTAGGTACATTAACACACCCTGAGTGCCAAACGCGCGTCCTAAAAGTATGAACAAAGCTGACTTAGTCCAAATTATCATCCAACATCTGGAAGAAAAACTTCAAGTGGCCCATGCATCGGCTCAGCGAGCCATTGATGCCGCGACAGATGAAGAAACTGTTCCCGAGCATAAGTACGATACGTTAGCACTTGAAGCCGCGTATCTTGCTCATGGACAAGCAATGCGAATCCAAGAGAGTGAAGACGAGCTGCGTCAATATCGCGCTCTAGTGACTCGCGACTTTAAAGGCGCACCTGTTGGTGTAGGTGCTTACGTCGTTCTCGCAGATGAGAATTTGCTTGAAAAGCACTTCTTTGTAGGCCCTTGTTCTGGTGGTCTGACTGTTAAATATCAGGCTCAGGAAGTCTTTGTCTTAACAGCAAAATCTCCTCTTGGTCGAGCGTTATTCGGGAAAGAAGAAGGCGATGAGATTGATGTAAAAATAGGAGAAAAAACAACTTGTTACGAAGTCGTGACGGTTTGCTGACATCTCATGTATCACTCAGTGTTATGTTTAACACGAGTAATGTTAAATAAAAGAGAATGACATGAAAAAGCTTTTTACACTCTCATTGCTGATGGTCAGTGCTACTGGTTATGCAGCGCAGTGTCGTGTGGACATCAATAATGAAGTTCGTATGGATGGGCAAAGCTTGGAAATTCGCCAAACGACAGGTGATAAAGCTGTCGTGGATGAGGATAACAACCTATTCATCAAAGGTGAGCTAATTGAACTCAATGCCGACCAAAAAGCGGCAATTGAAGACTATCGCGAAAAAATGAACGCGTATATTCCACAAGCAAAGCAGTTGGCGAGTGATGGTTTAGCGCTTGCAAATGACATCATCGATGATGTCGCGGAAAGCCTAGACGCACCTGGCGCGTTTGATAACGTCAAAGTCGCAGTACAGGACTTTTTCGCTGATGTTGAATCACGTTACTACAAAGATGGTGATTTCATTCTACCAGCGGAAAGCTTTGAGTCCATGACACAAGGGTGGACTGAAGACTTTGCAAAAGCACAAGAGATCTTCAATAAAGAGTTTTTAGCGAGTTCGTTGGATGCTTTATCGAAAAAAATGAAGGAAGAGGGGGGAATAAACCTCACTGCATTATCGGAGAGTATGGCTGAACTCAGCGCGAAAGTAGAAGAGCGTTTAGCTGAGCATTCGAAAGAGGTAGAGCAACAAGCAGAAGACTTGTGCGACTCGTTGGATGACATGGCAGGGCAAGAAGACGATTTGTTGAAGAAAATCCCTGAGCTAAAAGATTACCGAGTATTTACGATTTAATTACCCTTCAAAAAGTAGAACTCAATGGTATAAAGAAAGAGAGCACAATTGTGCTCTCTTTTCGTTTTTACATACTTGAACAAGTAATGAAAGCAAGACGATATTTCCGTTTTACCCGCTTGTTCTTTGATAGCTTATTGCGCGTTCATCTCGGTGAGCTTATCGCCGACAGGTTTTGAGAAATTAAAACCATCATGCTGATCCCAGTTGATAGACCACGTCATTACCCCTGCATAATTCGGGTAATTGAACGCTGGCTTAACGGTGCCGCATGAAGTGCCTCTGGTTAAACAATCTAGTGCGCTGATAATATTCTGTGTCGGAGCCTGGCCTGAATTTGCCGAGCTAGGACCTGAAGGTAAGCCGATTGCGACTTGATCATCACGTAGTGGTGCAAACTGAGTGCCGTCGGCCAATTCAAAGCCTTCTATAAGCATTTTAGATTGCGCTACCATCATATCCACAGAGCCTTCTGGTGCACTGCCTGGCAGATATGGGTTTGGCAAGCCACCGTTGTTATATAGCTGGACGTGAAGTAGGTCGAGCGTGCTGCGTGTCTCGTTTATCACAGGAATGTAAGCTCCCCAAATACCGCTGTAAGCCACATAGCCGCCTTGAACATAAGGATGCTCAGGTGCCATGGTTAGGTACATGTCGCCACCCATATTTTGCTCTATTTGAAGCAAAGCACGACCAAGGCGAGCTTGAATTTGCGAGCCATGAACCAAGTTAGATCCACTCTCTAAATCCACATCAAGACCATCAAAGCCCCACTCAGCGATAAGACCTGTTAGGCTAGAGACAAAGTTGGCTTCGTCTTGAACGGTATTCAGCGTAATCGTGCCTTCTGCGCCGCCAAGAGAGAGAACAAACTTCTTACCTTTAGCTTGAAGCGCTGCCATGTCCTGCTTGAATTGTGTTGGATCGAGTGCTGGACAATCGCTGTAAATATCGCCTGAATATAGATTAAAGTGCACGGTACCATCACTGTTGCGGTCATTTTCGGCAAAGGCAATATCAATCACATCCCACGCATCAGCCATATCCGCTAGACGAATTGGACAGCCAGCCCCATTTACAAAATTGTGCCAGTAACCGATGAGTTTATGACGTTTCTCTGCTTGCTCAACCACCGTTATTGCTGCTGCGTCAGACAATGCATTGCTTCCTGACAAATCCACAGCTTGGGCGCTAACTGTAAAGTTACCAAGTGCAGTTGGTGTCCAGTTGGCTGTGTAAGGTGCCGTGGTATCGGTTGCAACAATAGAGCCGTTGATCATGAAATCAACGTGCTTAATGCCTGAAGTTAAAGACGTTGCATTGGCACTTAATGTGAGGTTTTTGCCTAAGCCGACGGTTTGACCGCTACTTGGTGAAGTCAGTGAGACGACCAAATCTTTATCGCTGACTTCCACACCAACCAAGGACTCTGACGTGTTGTTATCATTATCGGTTGCGACGGCTTTAAGCTGGTTAGCGCCAATAAGTGTGGCGTTCCAAGTAACGGAATATGGTGCTTGAGTGATGACCCCTAAGCTGGTGTTGTTCGCAAAAAACTCAACTTGCGTGACTGTGCCATCAGCATCGCTTGCGTTAGCCGTGATTTCGTTATTGCTGCCAGCGAGCACAACTTGTCCATCCGTTGGTGCCGTAATGGCAACTTGCGGTGGTGTCGAACAAGCACCTAGGCCACTCCAAGCATCTTGCCAATATAACCCTTCACCAGGCTCGTAAGCCCATGTCGCATCCGAGGAACACCAACCCGCAACGTCACAACGATATTTTTGGTTGAAGTGAGAAACTAGGTCGCCAACTTGATAACTCGTTCCCGCCGCGTAAGGCACTGCATCTGCACATCCGCCCGTCCCTGTTTCTGAATTACTAACAACAAGCGTTATTTCTTGGCTCATGGTTGAGAGGTTTGTGTCATCAGTCGCTTGTGCTTTAAACGAATGTGTACCAGCACTCGCGGTCCATTGATATTCGTAAGGTACGCTGGTATCAATCGCAACGGATTGATTGTTCACGAAGAACTCAACTTGTGTGACCACACCATCAATATCATCAGCTTGAGCGGCCACCGTGAGGTTCCCACCCACGTTAAGCGCTTCCGTTCCCGATGGGCTTGTCAGTGAAATACTAGGTGGTGGCAACTCGACTTGTGGTTGAACTTGGATAGAAATCGTCGTGGTGGTAACGGCTCCCTCATTATCGGTCGCAATCGCGGTCAATTGCGAGACACCTTCAATAGCGGTCCAAGATGCTTCGAATGGTGCTTGAGTTACCACAGCAACCGTTTGGTTGCCTGCAACAAACTCAACTTGTGCGATTTGGCCATCTTCGTCGGCTGCGTTGGCTAGCAAGGTGATCGCACTGCCTTCGGGAATTTGTGCGTTGTTTGTTGGAGAGGAGAATGACACTGTTGGCTCTAGGTTGTTGCTTCCACCATCACATTGCCCTAACGCTTTCCATGCCTCCCAAGCCCCTGAATTGGTAACAGGGTCATTGCCTTGCGTCCAATACGCGGCCTCGTAAGCGGCTCCTTGCGTTTTTACTAAAGTGCCCGATGTATAAGTCGCAGTGCTGTCCCAGTCGGGTAGGCTTTGGCAGTTATAGGCTTGAGCTTGGTAGCTGACGCTGAGTGCTGCAACCATCGCTCCGTGAAGTAGAGTGACCTTCATTTTCCTCTCCTTGAGTCATGGATATAAATGAGAACAGAGTAATAACTAGCTGATAAATAGACATAAGGGGGAAAAAGCGAAGCACAATATTCTGCTTTTCGACACAGTATCACGAGGAACTATTCGTTCCTTACACCAAAGCTCATTATTTTTCGGCTCACTTCACGATGGGAGAATCACAAATTCTAGGCGTGTGAAAAAGACAAAAGTCGCCAGGTCTTAGAATGATGAATGTGAGATGTACGTTAAAATTTACAAGCTGAATGACTGTGAATTGTTTCAACTGTCGAGTATTTAACCGGAGTGCTCTTGTTGAATAGTGAATATTGCTATAGTGTACTAGTTAGCTAGTTCAATGATATTTTGTGTGAGTAGTATGACACAGCAAACCTCTTCTCAGCCTCGTGAGCATTTTGGCTCTCGTCTCGGATTCATCTTAGCAGCCGCAGGTGCCGCAGTTGGCCTTGGCAATATTTGGGGCTTTCCAACCCAAGCTGCCAGTAATGGCGGCGGTGCTTTCCTGTTGGTTTATTTGGTGATGATTCTTATCGTCGCATTTCCTATGCTGGTGGTTGAAATGGCGATTGGTCGTCATGGTCAAGCCAACCCGGTGGATAGTATGCGTTTGCTTACCAATCATCCGGTAGGTAAAAAGCTCGGCGGTATTGTGGGCTGGATTGGTTTAAGCGTACCAAGCGCTGTTTTAGCGTTTTACTCTATTGTCGGTGGTTGGTTGATCTGCTTTTTACTGGGTGCAATCACAGATCTAATGGGGTTAGAAGCTGTAACTCAATGGCTAAAGGGCTTTAGCGTTGAACGTAACTTGTTCGGAGCCATTACTTTTTATGTGCTAACGATTCTCATCGTACAAGGTGGCGTAAAACAAGGTATTGAGAAGTGGTCCACACGTTTGATGCCAGCATTGTTTGTTTTGTTTGCTCTACTGTTTGCTTACATCATGACGCAAAACGGTGCGATGGAAGGGCTAAAGCATTACTTGGTACCGGATTTCGAAAAGGTATGGGACCGCAAGTTGATTCTTGCTGCAATGGGGCAGGGCTTCTTCTCGCTTACGATCGGTGGCTGTTCAATGCTGATTTATGGCTCTTACTTGAGTAAGAAAGAGAACCTACCAAAGATGGCGATGAACGTGACCATGGTAGATACTGCCGTTGCTTTCATTGCAGGGTTAGTGGTGATGCCAGCGATGTTTGTTGCGATGCAAAAAGGCGTTCAAATCTATGCTGAAGATGGCTCTCTATTAAGCTCTGATACGTTGGTATTTACCGTATTGCCGTTGATGTTTGATAGCTTAGGTTTGCTTGGTCAATTGTTCTCTATTGTGTTCTTTTTATTGCTGACGATTGCGGCGCTAACGTCTTCAATTTCAATGTTAGAGTGTCCAGTGGCGTTAGTGAGTGAGCGTTTCAACACCAAGCGTAGCGCAACGAGCTGGGTTTTAGGTGGTCTCATCGCCTTGCTCAGTGTGGTGATTGTTTATAACTTTGGCGCTCTGTTTGGTATGGTCGCGACGGTTGCTACTCAGTATCTACAACCAACCGCTGCGCTCTTATTCTGCTTATTTGGTGGTTGGGTATGGAATCGCAACTCAAAAATCAAAGAGCTTGAGCAAGGTTGCCCGGAGTTTACGCAAGGTTGGTTTGGTAAGTTATGGCCTGCGTATGTGAAGTTTGTATGTCCAATTCTTGTGGCTACGGTCATATGGGCTTCATTCGGCTAATCGAAACGTCTATTGGACAAAAGAGAAGGGCTTGATGAGTGATCATCAAGCCCTTTTTCATGTTGGTTATTCCCCGTTTCAGTTACCCGCGGTGATTGCTGCGGGTTAACGGAATTGTCCTGCTTCTGGAAGAAAGTCAAAACCAGCAGAAGCCAGTTTTGCTTCTAGTGCTGTGCGATCGATATCGAAGAAAGCTACCAGTTTATCTAAGTCACCACCGAAGTCGTCGCGTAGCTTCATATTTACAATGCTCATGAGCATGACAGGATCCATGGATTCAAAGTTCGCTAGATTCATTACTTATCCTCAAAATCTGAAATCAGTAGGTTTGCCGCAGCAAATGCCGCTTTTTCACGCACTTCTTTAGGCAGAGACTCATCCGCCGCAACATCGTTCAGCGCTTTAACAGCACATGAAATTGCCTGAGGAATGTAAGCTTGATCGCCACTACCAATTTGAGCATAAAGCTCACGAACCAGTTCACAACAGCCGTATACTTGCATGTTTTCTTTCCACTAAATGATAACTTATCTCAATATACACACAGCAGATTTGAAACTCAAAGTGCAGAGTTGTTTTGGCTCAAGTTGAGGAGTTGCTTGAGCGAGATTTAATCACTGCATTTGTACTTCTAACTGCTGAGTGACTTCTGGTGAAAGCTGAAGTTGTTTTGCCAGTTCTTGCAAATACGCTTTTTCCATGAAGTTTTGCTCATCAGCAACAATCAAAGACGCGAGATAAATTTCTGACGCTTGTTGAGGAGAAGTCGCCTGATTAGCAATTTCAGCAGGATCGAGCGGTTTGTTTAGTTCTTGCTGAACGAGCTGACGTACATGCTCATCTGCGCCCATATCCGCGAGAGCTTGCTCGATGCGGGCCATTTCCTCTTCATCGACATGGCCATCGGCTTTTGCGGCTCCAATCATTGCTTTTAAAATTAGTACACTGTGTTTGCTGTCATCGGGGTCAAAGGTCTCATGAACACCTTGACCGGACTGTTTGGCTTGCCAGTCGTTATAAACTTTGTAGGCTAATGCTCCAAGCGCAGCAGCGCCACCGACTTTTAATGCGCCCGAGCCTATTTTCTTAGTCATTTTTTTACTTTTCTTCGAGCCCATCAGCATGCCGATAAGGCCTCCGCCAACGGCACCTGCTCCTAGCGTTTTCAGGCTACTTGAGTTTGATGAGGATTTGATGTTGTTAGTTTGTTTACCTAACGCATCAGCCCCTTGCTTGAGTAAGTCTGATTTGAGTGCTTGGTTTAGAAGACTTTTTAAATCCATAACTGACCTCCTTTAGATGATGAAATCAGTTTAATAGCAAGAAGCTGAACCAAAGATTAACAAAGTGAATAGATCTAAAGGGGAGTAGTAAGGTTGCCCAGTAATAAAAAAGGGCTGACCGAAGCCAACCCTTTCTAATTATTTGAAATTACTTCAAATGCGAACTCGTCGAGCGCTTACTTTAGTTGAGCTTTTACGTGCTCGATAATATCAGTCATTGCGACTGGCGTTTTCTCACCAGTAGCACGGTTCTTGTATTCGAAGTTGCCTTCTTTCATCGAGCGGTCACCGATAATAATGGTATGCGGTACACCAATAAGCTCCATATCAGAGAACATTACACCTGGGCGTTCTTTACGATCATCAAATAGTACTTCGATGCCCATTGCCGTTAGCTCAGCGTACAACTTCTCAGCGGCTTCTTTTACTTCTTCTGACTTGTGCATGTTCATTGGAACGATCGCAACCTGGAATGGTGCGATTGCATCTGGCCAGATGATGCCGTATTTGTCATGGTTTTGCTCAATAGCAGCCGCTACGACGCGAGTGATACCGATACCGTAACAGCCCATTTCTAGGATGACGTTCTTACCATCAGGACCAAGTACACCACAGTTCATCGCTGCGGAGTAAGCGTTGCCAAGTTGGAAGATATGGCCAACTTCGATACCACGCTTAAGCTGGATAGTGCCTTTACCACATGGGCTTGGATCGCCTTCAACCACGTTGCGTAGGTCTTCAACTTGACCAAGCTCTGCGTCACGACCCCAGTTAATGCCGAAGTAGTGTTTGCCATCGATGTTCGCACCCGCACCGAAATCACTCATTACCGCTACGCTGCGGTCAACGATGAACGGCAGTTTAAGGCCAACAGGGCCTAGAGAACCAGGACCAGCACCGATAAGCTCACGAATTTCTTCTTCAGATGCCATTTCCAGTGGAGCTGCAACTTGAGGAAGGTTCTCTGCTTTCACTTCGTTCAGTTCATGATCGCCACGAATGATAAGCGCGATGATTGGTGCATCAACCTCGTCAGACGCTTTCACAAACAAAGTTTTCACTGTTTTTTCAATTGGCAGCTCGAACTGCTCAACCAATTCAGCGATTGTTTTTGCGTTTGGCGTATCTACCAACGTCATTTCTTGCGTTGGTGCCGCTGCTTCAGAGGCTGGAGCTAGTGCTTCTGCTTTTTCGATGTTTGCCGCGTAATCTGACTCGGTAGAGAATGCGATGATGTCTTCGCCACTTTCAGCCAGTACGTGGAACTCTTGAGAGCCGCTACCACCGATAGCACCGCTATCTGCTAGTACAGGACGGTAATCCAGACCCATGCGATCGAATGCTTTGCAGTAAGCATCGTGCATTGCGTCGTATGACTTTTGTAGGCCGTCTTTATCAATGTCAAAGCTGTACGCATCCATCATTGAGAATTCACGTGAACGCATTACACCAAAGCGTGGACGACGTTCGTCACGGAATTTGGTTTGGATTTGGTACAGGTTTAGCGGAAGCTGTTTGTAAGAGCTCACTTCATTGCGAACAAGGCTAGTGATCACTTCTTCAGCGGTTGGGCTAAGTACAAACGGACGAACATGACGGTCAGTAAAGCGAAGTAGCTCAGGACCCATCTTTTCGCTGCGGCCTGTCTCTTCCCATAGTTCAAACGGCTGAACAACGGGCATCAAAGTTTCGACTGCGCCTGCATTGTCGATTTCTTGACGAACGATGTTTTCGACTTTACGCAGTACACGTAGACCAGTAGGTAGCCAGGTGTATAGACCTGAAGCCAGCTTACGGATCATACCTGCACGTAGCATGAGCTGGTGGCTCACTACTTCTGCGTCGTTTGGAGTCTCCTTCAGAGTAGAAAGAAGATAATTACTGGTACGCATTAAATTTATCCGTTTATTTAAGTTAGATACTCAAGCTTGAATAAGCTGGAGTATGGGAGTTCCCGAAAGGGAAATTTATTAGCCGTCTATAATATCAGCCAATTGCGTTTGTCAAAAGCTTTCAATAGCGGTAACCGTTATTAAGTTGCTTGTTGCTGTGAACTTTACGTTCAAGTCGAACAAATTTACCGCATATTCTTTGTCGTCCGGCTTGCTTTTCTTGTATGCAGGACGAGGATCTTGTGCCAGAACTTGTTCAATGACTGATCTTACATAGTCAGTATCGGATCGATTTTCTATCGTTGCTAATGCTTGAGCAGAAAAGGTGACTTGTGACTTTTCTGGTTCTTGGTCTGCGTATCCGCCTTGTGCTTCCGAAATAGAATCCGAATAGGGGATATAAGGCTTAATATCTACAATCGGTGTCCCATCAACGAGATCAACGCTGCCTAAATCAAGATAGATTTGATCGCCTTGCTTAGTGACTCCTTTCACTTCAACGGCTGACATTCCGATTCCGTTTGGGCGGAAAGTCGAGCGTGAGGCAAAGACACCTATTCGTTCATTGCCGCCTAGTCGTGGCGGACGGACGGTTGGCTTCCAACCTGCTTCCAAATTCTGATCAAACAAAAATAACAGCCAAACGTGAGAGAACTGTTCTAGCCCGCGTACTGCTTCAGGGCTATTCGCTGCACCTAACAGTTTTACGCGTGCTTTCGCAGTTGGTACTAAGCGAGGCTGGCGCGGTACTGCAAACTTTTCTTTGTACGGTGTCTCAATGACACCGATGGGTTCAATGGAATACATGGTGGACATCTTTAAGAATTCATTGAGATGAAAAGTATCACAAATTTCTCTTGCTTTTCTTGTTGATAATGATTATTAATTATAACGTTATAACATAACATTTTAATTGAGAGGAAAAGTATTATGAAACCAGGAATCCACCCTGAATATCGTCCAGTGGTGTTCCACGACACCAGCGTAGATGAATACTTCGTTGTTGGTTCTACGTTGAAAACAGAGAGAACCATCGAATGGAAAGATGGCAAAACCTACCCTTATTTTACGTTAGATGTGTCGTCAGCATCCCATCCGTACTACACCGGTAAACAGCGAGTGGTTCAAACAGAAGGTCGTATTGCGAACTTCAACCGTCGTTTTGGTCAATTTAAGAGCGAAAAGGAATAAATCATGAAGGTAGTGAAATCATTAAAAAGTGCAAAAAGTCGTCATCCGGATTGCCAGATCGTAAAACGAAGAGGGCGTCTATATGTCATTTGTAAGGCGAATCCGAGGTTTAAAGCAGTGCAGAAGTAATCGTTCTGCATATTTCTGGCTTACGGTTTTGTTTAATTGATAATTTTGACTTAACTGTTTTACATGGATGAAATGTCTACATTTTTGTTTATTATTGGTTATAAAACTCTCTAATGGTCACAGTTTGTAACATTTAGGGCTTTTCTTTAACCTTCTACTCAAGTACCCTTCGCTCGCTTTTTTGACATTTTTGTCACATTTGCACAGGAATAAAAACAAGGAGGGAACAGATGAGTTCATCTGATTCAATTAAACAAAACTCGCCTAAGAAGCCGCTGTTTACGCGCTTTTTGGATACTGTCGAATATTTGGGGAACTTATTACCTCACCCGATCACACTATTTGCCATTTTCTGTTTAGCCATTCTGGTGATGTCGGGCATTGCAGGATACTTCGAAGTTTCCGTTGTGGACCCTCGTCCTGAGGGCGCAAAAGGTCGTGCCGCAGATGGCATGATTCATGTCGTCAGCTTACTTAACGCTGATGGACTCGAACTTATCGTTACTAACTTAGTGAAAAACTTTGTTGGCTTTGCGCCTTTAGGCACGGTTTTGGTTGCGATGTTGGGTGTTGCTATTGCTGAGTACTCTGGTTTGCTATCTGCAGCTATGCGTGGCTTGGTCATGGGCGCATCTCAACGCATGGTAACAGTGACTGTTGTTTTCGCTGGTATCATTTCAAATACGGCATCAGAGCTGGGGTATGTGGTACTTATTCCACTGGCAGCAATGCTGTTCCATTCTCTAGGTCGTCACCCACTTGCAGGCCTCGCTGCGGCATTCGCTGGTGTATCCGG
This sequence comes from Vibrio sp. 11-4(1), assembly GCF_013048625.1. Lineage (NCBI taxonomy): Bacteria > Pseudomonadati > Pseudomonadota > Gammaproteobacteria > Vibrionales > Vibrionaceae > Vibrio > Vibrio sp. 11-4(1). The sequence continues at coordinate 110,465 of NZ_VHSY01000008.1, read as the reverse complement.
TGGTTATTCAGCAAACCTACTTATCGGTACGGTTGACCCGCTACTGTCAGGTATTACTGAAACTGCAGCGCAAATGATTGACCCAACTTACACTGTTGGTCCAGAAGTTAACTGGTACTTCATGTTTGTTTCGACGTTCTTCATTGCAATCACTGGTGCGTTTGTTACTGAAAAAATTGTTGAGCCAAAGCTTGGCAAATACAGTGAAGAAGAAGCCTCAGAAGATTTGTCGAACGACAAAATGGGCGGCTTGACAGACATTGAGAAGAAAGGTCTAAAACTAGCAGGTGTTGCTGTACTGGTTGTTTCCGCGTTGCTTGCTTGGACGGTTGTTCCAGCTGACGGCATCTTACGTTCTGATGCAGGTACAATTGCAGGTTCTCCATTCCTGAAAAGTATCGTGGCATTCATCTTTGTGTTCTTTGCTATCCCAGGCTTTGTGTTTGGTAAAGTTGTTGGCACGATGAAGACGGATCGCGATGTAATTGATGCAATGGCGAAATCTATGTCTTCTATGGGCATGTACATTGTATTAGTTTTCTTTGCGGCTCAGTTCGTTGCTTTCTTTAAATGGACTAACTTCGGTCAGGTATTCGCGGTTGCTGGCGCTAGCTTCTTGCAAGAAATTGGCTTAACTGGCCCAATGTTGTTCTTTGCCTTCATCCTCATGTGTGGCTTTATCAACCTAATGATTGGTTCGGCATCGGCACAGTGGGCAGTGACGGCACCGATTTTTGTTCCTATGTTGATGCTTGTTGGTTATGCACCGGAAACGATTCAGGCTGCTTACCGAATTGGTGACTCGACGACAAACATTATTACTCCAATGATGAGCTACTTTGGTTTGATCCTAGCGGTAGCAACTCGTTACATGAAGAACTTAGGTATCGGTACGCTGATCGCGACCATGCTACCTTACTCAATCTGCTTCATTGTCGGTTGGAGTGTGTTGTTCTATCTATGGGTATTCGTATTTGGTTTACCAGTAGGCCCTGGCGCAGCAACATACTACACACCGTAAAAAACGGTTACCTCACACAGCTCCATTAAAAAAAGCCTGCGAACGTCGCAGGCTTTTTTATCGATTGAGACTGTGCACGCAGGCTTGCCTGATTATAGATGTCGATTTATAGCTGAAAACGCATCAACAAAGGGCGATAAAAGTGCTGAGTGAGCCAGCACAAGCTTTGCCAAATTATGCGTTTGTACCAAGGTAAGTGCGCAATATAAACATAGCTAAATTCAATTTCTGGCCGGGCTTTTCGGTTGCGTTTAAAAGCTGGAGCCCCTGAGCTCATATTAAAGCGACGCTGGCATATCATTGCGTGGCGGATGGTATAAGCAGATATTCTTCTATACAGCGCAAAACTCTGCGGCTTATTGGTATCGTAGCCAAAAATTGGGCAAGTCATGTCGTTATCAATTTCTACTATGCCTAACGTAGCCAGCATCTCTCCTTGATAAAATAGTCCCACTAAATGCACTAAGTTATTCTGGCTAGCCTGCTTTAAATATTGGGTTGAAAACTGGATGTTATTCCGGCTGTATTTATCAAGGTAAAGCATGTCATATAACACTTTGGCGCGCTGAAACTCTTCATCAGTAGCCAGTGGCTTAAACTGCCAATCTTTATCATTAAACAGCTTGAAGTCTTTCGTTAAATCTCGGTTGAAGCTGAATGCTTGCCAATCCTCAAGTAAATACACTTGTCGTGTTACCAAGCTTTGCCATTGTTGCTGTTCTAATCGCTGAATTAAGTGTGAGTGCTGAAGTTGGTTGAGGGAGCGAAGCACCAAGGGAAAGGTGGGGTATTGATCGAGTGCCATGCGACGCAGTTCATCAAGGTTTAAGGATTCCCATTGTTCGCTATACATATTGGAGGACAAGCACTGATTGTTGAGTGTTTGGACTTGATCCAATCCAGCCAATGATAAGATTGGTTTAGTCATATTAATAAGTAGCTTACATACCCATCGAACAGCCACATTTTTGACTTTGTGAAGCTCTTCTTCGGCGTAGCCACTAAGCAGTGTCATAGGGGACACGGCATAACAGTTGTTTGGTATTTTTGGTGTTACGGAGTAGGGAATGGCAACATCATCGATATAGTAGCAACCAAAGCTTGCTGTGCATTCATCAATAGGATTCGACTGCATAAGAGTGATAAAGGTTTGATGCCATTCTTGAGAGGAAAGTGTCATGATCGCAACGCTTCTCCATTCCACTCAATATCAACAGTAGAAGCGGCACTCCACTTTGCCTTGTTCTGCCTAGCTAACCGGAGTAATTCAAACACACTCCGGATTTGGCTCCCGACCGGTAAGTTATGCTGTTGCATCACATTCACTCCAGACCACCAATCTTGCCAAGTTCGAGCCTTGAACAGGGATAACCCACCTTCAGCGATGAGTGTTATTGGCCCTAAATGATGCAATCGCTGTTTGGAAGGACTGGTAAACTCCATATAAGGAAGCAGTTGATTGCATCGAGACGAGAGTAGGTGCAAACCACTGGTGGCTCTTGGGTTACATTCAATCACGTAGAGTTCATCTTGTGATTTGATGAAGTCAAACGACACTTGCCCATGATAAGTATGACGTTTACCAAAAGCTGCGATAAATGTATCTAGTCGTTCGCATGAGAGTGGCTGAAAAGCACTGGCGGCCGAGCCGTTTACACAGTATTTTGGCACATAAGCTTGGTGTGCTTTAAGGTCACCATGTTCAAAAATCGCATAGTTACACACCGGAGTCCCATGGATTTTTTGTTGCTGAACCCAAGGGAAAAGGGGTGATATCGTGGCGGCAGAAATAGACTGAGTTGTCACATCTCTTATTACTTGCCCGCCAAACCGAGAGTAAACTGGCTTTAGAACGGTTCTCTTATTAATTTCAATCTCACTTTTATCAGCGACCAAACGAGTTTTTGGAAGTGTAATTTCTGGCAAGCCTTTAAGTTGTTCAAAGACGGTCAACTTGTTGTGTAGGGCATTGAGCAGCGCCACATCGGGAAGAAAAAAATCTACTTCTGGACATTGTTTGGCAACATGAGCCAAGTAATACACTTCTTCACAAGTGGGTATCACCATATCAATACGCATCTGAGTAATGATTTTTAGGATCTGCTGTTGATAGGTGGGAAACGCAAATCGAGGTGAAGCGGTGGGTATATAAGACTCGATGCCTCGCAAAAATGATCCCAGAGGCTTTTTTAGCGAATCGGTGAGAATTACTTCATGGCCATGATGCATACACATGGTTGCCCACTCTAGTGCAACTGGTGCTCGGGCTCCGGTGATTAAGACCCGCATATGTTCACCACACGTCGTTGTTTATTCATTGGCGTCCAAATAGGCGCAGGGCGGTAACTAAATCTGACAGGATCAAGCCGTAATTGGTCAAACAACTTTATCAAGGCTTGATGTATTACCCTATGGTGGTGAACATCCGCTTCAATTTGAATGGTTTGTGACCCTGTTTGGGTGATTCGGTAATCCACGCGACCTTGGGCAGATAGTGTTATAGCGCGGTAGATGAGATCTGGTAACACCGTCACTGGGACGTGGTTTGAGTTTAGCGTGAGGCGATCACCACATCGTCCGGCAATTGCGCCAAGAGGTTCAAATACGCCATTATCCTGTTTATTCTCAATAATATCGTCGAGCTGATAACGAATAATTGGCTGAGTTTTACGACGAAAATCGGTAATGATTGGGCTGTAATGAGTACGTTCGGTATTCAGCCAATGTTTTTCGATGTAAACAACATCTTGATTCCAGCGCATTTGTCCATGCTGATCAGTACATGCAAGAAAACCTTCAGTACATTGATAGACTTCATGGAGTTCGCTGTCGAACCGTTGAGAAATATAGTGACGGTCACTCTCGGTTAGAACCTCTGCCCCAGAAATGATCCGCTGTGGTTGAATTGCGGGTTGACCAAATTGACCGCTGAACTGGGCGCAGAGCTGAAGAGCTTGCGCACTACCAACCAAAAGCGTGGGTTGGAACTCATCCAGCTCTTTTATCCATTCTTGGTAAGGTTTGGTTAAATCGGCATAAAAGAATGTGACAGGCCCTTTCGCGACGGATTTATACAGTGGGCTGTTGGCTCGCAAGGCTAGTGCAATTCGGTGCTTTTGCCATAGGTTGGGCAAAAGGCGAGCCAATATATTGCCGGCCCACAGTTGTGTTTCCTGCTTGTCAGCAAGAAACAGCCCGCGCATGCCTGATGTGCCCGAAGAAAGCCCAACCGTAACATCACCAACTTTCGAAGCGGCAAAGTTGCGTGACTGCTCTGCTTTGAGTGCCTGCTGCATTAACTGTTCAGCATCTAAGCCCTTCGTATTTAACTCTGAAAGGTTCTCCATCATGGTTTGCTTATTCATGATAGGGAAATCACTGAGTGGTGCACCTTGAAAAGAGCGGTAATACGGTGAATGACGGCATACCCAATCCAAGTGTTGCGTTAAGTGTTGTTGCTGCCATGTTTCGACTTGTTCCCTTGAGCCGAAAGGGCGGTAGCGGGTTCGCCAGAATTCTGAGATAAGCGTTCTCACTTCATCCATCCTTCTTTGATTAGCTGCTGGATAGTTTCCTGACAGTGTGAAGGTACGAAGCGAACAACGTGGTGGGTTCGTTGGTAGCAACTTCTCAACTCGGAGAGGGTGTTTTTATAGGCTTTTGTGTCATCGCAAAGCATGTTCGCCAGCCAATGCTGATCGATATTTTCACTCAAGCTCTCGATTAACCAGCATGCATCGGCGAGTAAGAACAGCCAACTTTGGTCTCTTTTAACCAGCAAGCCCACTTGGCCAGCTGCATGGCCTGGCAAGCTAACCATATAAATAAGTCCATCGTCGAACATGTCTTTACAGAGCAAGTTAACCCCTTGGCACTGAGGAAGAATTTGGCTGATTGGCACAGAAAAATCACCATGAATGATGAAGTTAGATTCAAGCTGTGGAGGGAGTAGAGCTTTTAGGTAGCCTTTTCTTACGCCTCCAATTCGACCACTTTTAGTAATTGCATCCACCCCTTTTTGTTGACAATGCAATTGAGAGTGGGAAAACTCAGACACGGCAGCAATGTGATCGGCATGGAAGTGGGAGAGCACTAAATGCTCAATATCATGAGGTTTGAGATTTTCTTTTGCCAACTGCGCAACAATCCCATGTTCTTGTTGATAGCGGCAAGGTGTTGTCCAAGCATAAAAACGTTCAGGGAAGGGACGAGTCGCGCTAAAAAAATGCTCGTGATATCCCGTATCAAACAGGATGTTGCCTTGTGTCGGGTGCTGAATTAACGCAACGGCTGCAGGAAATGCTCTAGGCTTGATACCAGAGCCTGGTTTGACAACAAAGCCTGGGTGTACGCAGTGTCCAGCCTCAAAGATTTTTATTTTTAGACCAGTTTGCATACTGCTGTATTCCTTCTTGAATTGAAAAAAGCGGTTGGTAATTCAGGTTTTTTATCGCCTTGCTGATATCCAGAGTTTGATGATAGTTAAACAATCCTGCGCTGTATGAAGTGAGCCTTGGCTCTGGCTGATGTGGTAAGCGCCTTCGTATTTGCTCACTGAGCTTTAATAATGGTGATACCACACCGTATGGTAATGATTGTAACGTTACTTTTAGGTTCAACCCCACACATAAAGCTTGTAGAACAGTCTCAATTGGCATTGGTTCGTTGTTGGAAATATTGAAGACATCACCATGCTGAAGCCGGTCTGCCTGAGTGCAAGCGAGCATCGCCGCATGGGCAACGTTGTCGACATAAGTTAGATCAACCACTGGGTTTCTACCCGATGGCAGAAGCAGAGTGTTGTTTTTGATCGCCTTAAGCACTCTTGGGATAATCGCGCGATCGTTGGGGCCAAAAATGCCACGCGGTCTTAAAATGATCGCTTTGCTTTGGCCTTTTACGGCTTCAAGTTCAGATAGGTATTTGGTGTGTGCGTAATCATTACACCAGTGTGAAGCAATGGCGTCGGTTTCTCGAATATTCCAACGGTCTTGATGGTCAAAATAGACGCTGGTGGAGGAAATATGGATAAAGCGCGAGATTTGATGCGAATTAGCCGCACTGACGAGGTTTTTGGTGGCATCTACATTGGCTTGATAAAACGCTTCCCACTTGCCCCATGGGCTTGAGAGAGCGGCACAATGGATGATTGCATCCATGCCTTGGCATACCGCATGAACAGCAGAGTGGTCTCTCAAATCGACTAAATGTGGGATTACATCGAATTGCTCAGCGAGTTGTTTGGCGATGACTGTATTTCGTGCTGTAAAATGCAGTTCATGTTGCTGGTGAAACATTCTTAGAATTGCGCTACCCAACATCCCACTGCCGCCAGTGACTAATATTTTCATAGTTTTAGCACTCCCATCCCTAGTGACAACCCTGCGGCGGTGCCAGCTAATAACACATGTTTTCCTGCTGTTTCTGGCTGATTACGCAGCCAGTGTAAGTTAATTGGGAGTGAGGCGGCGACTTGGTTTCCCAAAGTCGAAAAGTGATTAACGGTTTTCTCGGTTGGTAACCCGGTGAGTGATGGCAGTTTTTTTAACCCGTGCGCACTGGCTTGATGCGGAAGAAAATAATCAATATCGCTGAGTGTTACCGGAGAGGCGTCAAAGCCTTTTTTTAGAAACGCCGGTAAGGTTTTACGCACATGTTTAAAGAGTGCTTTGCCCTCCATCTCAAACTGGCAGCTTTTTAAATAAGCTTGATGCTCTGAGGTGTGAGGGTTGACATGACTACCTCCGCCCTTAATTTGACAAAATGAATACCCGGTATGATGCGTTTCAAAGTGACTGGTGAGTAATCCATCACCGTTTTGTTCTTCGAGCAAAAACGCGGCGGCACCGTCGGCGAATAAGGTTGCAACTTCTGGTTTGAGCGTAAAATTTCGATTCAGTGTGATGCCAGTGGCGAGCTCACTGGTAACAATGAGAATCCGACGGTATCGTTTTGCGAAGAATAGACTCTGAGCAAGATCAAGCGCAGAAAGAAATGATAAACAGGTGCTGTTCAAATCAAAACTTTCTAGCCATGTTGGAGCGTCTAACGCGGCGAGAACCGCTGAGGCGTCGTAGGGCAGAGACTGGTGGTGAGTGCCACTGGCGTAGATAAGGAGATCAACGGAGCTCAGGGTATGTATGTTTCCTAAACACTGCTTTATCGCCTGCACCGCCATGTAAATAGCGGTCTCTTTTGTATTGGCTACATGACGATATTCAACGTCGAATTTATTTCGGCAGGTCCCTGGCGCCAATTTTAGGAAGCGATCCATCTCTCGATCTGACCATTGATTCGTTGGCAGGTAGCTTCCACTAGAAACGATGTTAAAGCCCATTATTCTCTATACATTTATTAAAAACGTCGTTCAAAATAAACCACGTTGCATATTGAAGCTATGGCGAGCGAGATGAAAAATAAACAGAACAAAACAAATGGGAGTAAGAGCACGCTTTGGGTGCAATGCTGAAAATGAATTTTCAGGAATGAGCCAGGCTTTGATTTGCTGGCTCAATATGAATAGAGTGAGGATTACTTCTTAAATTTAGCCAAAATACGATCTAAATGGTTCGCAAATTCGCGACGATCGGTTTGGGAAAGCGCAGCGGGACCACCAGTCTGAATTCCGCTTGAACGCATGGTTTCCATGAAGTCGCGGATATTTAGACGTGCTTTGATGGTGTCTTTCGTATAAAGCTCGCCACGTGAACTGAGGGCTTGAGCACCTTTAGAGATGACCTCATCTGCAAGCGGAATGTCTGATGTGATCACCAAATCGTTGGCCTCCACACGCTTAACGATTTCGTTGTCAGCGATGTCAAATCCAGCTGGAACTTGCAGCGAGTGGATGTTGTCTCTTTTGGGCACCGGGACAACGTGGTTGGCGACAAACGTACATTCAATCCCCGTGCGTTCGGCGGCACGCACAATGGTTTCGCGGATGACTTTCGGACATGCGTCTGCATCTACCCATAACTTCATGATGACTTCTCACTTAGCTTGGCTTCTAGCTCTTCAATGCGAGCGACTAGTTTTTTCACCGTGCTTTCTAGCGCTGCAAGACGATCATTATCGGTATGCGCTTGCGCTGCGACTTCAACCTTGGGAACACGCTGAGCGCTTTTCCAACTTTTTATTGCGGTGATTAATGCAGGCATTGGGACGGGCGTTTTCAAGCGTGCTTTCACTAACGCTACGGTTGGTTCTTTTCCTTGTTGTTGCAGTTGTTCCATTACCGCTTCTAATTCTTTAGTAACGTCTTGAGTTAACATTTTTAATCCTTAACAACGATATATCTATCATCATACGTTGAGTCCCCTAATTTGGCGAATAGCAATTTGGAATGTGTGGTGTGAGAGATCTCTTACATGGGTTGTGAGAGAAAACGATTTCGTGAGCGGAAAAATAGAAATTACAAACATCAAGTTATTGATAAATAATGATTTAACAACTATTTAACCAATGTGGCGTATAAATATTTATCTAGGGTAGATTGTCAATTTTTAGGAAAGGCGTAAATTGAGAGTTGTCAGCAGGAAGCAGACATGGAACAGGAAAGCACCAAGGATTTGGTTATCGTCAGGAAGACGATTTGGTTGGTCAGGATGATTAATCAAGCATGGAGCGTAGGACATTGTAAGGACACTATCATCAATAGGATGTTGATGACTAAGGATAGACAATGGACCCCTCTAGGATAGAGGTTATGGATAGCGTCAGGAAGATGCAAGGGACACCGCTCAAGGAACAAGTGATGTGTGCTAACGGGGAATGTTAGCTATCAGGATGATAAGGACACCGCTAGGACGGCGACGTAAGGAATAAGCTGACGGAATCAGCCACTATTATGGATGATGCATGGAGCACTTTTAGTAGCCGGACTGCTGCGAGTAAGACCATGACCCCGATACTTATGTGTCGGGGTCTTTCTTATATAAAAAGATACCTAGTCGTTCTCGTTGAATTAAGCACCTCGAGGTGACTTGGGTATATCAATATCACAAAATTTATAAATTCCTAATAACACTTAATAAAAAACAATCCAGATCAATATCCTTTCCAATCAGTTGGTTTAACTTTCGGCTTCTCTACAAGGTGTTATGCCCCGCAGTTATTGAGCATATTCAAGCTCATCAGTTTGCGATCTGCGGATAAATAAAGTTTGTTGTAATCAAGGAACAGATGTGGCCATAGTAACCAGAAGAATGCTTCTTCTACCCTACAATGAGTCGTTGCAACTAGAGTTCGTCATGCTGAATTGCTGTGCGAAAAACCGTGCTGAAATGAACGGTCCGTATACTGTCGCGTCTGCCAAACAGATGTTTGAGAAAATACTGGATGATGAAAATATTTATAGTATGGCGGTGCTAGAAAGCACCAGTCGTGACTATATGGGGCACGTGTTCATTTCCCATCTTGATTCCGAGCCTGAGTTAGGGTTTATTTTTGATAAATCTTATTGGGGTAAAGGGTTAGCGACAGAAGCTCTAAAAGCATTTTTCCCCAAGGCGTGCCGTGAGCAGGGGCTACATAAGGTTAAAGCTAACGTGAATAGCAACCATCAAGCTTCTATGGCGGTGCTGAAAAAACTGGGATTTGTTGAAACAAAAGAAAGTAAGGATCTATATGGCCCTTACTTTGAAATGGAGTTTACAAGCGATGCGGTGGTAGGTGAAAGTTCTGCGGCCTGAAACCGACCATGGTTAACTCCCCTTGGTAGCAATCGTCACCAAGAGATGAAAACTCAAATTGATACACCGTATGCCAACGCCAGACTCCGTCTGGCGTTTTTAGTTTATGGGCACCAAAGGCGATGCTGATTAATTGGAGATCCAATTGCTCACATTTACGCGTGATTGCCACTTTTGCGAGTTCGGCTTGACGACGTTGTTGCCAAAACAGATAACAGAAAAAGCATAGCCCTAAAATTGCTAAAAGATCACCAATCATCCCTGAACCTTTATTATCCCTTTGTTGCTTGTTGTAAGCTTACTAGCGCGTTTGCTAGTTCTTCAGATGGATTTGAATGTAGCAAGGGCAATAGCACCATTCTTAACTCTGGTAGCATCACTAAATCGGCAAATAACTGATTAAATAGGGCTTGATTACCGGTTTGAGCTAAACGCAGCAAAAACTGTTCTGCTACCTTTTCATTGGCTAGTAAGTGCCAAGCTCGGCCAGCCACGCCAATCAGTACTTCCTGATGGCTTAAACGAGAGCTTTGTAATATCGCTTCTAACACTGGAGAGGCAATGGCTGTTGGTGCGCCAGCCAAAGCTCGGATAAGCGCTGAAAGTAGGAAGAGATCAGGCTCGCTACTTGCGATTTCTTGTTGTGCTTTTTCGGCGATACGCTCAGCTAAACGCTCTTGTAACTCTACATGCTCAAGCGCACCCAATAGAGCATAAAGTGGTTCATTCGGTAGGTGGTTCAACGCTTTGCGTATCATTACCCCGTTTTGCTCTTTGTCCAAACGAGCGGCCATGTCGGTGATTCCTTGCAGACCTACGGTTTGCCAATTATCCCAGCCTAAACCACCTGAAAAGTAATGCTGAGTGTGCTCATAATATTGGCTGGTAGGAAGATCGAGGTTCGCGCGGACCTGGCTATGAAACACGGCCATTTTGTCTTCGGAAGGTTTGAACGTATATGGGTTATTAGACAGCTTTTGCTGTTGCTCTTCAGAGATATCATCATTGAGGCGTGTTCCCATGGCTTCCACTACGTATTTAATGAAATTGCCGATATCTGATTGCTTTAACAAACCGCGCTCGTCCAATTCAAACTTTAGAAACCAAATCCAAGGTTGCTTTTGTTCATTCCAATAAGCGATGGCAAGGTGTGCTTTACGCTGCATTGGGAATGGGTACGGTGCTTGACCTTTTTCTACATCGGCAAACTCTTTCTTAGCGATGGTTTTGATACGACGACCAAGATCGAAGATTTGATAATCACAGCGGCTGTTGTTCAACAGTTGAGTGAGGGTTTGAATGTTTTCCATTAAATACGACGTCCTAACGTTCTTTTCACAAGAAATGGTATCATTCTCGGCTAATTCAAGGTTCGAGATAGAATTAATGGTAACAAATACTCAATTGGTCGACTTACTTCACCAACTTGAAACGCAGCTTAAAGAACATAAGTTGTGGCAACACACTAGGCCTTCAGAGCAAGCCTTACAAAGCGTGGAGCCATTTGCGATTGATACGTTGCATCCTCATGAGTGGTTGCAGTGGATCTTTATAGACAGAATGCACGTGCTAGTGGAAAACAACCAACCATTGCCAAGAGGGTTTTCTCTCGAGCCCTATTTTTCAGAAGCGTGGAAGCAGGAACCGCAGTTCGCAGAGCTGCTTGTTACAATCCGAACCATTGACGAACTGTGTAAGTAAACGAATGCTAGAACAAGAAATAGCGCGATCTTCAGCACCAGTTGAGCTGGAGATCGTTTATCAGGATGAATATTTTGTAGCGGTCAACAAGCCTGCAGGCATGTTAGTGCATCGCAGTTGGTTAGATAAACACGAAACTCAGTTTGTCATGCAAACTTTGCGCGACCAAATTGGTCAGCATGTGTTCCCATTGCATCGTCTGGATCGTCCAACATCTGGTGTGCTCGTGTTTGCGTTGTCGAGTGAAGTCGCATCACAAGTCATGCCGATGTTTGCTGAACATAAAATGGAAAAGACATACCACGCGATAGTACGCGGTTGGATTGAGGAAGAGGGCGTCTTGGATTACGCGCTCAAAGTCGAGTTAGACAAGATTGCGGATAAGTTCGCTTCACAAGAAAAAGAAGCGCAAGAAGCGGTGACGGAATATAAACCGTTGGCTAAAGTGGAAGTTCCCTATTCGACGGGGAAATTTCCTACAACGCGTTATTGCTTAGTTGAGATGAAACCTAAAACGGGGCGTAAGCACCAACTTCGTCGTCATATGGCACATCTACGCCATCCGATCGTGGGTGATACAACGCACGGGGATGGAAAGCACAACAAGCTGTATCGCACAGAGTTTGATTCTCATCGTTTGCTACTGCATGCTTCAGAGTTACGGTTCGTCCATCCATTTACCGATCAAGAGATTGTCATGACGGCCAATATTGATGAAACTTGGCTGCAATTGTTTACTCGATTTGAGTGGGATGAACCGATGATCAACCGATAATCGGCGCAGTTAGATCTAGATAATGATTGAGTACAAATAAAAAGGGTTAGCATCAATGCTAACCCTTTTTTGTATAGAGAAAACCCCCAGCTAGGCTGGGGGTTCCGTTTTAATATTTAAGACTTAACGTTTTACTTTAGTTTTTCGAGATCTGCTTCGATCTCTGCGATCTTGCTCGAAACAACTTTTTCTAAATGACGAAGGTCTGAGAGAATTTTCTCTTTGACATCAACCTCAGGTTGTTTCGTTGGCTTAGTGATTTTATTCAGTTCATCAATGACCAATGTGAGGTTACGGTTGATTTCCGTTACTTCTTTATATTTGTGACTGCCACTGTCCACAAGAACATTTTTGATTTGGCGCGGGTATTTGAATTTAACGCTTTTGGCGAACAGCTCGCCTTTTTGCTTGTGGAAATAGATCTTGAGCACGTCTTTGTGTGCTTCTTGGCGTAGGGAATAACGTTCAATCTGCTTAGGGTCGTGAATACCCAAACCAGTGAGGTGGGGATACATAGGCTACCTCTATTACATCGAATTGATATTGATATAACTGTAGCAGCCTATGTATGAGCTAGATAGCTGATATTTAGCCAAAATGCTTAACTTGTGGGCAAGATCGCTCTCGCCCTGAACCGAAAAGATTGGCAGGTTTGATCTAAGCAGCGACCTCATCAGATAACTTTTCGATCAATCTCTCTCTTAGCTCATCTTGCTGTTCTTCACTTAATCTTCCCCCTGCATCACTGGTTAAAATAAACAAGTCTTCTGCTCGCTCACCAATGGTGGTGATTTTTGCACCATGAAGGTTGATATTTAAATCAGCAAACGTACGGCCTACTTTGGCCAACAGCCCTGGTGTGTCTAGCGCGACAAACTCCATTAAAGTGTGCTTTTTACCTTTGGTTGGTAAGAAGTCGACTTTGGTTTTCACGTTAAAGTGCTGAAGTTTGTTCGGAGTACGGCGCGTTTTAATCTTGGTTGGTCGGCCCGCCTCCAGTACATGGGTGAGGTGCTTAATCACCGCGGCGTGACGAGACTCATCAATCGCTTCTCCATGTTGATCTAGAACCATAAAGGTATCAATCACATGCCCATCTTTGCTGGTCATGATTTGCGCGTCGTGTACATTAAAATTACGCCTATCTAACTCCGCCACGACCGTCGCAAATAAGGCGGGCTGATCTTTCGTGTATACAAACACCTCAGTGCCGCCGCGAGTGGCTTTTTTGCTGATCAAGACCAAAGGCTTAGTTGGATCTTCCATGCGAAGTAAGTGTTCGCAGTGCCACGCGATTTGCGTATGGGTATGACGAAGGAAATAGTCAGCTTTAAAGCGCTGCCACAATACTTCAATTTCGCGCGCGGCAAAGCCCTCTTTGCGTAGCATTGCGGAGGCCATTTGTTGATTGTGGCGAATTCGCTCACGCACATCGACAGGATTCTCTAACCCTCTACGTAAAGCACGTTGTGTGGAGTAATACAGCTCTGCCAGTAAGGTTCGTTTCCAAGCATTCCAAAGTTCTGGGTTGGTTGCACAAATATCTGCAACTGTCAGGCACACAAGATAATCGAGAGATTCTTCGTCTCTGACTTTTTTGGCAAATTCGGTAATCACATCGGGATCATAAATGTCTCGGCGCTGTGCGGTGACGGACATTAATAGATGATGCCTTACCAACCAAGCGACAAGTTTGGCCTCGGGCTTTGATAAGCCATGCTCAATACAGAAGTCGTAAGCCTCACCTTCGCCTATAACAGAGTGATCGCCGCCACGTCCTTTACCGATATCGTGGAAAATAGCGGCAATAATCAGCAGTTCTTTCTTTTGCATCCGTGGGTAGACGTCACAACAAATAGGGTGTTTCGCATGATTGTCTGGGTCACTAAAGGTATTAATGTGTTTCAGTAAGCGAATACTGTGCTCATCAACCGTGTAGGCGTGGAATAAGTCAAACTGCATTTGACCAACAATTTGGCTCCATTGCGGTAAATAGGCCGCCATAACCCCTAATCGGTGCATTAGGCTGAATGCTTTATGCAGAGCATTAGGGTGACGACATAACGCCATGAACTTTTCACGCGCAGCAGGAATGGTGTGCAAAAATTTGTTGAGTCGACGGCGCGCGGTGCGCAGCTGACGTAGTGTTGGTGGGCTCACCCCTTCAATGGTTGAGTCGTTCGCGATATGTAAGAACATATCCAGAATAGTTTCTGGGCGAGCTTGAAACAATGCGGGTTTCCGCGCTTCAATCAAAGAGCCACGACGTTGGAAGTCGGCATCGAGAATCTCGGCACTTTCTGTCGCACCACCATTAATGATCGCTTGATCAAAAAGTTTGAGTAGCATTTTATTAAGCTCTGCCACACGACGAAGTGTGCGATAGAACTCTTTCATCATCATTTCTACGCCTCGGTTGCCTTCACCGACGTAGCCTAGGTTTTCCGCAACTTGTGCTTGATGGGCAAAGGTCAAGCGGTTGTCATAGCGGCGAAGCTCCATGTGCAGAGCGAAACGCACTCGCCAAAGGAAGTCCTGACATTCAACCAATTCTCGGTATTCTGCGTCAGTTAAAAATCCGTATCGGCTCATTTCCAGCAATGACGTGGCACCAAAGTGACGTCGTGCGACCCAGCTTAATGTATGAATATCGCGCAGCCCGCCAGGGGTCGACTTAATGTCTGGTTCTAAGTTGTAGGTCGTATCGTGGTAACGGGCATGGCGTTCGCGCTGCTCTTGAATTTTCGCGCGGTAAAACGTTTCACTTGGCCAAAAGGAGTCTGATAATACGACTTTCTTCAGTGCCTGAAAGGTATCCTCGCTGCCACACAGTAGACGCGCTTCTTGAAGGTTTGTCGCGACGGTCAGATCGGCTTTACCAATTTCCGCACATTCGTTAACGGTGCGAACAGCGTGTCCGACCTCGAGTTTTAAATCCCACAACAGCGTAATGAATTCGCTGATTTTTGCTTCTAGCGCGGTCGGCAGCTTATTGTTCGACAGAATCAAAATATCGATATCGGAGAGCGGATGTAGCTCGCCACGCCCATAGCCACCCACGGCAACTAGGGAAATGTTGTAAATATCTTTGAAGCCAAAATGTTGCCACAAACGATTCAGAAGCAGATCCATGTATTCTGCCCTGGCTAAAACCAAGCTTGTTACCGGATGATGATTGAGAAACTCTTGGCTTTGATCGGAGCTAAATTTCTCTAACTCTTGTTTTAGTTCTCCGATATTGATTTGTTCATCGGAAAAGGTAAGAGGGGACTGAAGTGTCATATTTGCCATCCGTGCAAGCTAATCTAGTTACAATCTAACAAATTTGTGGCAGATAAAAAATATCCCCGCTGAAGCAGGGATATAGTAAACAACGAGTGGTCGTCAGCTTTACGCGTTTTTCATTAGGCGAGGAATCGTATCGTCGCTACGAAGCGTCAGTACTTCACAACCTTCTTTTGTTACAACAATGGTATGTTCCCATTGCGCAGAGTTCTTGCCGTCGCCTGTGTAAACGGTCCAATCGTCTTGAGCGTCAACAGAGCAACCAAATTTACCTGCGTTAATCATCGGCTCAATAGTAAAGCACATGCCTTCTTTTAGTACGCGGCGGTCTTTGTTCTTGTAATGAACCACTTGTGGTTCTTCATGGAACTCATCGCCGATACCGTGGCCACAGAAGTCTTTCACAATAGAAAACTTGTTGCGAGGATTGTTCTTGTTGTTCTCTTTGATGTACTTCTCGATAGCTGTGCCGATGTCACCAACCGTTGAACCTGGCTTTACGGTACGCATACCAACATACAGTGCTTCTTGAGCAACCATGCATAGACGTTTGTTTGCAGGTGAAACATCACCGACTAGGAACATCTTAGAAGTGTCACCATGGTAACCTTGAGGACGCACGCTCAGATCCGCATTTTCGTCATTTGGAACGATTACGGTAATATCAACGTTTAAGATGTCGCCATCTTTTAGTACCGCTGGCTTCATTTGACCGTTGCTACCGATTTCGTCTTTTTCTGCTGGAATACCGTGGCATACGATATGGTTGATTGAAGTACAAATCGACTTAGGGAAACCATGGTAATCAAGCGGAGCAGAGTATGCGCCTTTTTCTAGAGCGTACTCATGACAGATTTTGTTCAACTCTTCTGTCGTCACACCAACTTTGATGTGTGGTTCGATCATTTCTAGAATCTCTGCGGCCAGCTTGCCCGCAATGCGCATGCGTTCTATTTCTTCAGCAGTTTTAATCTTGATTGACATTGGCTTTCTCTACTTATTCCTAAGCACGTAAACGTGCGAATGGCCGCATTCTATCAGACATCGGGGCGTTAACCCAAGTTAGATAGGAATATGCATCATTCTTAATTCGATCGTATGTTTAAAGTTTTGCTTATAAATAGGAGAAAGTGGCACGGTGAAGAAATAATTTTTACTAGCCACAGTGAGCTAAAATATGGTATAAAGCGCGCCGGAATAGAGGACTGTTCTCTTCGTTTAGCAAAGCTAAGCGGCGAAGCAAGCTTCATCCGAATAACCTTTTATCTTTAAATCACACACATTCCGTCACATATTCCGGGGTGCTGAGCAGAAGCTTGGTCGGAGTTATGGGGAATGTGGAGGCCTAACCCCATAGAGGAATTTAAAATGGCAACTGTATCAATGCGCGATATGCTAAAAGCTGGTGTTCACTTCGGTCACCAGACTCGTTACTGGAACCCAAAAATGAAGCCATTCATCTTTGGCGCTCGTAACAAAGTTCATATCATCAACCTAGAAAAAACTGTACCAATGTTCAACGACGCTCTAGCTGAACTAGCTAAAGTTGGCGAGAAGAAAGGTAAAGTTCTATTCGTAGGTACTAAGCGCGCTGCATCTGAAGCTGTTAAAGAAGCTGCAATCGCAAGCAACCAGTTTTACGTAAACAACCGCTGGTTAGGCGGTATGCTTACAAACTACAAAACAGTTCGTCAGTCTATCAAGCGTCTAAAAGATCTAGAGACTCAATCTCAAGACGGTACTTTTGACAAACTAACTAAGAAAGAAGCTCTAATGCGTACTCGCGAAATGGAGAAGCTAGAGAAATCTCTTGGTGGTATCAAAGACATGGGCGGCCTACCAGACGCTCTATTCGTAATCGACGCTGATCACGAACACATTGCAATTAAAGAAGCTAACAACCTAGGTATTCCAGTATACGCTGTGGTAGATACTAACTCTAACCCAGACGGCGTTGACTACGTAATCCCAGGTAACGACGACGCGATCCGCGCTGTACAGCTATACCTGAACGCTGCTGCTTCAGCAGTGTCTGAAGGTCGTAACAAAGACGTAGCTGCAGTTGCTGAAAAAGACGGTTTCGTAGAAGCTGAATAATAGCGGCTCTGTGTCACACTTGGTCTATGTGAAACCTTTGTGTAGCATAAACTAAGTTATAGTTAGCAATGGGGGCCGACAATGTTAGGCCCCTGTTTTTTACCTTATTTCGAATCAAACGAGGAATACAGAATGGCAACTGTAACTGCTGCTCTAGTTAAAGAACTTCGCGAGCGTACTGGCGCTGGCATGATGGAATGTAAGAAAGCGCTTGTAGAAGCAAACGCTGACATCGAACTAGCAATTGAAAACATGCGTAAATCTGGCGCAGCGAAAGCAGCTAAGAAAGCTGGTAACGTTGCAGCTGAAGGCGCAATCATCATCAAAGAAGAAAACGGCGTTGCTGTTCTTCTTGAAGTTAACTGCCAAACTGACTTCGTTGCTAAAGACGGTAACTTCACTGCATTCGCAGAAGAAGTTGCAGCTGCAGCTCTAGCTTCAAAAGCGACTGTTGAAGAGCTACAAGCACAATTCGAAGACGCACGTGTAGCTCTTGTAGCTAAAATCGGTGAAAACATCACTATCCGTCGCGTAGAATACGTTCAAGGTACTGCAATTGCTTCTTACCGTCACGGTGAGAAAATCGGTGTTGTTGTTGCTGGTGAAGGCGACGCAGAAACTCTTAAGCACGTTGCAATGCACGTTGCTGCTTCTAAGCCTGAGTTCGTTAACCCAGAAGACGTACCAGCTGACGTAGTAGAAAAAGAGAAAGCGGTTCAAGTTGAAATCGCAATGAACGAAGGCAAGCCTGCTGAAATCGCTGAGAAGATGGTTGTTGGCCGCATGAAGAAATTCACTGGCGAGATCTCTCTAACAGGTCAAGCTTTCATCATGGAACCTAAGAAAACTGTAGGTGAAATGCTGAAAGAAAAAGGCGCTTCAGTTTCTACATTCGTTCGCCTAGAAGTAGGTGAAGGTATCGAGAAGAAAGAAGAAATGAGCTTCGCTGAAGAAGTTGCTGCAGCTCAAAAAGGTTAATCCTTAGAGACTGTATAAAGATTAGACCGTAGCCTTGGCTGCGGTCTTTTTATGAGCAGTGAACGATTAGCCGTGATGAATAGCCATAACTGAATTTGTGTCTATTCATGACTGTTAATCAACAACTCTCTTTGGAAGGTAAACTCCATGACTACGAACCCTAAACCAGCGTATCAACGTATTCTATTAAAACTGAGTGGTGAAGCTCTTCAAGGTGAAGACGGTTTTGGTATTGATCCTGCGGTCCTTGATCGCATGGCACAAGAAGTTAAAGAACTGGTTGAACTGGGTGTTCAGGTTGGTGTAGTTATCGGTGGCGGTAACTTGTTCCGTGGTGCAGGCCTTGCTGAAGCTGGTATGAACCGCGTAGTTGGTGACCACATGGGTATGCTTGCTACAGTAATGAATGGCCTAGCGATGCGCGATGCTCTTCACCGTGCATACGTGAATGCGCGCGTTATGTCTGCCATTCCTCTAAAAGGCGTATGTGACGACTATAATTGGGCTGATGCGATCCGTGAGCTTCGCCAAGGCCGTGTTGTCATCTTCTCTGCTGGTACGGGTAACCCGTTCTTTACAACGGATTCTGCTGCTTGCCTACGTGGTATTGAAATCGAAGCGGATGTTGTACTAAAAGCGACAAAAGTTGATGGTGTATTTACTGCTGACCCTGTAGCAAACCCAGACGCAGAGCTGTATGATAAGCTATCTTACGCAGAAGTTCTGGATAAAGAGCTGAAAGTGATGGACTTGGCGGCGTTTACGCTAGCTCGTGACCACAAAATGCCAATCCGCGTATTTAACATGAACAAGCCAGGCGCACTACGTCGCGTGGTTATGGGCGAAGCAGAAGGCACGCTAATCAACGAATAAGCTTGTCCCAAGGTGCCACCCAAAGCGTTAGGGTGGCGTTTGCTTTGCTCAACCGTTTTAGGCTTTCTTCAGGAAAGATGACATTTTTAAGGTGAAACTGTGATTAACGAAATCAAAAAAGACGCGCAAGAGCGCATGGATAAAAGCGTTGAAGCGCTTAAGAACAACCTTTCTAAAATTCGTACAGGTCGTGCACACCCAAGCCTACTATCTGGTATTTCTGTAGAATACTACGGTGCAGCAACACCTCTAAACCAAGTAGCAAACGTTATTGCTGAAGATGCGCGTACACTTGCAATCACGGTTTTCGATAAAGAGCTGACGCCGAAAGTAGAAAAAGCGATCATGACGTCTGACCTTGGTCTAAACCCTATGTCAGCTGGCACTATCATCCGCGTTCCACTTCCACCGCTAACGGAAGAACGTCGTAAAGACCTAGTTAAGATCGTTCGTGGTGAAGCTGAAGGTGGTCGTGTTGCTGTTCGTAACATCCGTCGTGACGCAAACAACGATCTAAAAGCGCTTCTAAAAGATAAAGAAATCTCTGAAGATGAAGATCGTAAAGCACAAGACGAAATTCAAAAACTAACTGACGTTGCAGTTAAGAAGATCGATGAAGTTCTTGCTGCAAAAGAAAAAGAGTTGATGGAAGTTTAATACTCCCACACACATCACTGTTGGAAAACGCTGTGCTCACAGCTCAGCGTTTTTTTATGTTAGTCTATCCAACTGATGGAACTCAATTAACTCCCTATGCAAAATTCTCAAGCCTTCTCTGATTCCCTTCCTAAGCATATTGCCATCATTATGGACGGTAATGGCCGTTGGGCTAAGTCCAAAGGAAAACCTCGCGTATTTGGTCACAAAAAAGGCGTTAATGCCGTTCGTAAGACCGTGGCTGCTGCTTCAAAGCTTGGCATTAAAGCCATGACGCTATTTGCTTTTAGTAGTGAAAACTGGCGTCGTCCGGAGGAAGAAGTGGGTCTTTTGATGGAACTGTTTATCACGGTCCTGTCTAGTGAAGTAAAAAAACTACACAAAAATAATTTACGGTTGCGCGTGATCGGTGATACCAGTCGATTTAGTGAGCGTCTACAAAAGAAGATTGTAGAAGCTGAAAATCTAACGGCAGGTAACACGGGGATGGTGATAAACATTGCAGCCAATTATGGCGGTAAGTGGGACATCACAGAAGCGGCCAAAACGTTAGCGTTAAAAGCACGTAACGGTGAGATTCGTGTAGAGGATATCAATGAGCAGCTAATCACTGAGCATTTGACCATGGCAGACTTACCTGAAGTAGATCTTTTGATTCGTACCAGTGGAGAGTGTCGCATCAGCAACTTTATGTTGTGGCAAATGGCTTATGCAGAAATGTACTTTACACCCGAGTATTGGCCGGAATTCGACGAAGACAGCTTAGTTGAAGCTGTAACTTGGTTTATCAATCGAGAACGTCGTTTTGGCTGTACAGGTGAACAAATAAAGGCATTGATGGCAGCTCAATAAGGACTAGTTAGTTTGAAACAGAGAATAATAACAGCACTAATCTTAGCTCCCCTGGTTATTTTAGGCATTTTTAAATTACCCCTAATGGGCTTTATTGCCGCTTTAACTGCAATTACCCTATTAGGTTTTTGGGAGTGGACTCAATTTACAGGAAGCAACTCTCGCTTTGCTGCCCTCGTTCCGGCAGTCATTGTTACCGGACTTAGTTTTCTATATATTTCGCCTGACGCACATAGCCTCAACCATTTAGCAACGCCTCATTATGTTGTGCTGGGCCTTGGTTTTGTTTGGTGGATTATTGCTAGCTTAATGGCGATTACTTATCCCAAAACGACGAAATCTTGGCAAAATAATTTTGTTTTACGCCATGTGTTTGGTTTTCTGACATTAATTCCATTCCTTTGGAGTGTAGTTATTCTTAGAGCTCATGACATTACGGTAGATCCATACCACGGAGCAAAGCTCGTGTTATACGTTTGTTTCTTGGTATGGGCTGCAGATAGCGGTGCTTACTTTGCAGGCAAAAGCTTAGGCAAACGTAAAATGGCGCCACATGTCAGTCCGAATAAAACCATTGAAGGGCTTATTGGCGGCATTATCACGGCATTGATCGTGGCGTGGGCATTTGCTGATTGGTTTGATATTCAGTTCACCAGTCCTGTCCATATGGTGTTGATTACGTTGGTTACTGTTGTTATATCAGTGCTCGGCGATCTGGTGGAAAGTATGTTCAAGCGTGTCTCAGGCATTAAAGACAGCAGCAACATTATCCCAGGACATGGCGGTGTGCTCGATCGTATTGACAGCCTAACCGCAGCATTCCCAGTTTTTGCTCTTCTTTACTACGTATTCTAATTTATCAGGAGCGGCATTGTCGCTCCTGAGCTTTCTAACGGTCTTACAACATGCAAAAGTTAACGATTCTTGGTGCTACTGGATCCATTGGTGCAAGCACGCTTAAAGTGGTCGAACAAAACCCAGAGCTGTTTTCTGTCGTTGCCTTAGCGGCAAGCACCAACGTTGAAAAGATGATCGGGCTATGTCGTCAGTGGCAACCTAAATACGCGGTCATGGCGGACAAAGCCGCAGCGATTCAACTCCAATCTGAGTTACATTTGGTTTCGCCAAACACCGAAGTATTAGGTGGTGTGGATGCTCTATGCCATATTGCTTCATTGGACGAAGTTGACAGTGTGATGGCTGCTATTGTCGGAGCGGCTGGTCTACTGCCTACCATGGCTGCTGTGAAAGCTGGTAAGCGAGTATTGTTGGCAAATAAAGAAGCACTGGTCATGTCAGGCCAGTTATTTATTGATGCCGTAGAAGAGTTTGGTGCGGAGCTACTTCCCGTCGATAGTGAACACAATGCTATTTTCCAATGCTTACCACAGCAAGTACAAACCAATTTAGGTCGTTGTAATTTACAAGAACATGGCATTTCTCATATTTTGCTGACTGGTTCTGGTGGTCCTTTCCGTTACACTGATATCGCAGAACTGGAAAAGGTGACTCCTGAACAGGCGATCGCCCATCCGAACTGGTCGATGGGACCAAAGATTTCCGTTGACTCAGCCACGATGATGAACAAAGGCTTGGAGTATATCGAAGCTAAATGGTTGTTTAATGCGGCTCGCGAGCAGCTAAAGGTTATTATTCATCCGCAGTCTGTTATTCATTCAATGGTTCAATACCGCGATGGTTCGGTTTTGGCACAAATGGGTGAGCCGGATATGGCGACTCCTATTGCACTGACTATGTCATACCCATCAAGAGTTGAAGCTGGGGTTAAGCCACTAGACTTCACGAAAATTGGCGAATTGACGTTTTTGCAACCTGATTTTGCTCGTTACCCATGTTTAAAACTAGCAATTGACGCTTGTTATGAAGGTCAACATGCAACAACGGCACTGAATGCAGCGAATGAAGTCGCTGTTGATGCATTTTTAAATAACAGCCTAGGTTTTACGGATATCGCTCGCATCAATGAGTCTGTGTTGAATAAAATCAATGCAAGCTGCAAAGCTGAGAATGCGAATAGCTTGGAAAGCTTGTTAGAGCTAGATAGAATGGCACGAACTATTGCCCTAGAAACCATACGCGAGCGTAGCTGATGACTGGTATATTGTGGAATCTCATTTCTTTTATCGTCGCACTGGGCATTCTTGTCGCTGTGCACGAGTTTGGGCACTTTTGGGTTGCTCGCCGTTGCGGCGTGAAAGTTGAAAAGTTTTCAATCGGTTTCGGCAAGTCTATCTGGAGTAAGGTAGGCAAAGACGGAACGGAGTACAGCATCTCAATGATCCCTCTCGGCGGCTATGTAAAAATGGTTGATAGCCGTGTCGATGAGGTGCCAGAACATGAGAAGCACTTAGCGTTTGATAAGAAGCCGCTATGGAAGCGAACCTCTATTGTTGCGGCAGGCCCTATCTTTAACTTCCTTTTCGCAATTTTCGCCTATTGGCTCGTATTTCTTATTGGTATCCCAGCAGTTAAGCCAGTAATTGGTGAAGTTACGCCCAATTCGATCGTCGCAGAAGCCGGAATTGAATCAGGAATGGAACTTAAATCGATATCTGGTATCAAAACTCCGGATTGGGAATCGGTAAATATGGGATTGATTTCTCATATTGGCGATGATTTGATGACAGTAACACTGACGTCAGCGAATGAAGTTGGTTCAGAAGTAACGAAAACGCTCGATCTGCGCGAATGGGAGTTCGACCCTGAAACTCAGTCTGCGATGCAGTCCTTAGGTTTTGCGCCGTATACACCGGAGGTGTATCGCGTTATCGAACAGGTTTCGCAAGGTGGAGCGGCGGAAAAAGCAGGTGTGCTTCCAGGTGATGAGATTGTCGCTATTGGTGAACAACGCGTCACGGAGTGGAAGCAGGTTGTTGAAGCGGTTCGCTCTAATCCTGATACACCGATTGAATTAACGGTATTGCGTCAGGGCTATGAGCAAACATTAACGCTGACGCCTGGTAGCCGTGAGCTAGCTAACAAAGAAGTCGTTGGTTTTGCAGGTATTGCACCTAAAGTCGCAGAATGGCCAGAAAGTTATCGCTTCGACCTTCAGTTTGGTGTATTCGAGTCAGTAGGTAAGGCGGTAGACAAAACCGGCCAAGTCATTGGCTTGACAATCAGCATGCTTAAGAAACTGATTGTTGGTGACGTTGGTCTGAATAATCTGAGTGGTCCAATATCAATAGCCAAAGGCGCAGGTGCGACGGCTGATTATGGCTTGGTCTACTTTTTAGGTTTTCTCGCTCTAATTAGTGTTAACCTAGGTATTATTAATCTCGTTCCTTTACCAATGTTGGATGGCGGTCATTTGTTGTTTTTTGCAATTGAAGCAGTCATTCGACGTCCCGTTCCTGAGAGAGTGCAGGAAATGGGCTTTAGAATTGGTGGTGCGATCATCTTCTCGCTCATGGCGTTAGCGCTATTTAATGATTTTACTCGTCTGTGATAGTTCAGAGACAAAAGCAGTAGCAAGGAATAATTAGAACAAGTATGGCGATTAAGCGAATTCTATTTGCAAGTTTACTGGCGACCAGTGTATCTGCAAATGGAGCAGAGAACTTCGTAGTTCAAGATATTGAAATCGATGGATTGCAGCGTGTAGCACTGGGTGCTGCGTTGTTGAAAATGCCTGTACGTGTCGGTGATACCATTGGCCAAGGCGATGTTGCAGAGATTATCCGTGCACTGTATGCATCTGGTAACTTTGAAGATGTGAAAGTGTTACGTGACGGCGGCGTTCTGATGGTTCAAGTCAAAGAGCGTCCTACTATTGCCAGCATCTCATTTTCTGGTAACAAAGCAATCAAGGACGAGCAGCTACAGGAAAACCTGAACGCATCTGGCGTTCGTGAAGGTGAAGCGCTTGACCGCACCACGCTAAGCAACATTGAAAAAGGCTTAGAAGACTTTTATTACAGCGTAGGTAAATACAACGCCACAGTAAAAGCGGTGGTGACTCCACTGCCACGTAATCGTTCTGACCTAAAGTTTGTCTTTACTGAAGGCGTGTCGGCAAAAATTCAGCAAATCAATTTTATCGGCAATGAAGTTTTCAGCGATGAGGACCTTCTTTCTCGTTTTAACTTGAATGTTGATGTGCCGTGGTGGAATTTCCTGTCTGACGAAAAGTACCAAAAACAAGTGCTTGCAGGTGATATTGAAGCGCTCAAATCATTCTATCTGGACCGCGGTTACTTAAAATTTAACGTTGATTCGACACAAGTTGCAATCTCTCCTGACAAGAAAGGGGTATACATTACTCTTGGCTTAGAAGAGGGAGAGGTTTATACCGTCAAGGACGTAAAGTTCCGTGGTGATTTGATTGGTGAGGAAGCGACGTTCGAACGACTTGTACCATTTGAAGACAATGAGACGTACAACGGCTCGTTGGTCACTTCAATGGAAGAGGGTATTAAACGTGTGCTTGGTGAGTCCGGCTACGCTTATCCTCAAGTGAATACCATTCCTGAGTTTGACGATGAGAATCAAGAAGTATCTTTGGTCGTTAACGTCGATCCAGGTAACCGAATTTACGTTCGTGATATCCGCTTCACGGGTAACAACTCAACCAAAGATGAAGTCCTTCGTCGTGAAATGCGTCAGATGGAAGGCAGTTGGTTAAACTCGAAATCGATTGAAACGGGTAAAACTCGTCTAAACCGTTTGGGCTACTTTGAAAATGTTGAAGTACAGACGGTTCGAGTTCCTGGTAGTGATGATCAAGTTGACCTAGTTTACTCTGTCAAAGAAGCGAACTCTGGTAGCGTTAACTTCGGTGTTGGCTACGGTACAGAATCGGGTGTGAGCTTCCAGGTTGGCCTGCAACAAGATAACTTTATTGGTAGCGGTAACCGTGTTGGTATCAACGCGATGATGAATGACTACCAGAAAAACATCAGTCTAGATTACCGAGACCCGTACTGGAACTTAGACGGTGTTAGCTTAGGTGGTAAGGTCTTCTACAACGAATTTGAAGCGAAAGAAGCTAATATCGTTGACTATACCAACGAAAGCTATGGTGCGAGCTTAACGTGGGGCTTCCCATTCGATGAGCTGAACCGTTTTGAATTCGGTGTCGGTTATACGCACAACAAGATCGGTAACTTATCGCCTTACTTGCAGGTAGAGCAGTTCTTACGAGCACAAGCAGACAACATTGATTCTAGTGGAGCGTTGAACACGAACGACTTCGATTTCAATATCTCTTGGACACGTAATAACTTAAACCGTGGCTACTTCCCTACGGCAGGTAACCATCAGCGTGCATTCTATAAAATGACCGTACCTGGCTCTGACGTTCAATACTTCAAAATGCAGTACGATGTTCGTCAGTATGTGCCATTGACTAAAAAGCACGAGTTTACCCTCTTGTTCCGTGGCCGCTTAGGTTACGGTAATGGTTACGGTCAAACAGATGGTAACGATAACTTGTTCCCATTCTACGAAAACTACTACGCAGGTGGCTTTACATCGCTTCGTGGCTTTGGCTCAAACTCTGTTGGTCCTAAAGCGGTTTACCGTGATACATCTGGTTCAAACAATGGCGCAGATACAGCAACAGATGACTCTGTTGGTGGTAACGCCGTAGCGCTAGCAAGTGTTGAGTTGATTGTCCCAACACCATTTGCATCAGAAGAAGTACAAAACCAAATTCGTACCAGTATCTTCTTTGATATGGCAAGTGTTTGGGATACGGAGTTTGACTACCGCGATTCAGGTGCGGAATATGGTGACCGTTACTACTACGATTACTCAGATCCAACCAACTACCGCTCTTCTTACGGTGCGGCGTTGCAGTGGATGTCTCCAATGGGGCCACTAGTATTCTCACTAGCGAAACCAATTAAGAAATTTGATGGCGATGATGAAGAGTTCTTCACATTCACTATCGGTAGAACTTTCTAAAGAGGAAAATATTTTGAATAAAATGATCAAAGCGGCTGGGATTGGCCTTCTTGTACTGAGCTCTTCAATGTTTGCAAATGCGGCAGAAGCTGCACAGAAAATTGCTTACGTAAATACAGCTCAAGTTTTTCAAGCTCTTCCTCAACGTGAAGTTGTACTACAAAAAATGCAGAAAGACTTCAAAAGCAAAGCTGATGAACTGAAGTCAATCCAAGCACAAGCTAAAACAAAGATTGAGAAGCTACAACGTGACGGCGAGCTTTTGGGTCAAGACGAAGTTGAAAAGCTACGTATCGATATCGCGAAGCTAGACAGCGAGTACAAAGTGAAAGCACAAGCACTTGAAAAAGCAAGTGCGCGTCGTGAAGCTGAAGAAAAAGCGAAGCTTTTCAAAACGATTCAAGATGCAGTTAAGAAAGTCGCAGACAAAAATGGTTACGATCTTGTGATTGATATCTCTGCTTTACAGTACGGCAAGCCAGAATACAATATCTCTGAAGACGTAATTAAAGCTCTAAAATAAGAAGTTATGAAGACATTAACATTAGCCGAATTGGCGACAATTACCGGGGGTGAGCTGTTTGGTGACGAGTCTCTCGTTGTAAGCCGTGTTGCCCCAATGGATAAAGCACAAGAAGGTGATGTAACCTTCTTGTCTAACCCAAAATACGCAAAACACCTTTCTGAGTGCCAAGCTACCGTTGTTATGGTAAAGGCTGAGCATAAAGAGCAATGCGTTGGAAACGCGCTAGTGGTTTCGGACCCTTATGTCGCATTTGCTCGTGTGGTCCAAGCGATGGATACCACACCAAAACCGGCAGACGATATTGCACCAAGTGCTGTGATTGCCGCTGACGTTAAGATGGGTGAGAACGTTACAATCGGCGCTAACGCCGTGATTGAAACGGGCGTGGAACTCGGCGACAACGTAAGCGTTGGCGCTGGTTGTTTTATCGGTAAGAACGCCAAGCTAGGGAATAACACCAAGCTTTGGGCTAATGTCACTATCTATCATGAAGTGTCATTGGGTGATGACTGTCTTGTTCAATCGGGCACCGTCATTGGCTCTGATGGCTTCGGTTATGCGAATGACAAAGGCGAGTGGATTAAAATTCCTCAGCTTGGTTCAGTGCGTATCGGTAACCGCGTTGAGATTGGTGCTTGTACTACGATTGACCGCGGTGCACTCGAAGATACTATCATTGAAGACAATGTCATTCTGGATAACCAACTTCAAATCGCGCACAACGTGCAGATCGGATATGGTACCGTGATGCCTGGTGGTACTATTGTCGCGGGCAGTACAAAAATTGGTAAGTACTGCCAGATTGGCGGCGCGTCTGTTCTGAATGGCCATATCACTATCGCAGATGGTGTGGCGATTACAGGTATGGGCATGGTAATGCGCAGTATCGAAGAAAAAGGCCTTTACTCATCAGGTATTCCACTACAAACGAACAGAGAGTGGCGTAAAACTGCAACTCGAGTTCACCGTATTGATGAGATGAATAAGCGCCTGAAAGCGGTTGAAAAACAGCTGGAACAGAAAGAAGAAATTTAGAACAAGTTATCTTTCGCTCTGTATTTAACGTGAAAGCTAACAGGCTCTAGTTCCATATTCTGTACGAAGACTCGCGAAATGCGGGTCTTTTTCTTCTATAATGACGCGCTCTAAGTAGATTTAACTCCAAGATGGTGCGTATTTTGCTAGTATATTGCAAAGCGATTCGGCTTTACGACCTGTTGCCACGTTTGCCATCTTGGCGGCAAAAAATTGATATAGGAAGACGACTTTGACTACTGAAAAGAAAACGATGAACATCTCTGAAATTCAAGAGCTACTACCTCATCGCTACCCATTCTTATTGATCGACCGAGTGATAGACTTCCAAGAAGAGAAGTACCTTCACGCGATTAAAAACGTGTCGGTTAACGAACCTCAGTTCACAGGTCACTTTCCTCAACTACCAGTATTCCCAGGTGTTTTGATTTTAGAAGCAATGGCTCAGGCAACAGGCTTACTTGCATTTAAATCATTTGGTGCACCAACAGAAAATGAACTGTACTACTTTGCAAGCGTAGACGGCGCGAAATTCCGTAAACCAGTGGTTCCGGGCGACCAATTGGTTATTGAGGTAGAATTTCTGAAAGAACGTCGCGGCATTGCTGCATTTAGCGGTGTGGCAAAAGTTGACGGCGAAGTGGTATGTTCTGCAGAACTGAAGTGTGCTCGTCGAGAGTTTTAATATGATTCATGAAACCGCTAAAATCCACCCGGCAGCGGTGGTAGAAGAGGGCGCCAAAATTGGTGCTAACGTAACAGTAGGTCCTTTTACGTACATCACCTCTACGGTTGAAATTGGTGAAGGCACAGAAGTGATGTCTCACGTTGTGATCAAAGGTCACACGACTATTGGCAAAGATAACCGTATTTTCCCGCATGCTGTCATTGGCGAAGAAAACCAAGACAAAAAATACGGTGGTGAAGACACAACTGTGGTTATCGGTGATCGTAACGTCATTCGTGAAGCGGTCCAAGTTCACCGCGGCACAGTGCAGGACAAAGCAACCACGATCATTGGTGATGATAACTTATTGTGTGTGAATGCACACGTTGCGCATGATGTTGTTATTGGTAACCACACTCATATCGGTAATAACTCGATTCTTGGTGGTCACGTTACTGTTGATGATTATGCTGGTGTGATGGCACTGTCTGCGATTCACCCGTTTTGTACAGTGGGCGCTTACGCGTACATTGGCGGCTGCTCAGCAGTGGTGCAAGATGTCCCAGCTTACGTACTCGCGCAAGGTAACCACGCAACACCTTTCGGCTTGAACCTTGTTGGCTTGAAGCGTAATGGCTTTGAGAAACCAGAGATTCGTGCGCTGCAAAAAGCGTATAAAGAAATCTACCGTTCAGGTAAGACTCTAGAAGAAGTGAAGCCTATTCTAGCTGAAATGGCTCAAGATTGGCCGGCTGTGAAGCGTTTCTCAGATATTCTGGAAACGACGGAACGTGGCATTATTCGTTAATTGGCGAATGAACCAATAAATAAAAAGATCGTGACCGAATTTGAGGTTACGATCTTTTTGTGTTTTATGGATAAGGCAAACCGTTATCCATAGCGCGCAGGAAAAATAGCGAAGTAGATATGGAAAGACCATTACGTATTGGCATCATTGCCGGAGAATTGTCTGGCGATACGCTAGGTGAAGGCTTTATCAAAGCAGTAAAGCAGCAATATCCAGACGCAGAGTTCGTAGGCATTGGCGGTCCGAAAATGATAGCCCAAGGTTGCGAGTCTCTGTTTGATATGGAAGAGCTTGCGGTGATGGGGTTAGTCGAGGTTTTAGGTCGCTTACCGAGACTTCTTAAAGTGAAAGCTGAGCTCGTTCAGTATTTTACTCAGAATCCGCCTGATGTTTTCATCGGGATCGATGCTCCTGACTTCAACTTACGTCTGGAACTTGACCTCAAGCAAGCGGGCATTAAAACCGTTCATTACGTGAGTCCGTCTGTTTGGGCTTGGCGTCAGAAGCGAATCTTTAAAATAGAAGCGGCAACGAACTTGGTGCTAGCATTTCTTCCGTTTGAGAAAGCGTTCTACGACAAATTTAATGTACCTTGCGAGTTCATTGGTCATACCTTGGCTGATTCCATCCCACTTGAATCAGAACAAGCGCCTGCACGTGAGTTGCTTGGTTTAGAACAAGATAAAAAGTGGCTTGCTGTCCTGCCAGGCAGTCGTGGTAGCGAGTTAAAAATGCTCTCTGAGCCATTTATTGAAACCTGCAAGTTACTCCATAAAAAATTTCCAGAACTGGGGTTTGTTGTCGCACTTGTTAATCAAAAACGCCGTGAGCAGTTTGAACAAGCATGGAAAGCGCTCGCACCAGAGTTGGACTTCAAGTTAGTTGATGACACCGCACGTAACGTCATCACCGCATCCGATGCAGTGATGCTGGCCTCTGGTACCGTAGCGTTGGAGTGTATGCTTCTCAAGCGTCCAATGGTGGTGGGTTATCGTGTGAATGCATTTACCGCTTTCTTAGCTAAACGTCTATTGAAAACGAAGTATGTGTCATTGCCGAATATCTTGGCGGATGATGAGCTTGTCAAAGAATATCTACAAGATGAGTGCACACCAGACAACTTGTTTACTGAGGTTTCTCGTTTATTGGAAAGCGATAATAAACCGATGTTAGATAAGTTTACGGAAATGCATCATTGGATCCGTAAAGATGCGGATCAACAAGCCGCAAACGCGGTTCTAAAACTGATTGAAAAATAGAGATTTATCATGGCTGTTAAACCAAAAGCGACCAAAACCAAAATTGAACTCCCTCCGTTTGAATATCCGCAAGGTTATCAGCTTGTGGCCGGAGTCGACGAGGTAGGACGTGGCCCTTTGGTGGGAGACGTCGTCACCGCTGCGGTTATCCTTGATCCTAACAATCCTATTGAAGGTTTGAACGATTCGAAAAAATTGACCGAAAAGAAACGCATGGCGCTGCTTCCTGAAATCAAAGAAAAAGCATTGGCGTGGGCGGTCGGGCGTTGTTCTCCTGAAGAAATCGATCAACTGAATATTTTACAGGCGACTATGGTTGCGATGCAGCGTGCAGTGGCGGGGTTAAAGGTTCAACCTGATTTGGTGTTGATTGATGGTAACCGTTGTCCAGAGCTGCCAATGGATGCTCAAGCTGTAGTAAAAGGCGATCTACGCGTTGCCGAAATAAGTGCGGCTTCCATTATTGCCAAAGTCGTGCGTGACCAAGAGATGGAAGAGTTGGATAAACTTCATCCACAATTTGGCTTCGCCAAGCACAAAGGTTATCCAACTAAAGCGCACTTTGAAGCGATTGAGCAACACGGAGTGATCAGTGAACACCGAAAGAGTTTCAAGCCAGTAAAAAAAGCTTTAGGCATAGAATAATCAAACGATCTAATTGGTGTTATAAACCCAACCTCTTTAGGTTAGAATCCCCAACAAAATAGAGTTACACGGTACCTGTTAATGTCAGATCCCAAATTCATCCACCTGCGTGTTCATAGTGACTTCTCGATGGTGGATGGCCTCAACAAAGTTCCGCCAATCGTAAAGAAAGTTGCTGAACTCGGCATGCCCGCAATGGCGTTGACCGACTTTACCAACCTATGTGGTTTGGTGAAGTTTTACGGTACGGCACATGGCAGTGGTGTTAAACCGATCATCGGTGCTGACTTTAAAATGCAGTCGGACGAGTTTGGTGAAGAGCTGACACAAGTGACTTTGCTTGCGGCGGATAATGTGGGTTATAAGAACCTGACGTTATTGATATCAAAAGCGTACTTACGCGGACATGTTCAACACCATCCAGTGATTGATAAAGCCTGGTTGGCAGAAATGTCTGAAGGCTTGATTGTATTATCCGGCGGTAAAAGCGGGGAAATTGGTCGCGGCCTTTTGAAAGGCAACCGTCAAATAGTGCAAGGGTGTGTTGATTTTTATAAACAGCATTTTCCAGATCGCTTTTATCTTGAGTTACTTCGTACCGGTCGTCCAGATGAAGAAACTTATCTTCACTTTGCAGTTGAATTGGCAGAGCAGCAAGACTTGCCAGTAGTGGCGACCAATGAAGTTGTATTCCTGAGTCCAGACCTATTTGATGCTCATGAAATACGCGTAGCGATTCACGATGGTTACACATTAGAAGATCCGCGTAGGCCAAAAAACTACAGTCCGCAGCAATATCTTCGTACAGAAGAAGAAATGTGCGAGCTGTTTGCTGATATTCCTGAAGCGTTAGAAAACAGTGTCGAGATAGCGAAGCGTTGTAACGTGACTGTGCGCTTAGGGGAGTACTTCCTACCAGCCTTCCCAACTGAAGGGATGAAAGAGACTGAGTTCTTAGTCATGAAATCCCGAGAGGGCTTGGAAGAGCGTTTAGAGTTCCTATTTCCAGATGAGGAAGAGAGGAAACGTCGTCGCCCTGAATATGATGAACGTCTTCAGATAGAGCTAGATGTTATCAACCAAATGGGATTCCCTGGTTACTTCTTGATCGTAATGGAGTTCATCCAGTGGTCAAAAGATAATGGAATTCCTGTAGGTCCTGGACGTGGTTCAGGTGCCGGCTCTTTGGTGGCTTACGCACTAAAAATCACCGATCTGGATCCACTAGAATACGACTTGCTGTTCGAACGTTTCTTGAACCCAGAACGTGTTTCGATGCCCGATTTCGACGTCGACTTCTGTATGGATAAACGTGACCAAGTTATTGACCACGTTGCGGAAATGTACGGTCGTGACGCGGTGTCTCAGATCATCACGTTTGGTACCATGGCGGCAAAAGCGGTAATCCGTGACGTTGGCCGCGTATTGGGTCATCCATTTGGTTTTGTTGATCGTATTTCAAAGCTGATCCCGCCCGATCCAGGCATGACGCTAGATAAGGCGTTTAAAGCTGAACCTGCACTACCTGAATTGTATGAGGCCGACGAGGAAGTTAAAGAACTCATCGACATGTGTCATATTTTGGAAGGTTGTACGCGAAACGCCGGTAAACACGCTGGTGGCGTTGTAATTTCACCTACAACAATTACCGATTTTGCGCCAATTTATGCAGACGCTGAAGGTCACTTTCCGGTTACTCAATTTGATAAAAACGATGTTGAGACCGCTGGCCTAGTTAAGTTTGACTTCTTGGGTTTACGTACCTTAACCATTATTGACTGGGCGTTAGGGCTGATTAACCCACGTCTAGAGCGAGAAGGTAAAGAACCGGTTCAAATTGAATCCATACCGTTAGAAGATCCTGCCTCTTTCCGTTTGTTGCAAAACTCTGAAACGACAGCAGTATTCCAGCTTGAATCTCGGGGCATGAAAGAGCTGATCAAACGACTTCAACCAGACTGTTTCGAAGACATTATCGCATTGGTAGCACTCTTCCGTCCGGGTCCTTTGCAATCGGGCATGGTAGATAACTTTATCGACCGTAAACATGGTCGAGAAGCGATCTCTTATCCAGATGAAAAGTGGCAACACGAGTCGCTAAAAGAGACGCTTGATCCAACCTACGGCATCATCCTGTACCAAGAGCAGGTAATGCAGATTGCGCAGATCTTAGCGGGTTACACGCTAGGTGGTGCGGACATGCTCCGTCGTGCAATGGGTAAGAAAAAGCCAGAAGAGATGGCAAAACAACGTGCTATCTTTGAAGAAGGTGCGATAAAGAACGGTATCGATGGCGAGTTGGCGATGAAAATCTTCGACTTGGTAGAGAAGTTCGCAGGTTATGGTTTTAACAAATCGCACTCTGCTGCTTATGCATTGGTTTCTTATCAGACTCTTTGGCTGAAAACCCATTATCCTGCCGAATTTATGGCCGCGGTAATGACAGCTGATATGGATAACACGGAAAAAGTCGTTGGCTTGGTCGATGAGTGTTTCCGTATGAAGCTCACCGTGCTGCCACCAGACATCAACTCTGGCCTATATCGCTTTAATGTTGATGAAAATGGCGCAATTGTTTACGGTATTGGTGCGATAAAAGGGGTAGGTGAAGGTCCTATCGATGCGATTCTTGAGGCGAGAAATAAAGGTGGTCACTTTAAAGACCTATTTGATTTCTGTGCTCGAGTTGATCTAAAACGCGTCAATAAACGAGTGATAGAGAAGCTGATTTACGCGGGCGCGTTGGATCGACTGGGCCCACACCGTGCGGCGATGATGGCGTCACTCAATGATGCGGTAAAAGCAGCAAGTCAACATCACCAAGCTGAGGCGTTTGGTCAAACGGATATGTTTGGTGTGTTAACGGATGCGCCTGAAGAAGTAGAGCATAAGTATACGCAGGTTCCGCCTTGGCCAGAAAAAGTGTGGTTAGAGGGCGAGCGTGATACCCTAGGTCTATATTTGACAGGGCACCCAATTAACGCCTACGTAAAGGAACTAAACAAATACACCAGTTGTCGACTAAAAGACGCAACGCCCACTCGCCGCGATCAATCTGTCACGGTAGCCGGCCTGGTTATTGCCGCTCGTGTAATGACGACCAAGCGTGGTACACGAATTGGTATTATGACACTGGATGACCGAAGTGGTCGTATGGAAGTGATGTTGTTCTCCGATGCGCTGGATCGATATGCTGAACTTCTCGAAAAAGACAGAATTTTGGTCGTTTCTGGACAGGTCAGCTTTGATGACTTCAACGGTGGCCTTAAAATGTCGGCGCGTGAAGTTATGGATCTCGGCAGTGCGCGCGAGAAATACGCTCGTGGTTTGTCGGTATCGATAGATGCAAATCAGATCAACGATCAGTTTTTTGAGCAGTTCAGCCGTATTTTAGAACCGCACAAAGCCGGAACCGTACCCGTCAATGTATACTACCAGCGTGCCGACGCCAGAGCGCGGTTAACATTGGGCACCGAGTGGCGAGTAACGCCAAGTGATACATTACTCGATGATTTAAAACAGTTGCTTGGCAAAAGCCAGGTAGAACTCGAATTTAACTAAAAATTCAGCGCAATATGTTAGACGCTGAGTAAACAAGGATTCATAGATGAGCCTAAACTTTCTTGAATTTGAAAAGCCAATTGCAGAACTAGAAGCGAAAATTGAAGCATTACGTGATGTCTCTCGTCACGGTGGTGATTCTGCAATTGACCTGGATAAAGAAATCGAACAGCTTGAGAAGAAAAGCTTAGAGCTGAAGAAAAAAACCTTCAGCGACCTAGGCGCATGGGAAACAGCTCAACTGGCTCGTCACCCATTACGTCCGTACACACTGGATTACATCCAACATGCTTTTGAGGAATTTGATGAATTAGCGGGTGACCGCGCGTTTGCAGATGACAAAGCGATTGTGGGTGGTATGGCTCGCCTTGAAGGCCGTCCTGTGATGATCATCGGTCATCAAAAAGGTCGTGAAACCAAAGAGAAAGTGAAACGTAACTTTGGTATGCCAAAACCAGAAGGCTATCGCAAAGCGCTACGCTTGATGGAAATGGCAGAGCGTTTCAATATGCCAATCATCACATTTATCGACACGGCTGGCGCGTATCCAGGTGTGGGCGCAGAAGAACGTGGTCAATCTGAAGCTATCGCGAAAAACCTAAAAGTGATGTCTGGTCTTAAAGTGCCAGTAATCTGTAACGTTGTTGGTGAAGGTGGTTCAGGCGGCGCACTAGCAATTGGTGTAGGCGACTACGTGAACATGCTTCAGTACTCTACGTACTCAGTAATCTCTCCTGAAGGTTGTGCTTCAATCCTATGGCGTGATTCTGACAAAGCGCCGCAAGCGGCAGAAGCGATGGGTCTAACTGCTCCTCGTCTTAAAGAGCTTGAACTGATCGACGAAATCATTGAAGAGCCACTAGGCGGCGCTCATCGCGATCATGTTCAAATGGCAGCGAATATGAAAGCGACACTACTTCGTCAACTAGAAGATCTAGAGCAATTGGATGAAGAGACGCTGCGTGAACGTCGTTACCAGCGCCTAATGAGCTACGGTTACTGTTAATTCCGGTGATTGCTATTAAGCGTTAGCTGATATCTCAAGTGATAACAGTTAAAATAGAAAGGGTTGGATGAGAGTCCAGCCCTTTTTTGTACCTATCGGATCGCTTATGGAATCGCTTTACCCGCATTTTGCTCAAGTTCTCGGCCGCTACTATCAATCAGGCACTAAGGTTGTCTTGGCGTTTAGCGGAGGAGTGGATTCACGTCTTTTACTCGAATTACTCAGTCGCTACCAACAAGCGCATTCGATAGAGTGCCACGCCGTATATGTGCACCATGGTTTAAGCTCGAATGCCGATGATTGGGCTGATAAATGCTTACTTTGGGCAAAACAAGTGGGCATATCATGCTCGATTGAGCGAGTGAGCTTAGACATCAGCAATGGTGAAAGTATTGAACTTCTTGCTCGTGAAGCTCGCTATCAAGCCTTAACTAAGTACATTCAAGAAGGCGATATACTGTTGACCGGCCAACATGCTGATGATCAACTAGAGACTTTTCTCCTTGCTCTTAAGCGAGGCAGCGGGCCAAAAGGGTTATCTTCGATGGCGGAGAGTATGCCGTTTTCTGGCGGATCCCTAGTTCGACCATTGCTTACTATCAAGCGGAAGACCATCGAAGACGCGGCTACTAAATTAGGCTTGGAGTGGGTGGAAGACGAAAGCAACCAAGATACCCGTTATGATCGTAACTTTCTTCGTCATTGTGTTATTCCTGAATTGTCTGGTCGCTGGCCGAGTATCCATCAAGCGGTTCAGCGCAGTGCAAGCTTATGTGCTCAACAAGAAGCGCTATTGGATGAACTATTGAGCGCGGTGTTTGAACACGCTTTACAAACGGATCTAAGTTTAAGTATTGAAGAACTGGCTAAGCACAGTGAATTAGCGCGTGCGCGCTTGATTCGTATGTGGCTGGCTAAGCTTAATACTAGTATGCCGACTCAGGTACAACTCAATCTCATCTGGAATGAAGTCGCATTAGCTCAGCAAGATGCCAACCCCAAACTACAACTTAAACACGGTGAAGTGCGCCGTTTTCGAAATCGTCTCTATTGGGTAACGGAAATAGCTGACGTCACTGAGTGGCAAAGTACGATTCAAGTCGATACCGTTTTATTGCTTCCAGAGCAGCTAGGGGAGCTGATCTTAACGACGAGTTCTAGCAACGCAACGATTGCGCTTCCGAGTCAGCCAGAATTGCTTCGCGTGACCTTCAATCCGGAAGGCTTATCAGCGCATCCAACCACGCGTAATCACAGCCGAAAACTGAAGAAGTTGTTCCAAGAATACAATGTGCCAAGCTGGCTGCGTCGTCAAATTCCGATTTTGATGTATCAAGACCGAGTCGTTGCTGTGGCAGATCTGTTCGTTGATCAAGCGTTTAATGGTCAAGATTGTGAACTTATTTGGCGCAGGTAATGAAAATTCATGCCACAATGTCGATTATAAAATATAAAAATCCTTAAATAATAATTGATTAGGTGAAGCAATGAAGAAAACAATCATGGGCGCAATGGTGGCGCTAACCATGCTCAGTGGGCAGGCTCTAGCTGCGGGAGATGCCACAGCAGGTCAAGCAAAGGCAGGAGTATGCGCAGCATGTCATGGTGCCGACGGTATTGCTGTCATTCCGGGTTACCCAAACCTGAAAGGGCAAAATGAGCAATATATTATCAGTTCAATTAAAGCCTATAAAAACAAAGAGCGAACAGGTGGTCTTGCTGCTGTTATGCAAGCTCAAGCTTTACTGTTGTCTGATGAAGACATCGCTAATCTAGCGGCTTACTACGCAAGTTTGAAGTAAACGGGCGTCTGAAAAAGCTTGGACGATTGGGCATTGAGCAGTCCTTACTGGGTTTTTATCAACTCACGATATTCGCTATGTTAATTTGCTCAATCTGGATTTTCGCTGGTGGATCATAGACAAACATTGAATGTTGCGAAACGCTAAACGATAATAAGCGCAATCGATTGAAGCTTAAGGGATGAACATGAAAAAAATTGAAGCGATTATCAAGCCATTTAAATTGGATGATGTTCGAGAAGCGCTAGCTGAAGTTGGCATTACAGGGATGACCGTCTCTGAAGTGAAAGGCTTTGGTCGCCAAAAAGGTCACACCGAGCTTTACCGTGGTGCAGAGTACATGGTGGACTTTCTGCCTAAAGTGAAGCTCGAAATCGTTGTAACGGAAGATGTGGCTGATAAATGCGTAGAGACGATCATTGAAACCGCGCAAACCGGCAAAATTGGTGATGGTAAAATCTTTGTTACTGATGTTGAGCGTGTGGTTCGTATCCGTACTGGTGAAGAAGACGAAGACGCGATCTAAGGTTTCTTGTTACCTGTCTCGTATTTATTATGCTAAAAGGGAGCCAAGTGGCTCCTTTTTTGTTTTTTACTTTCAGTGAAATCAAATAACCCGAGGTTGGTTGTTCCAGTTTTAGGGTGCGTATATTCAGGTTTGTCGTATGTTTAAGCGTTTTTTTCTGGCGTTAGCTTTTCTTATTATGGCGGTATTGGTCGGCTTCCAGGTTATTTTCACCGTACCAGATCAGCCGCAAATCATTACTCAAACAGGTTCAGAGCTGACGCAGGATATTAGGTGTATCGAATTTAGCGGCTCAAAAGCTCTGGATCAGGGCGGTGAAATCAATGTACTTGTCTGGAATATCTACAAACAGAACCGGACGAATTGGCAAAGCGCACTCAATGAATTCTCTACTGATAAGCAGCTGCTGTTATTGCAAGAAGCCAGCATGACACCATCTTTTAAGCAATGGTTGGTGGATGGCAACTGGGTCAGCAACCAAGTGAGTGCCTTTAAGGCGCTGGGCAGCGGTGCGGGTGTGATTAGTATCGCTCAAGGGCAACCAGAAAAAGCCTGTGCTTATACGTCTAAAGAGCCTTGGCTGCGTTTACCCAAGTCTGCACTATACAGCCAATATCAATTAAGCAATGGCGAGAGACTCGCTGTGGTGAATGTACATGCGATTAACTTCACGGTTGGCACGCAAGAGTATGTCTCTCAGTTAACGGCTCTTGAAATGCTTTTAAAGCATCATACAGGGCCGATCCTATTCGCTGGAGACTTCAATAGTTGGAGTGAATCTCGCGTTAATGCGATGCGACAGGCCTTAAAAGCCGCGGACTTGCAAGAAGTGACGTTCTCGCCTGATCATCGAGTCCAATTTATAACGGGATTACCGTTGGATCACGTATTTTACCGAGGACTGACCCTCAAATACGCGAAAGCGCCGCAGAGCGACGCTTCCGATCATAACCCATTGTTACTGTCATTTACGTTAGATGACTAGCTTAGGTCACTA
Organism: Vibrio sp. 11-4(1); assembly: GCF_013048625.1. Classification (NCBI taxonomy): domain Bacteria; kingdom Pseudomonadati; phylum Pseudomonadota; class Gammaproteobacteria; order Vibrionales; family Vibrionaceae; genus Vibrio; species Vibrio sp. 11-4(1). Next base: position 70,776 of record NZ_VHSY01000008.1, on the reverse strand, counting down.
CAATATAAAGCGCCCAAATAACGTAGAAGAATACCCATGGCAGGCTTGCAATCACTAAGGCTTGCCCACGTTCAAACTCAGTCCAAGTAAGCACAACACCGTAGCCCAATACAATGTACCAAGGCAGCAGTAGTGGTAGTGAGCTGGCAAAATGCGACCACTCGCTGGTAAGCGGCAGTTTTAATAGACCATTGAGGCTGTTTAAATCTGCTGCGTAAGTCATCACCTGACCATGCTTGAGTAACAGGCTCGCGTAGCTTGCTATATCGCCTAGTACTGCTGGGAATAAGATTGCACACGACGCGGCAAACCACTTCCAGTAACCATATTGTTGCTTGCTTGCCTTCGTTGCAAGAAAGAACCAAAGCGCAAGCAACAGTAAGGTGGCAAAGCGGTTGAATACATCATTGATGATCGTACTTGCCATTAGCGTGTTTGGCTCTAATAGCTCAATCTGCTTTGGGTCGATTTGTTGAAACTGCGCGGCTAGTTGGTCACTAAGCCACGTGAAATCGACATTCGAAAAGTAAGCGCCCCAGAATAAAAACGGACTAAGCATCAAGAAGATGAACGGTTGCCATCCCCATCCGCCGCGTTGGTAAAGCGCTAGAAAGCAAGATGTTGGAGAACGAAAAATGTCCAACAGCATCACAAGTGGGTTGCTTGATGGGTTCATACACTTACCTTCGTTACGTCAACGTACAACTTAAGTTTTTGACCTGGTTGTAAGTATTTTTTCTTGTGTAGCGAGTTCCATTTCACGATGTCGTTTGTTTTTACTTTGAACTTGCTTGCAATGCCGCTAACGGTGTCACCGGAGCGAACGTAGTAGAAAACGGTACGAATCACAGCACCTTTGTCTGAGTCCTTCCAAATCACGAGCTTTTGACCAACGCGCAATGGATCTTTAGGGCCCATGCCATTCCATTTTGCTAACGATTTATACGACACTTTATTTTCACGTGCGATTGACCACAAACTTTCTCCAGACTGAACGACATGAGTGAGCTTGAGTTGTCCACGAGCACGTGATTGAGTCTTGCTTAATCGATTTTGTGCCGTTAGTGCGTATTTCGCATCGTCTTTTGTTGACGTCGGAATCAGTAGGTATTGGCCAATACGAATATTGTTATTCGACAGGCCGTTTGCACGTCGAATCACTTTTGTGGTTGTGCCGTATTTCTTAGCTAGCACACTTAAAGAGTCACCAGACTTCACCTTGTAGCGAGCGACCTTCATCCCTTTACCACGGTTTTTCTCCACCTTAGTGAGAAAAGTCTCTTTTTTCTCTACCGGAATCAAAAGTTGGTGCGGACCTTCAGGCGCAGTCGACCATTGGTTGTATGCAGGGTTGTAACTTTGTAACTCTTTCACACCAATGCCGGCATAATCTGCTGCAATGGCCAGATCAAGCTGTTCTTTCGGATCGACAAGCGTTAGAACAGGTTTGTTTGGAATCGCAGGAATATTAAGTCCGTACTTGTCTTGGTTTGCGATGACGTCAGCCAAGGCTAGCAGCTTAGGTACGTAACTGCTGGTCTCTTTTGGTAAGTCCAATGAGAAGAAATCGATAGGTTTACCGAGCTTTTTATTCTTACGAATTGCGCTAGAAACACGTCCACCACCACTATTGTAAGCGGCAATTGCATGCTCCCAGCTACCATCAAAACGCTCGTTTAGTTGTACAAGGTAGTCCAGTGCTGCATCCGTTGCTGCTGCCACATCTCGGCGACCGTCATACCAGTAGTTTTGTTCTAGTCCCATCATCTTTCCGGTGCCAGGGACAAACTGCCACAATCCAGCTGCACTACCATGTGAGTAGGCAAAGGCATCGAATGAGCTTTCCACCACAGGAAGCAAAGCAAGCTCCATTGGAAGTCCACGCTCTTCGATACGTTTTGTGATCATGTATAGAAAAGGAGTCGCACGCTTAGACACCGTGTAAAGGTGATTCGGGTGCTTTAGATACCACGTACGGTAGTAGTCCACTTTCTTATGGTTTGGGATATCCATTTCAAGTTGCATGGCGATACGTTGCCATACATCTTCTTGTTCCTGAGTGGAAAGAACTTTAGGCGCGTCGTTAGCGGATTTTTTTGCTAAAGACGATGTGTTGTCCGGTTGAGCCTTCGCTGCATTTTGTTTTGCAGTCTGCTCAGATTTATTGGTTTCTGGTGTAGAAGACGTTGAGTCTGACTGAGTCAATTGACAGCCAGATAATAACAACGCCAACGCCCAGGTATACTTCAAACGCATGGATTCAGCCTATTTAGGGCCTTTTTATCTTCACCTGCCTGTCGCGCAACACAATGTGCGTGGCAGTCGCAAGATAATAGACATCTTTTAAACACTAACTAATTAATAGAGGCAAAGAGCTTCTAAATTATGCAATGGGGAGAAATTCAAATAGATTTATATCAACCCCAAACGTAAGAGAAGCGCCAGTGGCGCTTCTCGAAAAATCAGCCCCTGATAATACTGGGGTCTTGCAAACTTACAAGCAGAAAATGGTTAAAATTCGTTCTTCCACTCACGCAAAGCAGTAAAAACCGAGCATGGATCGCTATTTTTAATACGACTAGCAACAGATTGAACCACGTCAGGGTTGGTGGTTCGCAAGAACGGATTAATCCACTTTTCTTTGCGTATTGTTGTTGGAAGTGTCGGAATGTTGAGGGCTCGCAGTCGGTTTACATCATCGCGATATTGACGGAGCTGCTCATTATCGGGCTCAACCGCTAAAGCAAACGCCACGTTACTCGCGGTGTATTCATGCGCGCAGAAGACTTGAGTTTCTTCTGGTAGAGACGTTAGCTTGTTTAGTGACTCAAACATTTGCTCTGGCGTACCCTCAAAAATACGACCGCAGCCTGCGGAAAACAACACGTCACCGCAAAACAGTTTTCCGTCTCCAACGTAACCGATATGACCTAAGGTATGGCCTGGTAAACCCAGCACCAAAAAGATTTCGCCAAATAACTCCAGTTTGTCGCCTTCTTCCATGGGGGTGGTTAGGGTTGGAATTGGCTCAGATTTCGGGCCCACAACGGCGACTTCAGGAAAGGCACGCACTAAGTCTGGAACGCCACCAATGTGATCGTTGTGGTGGTGCGTAATTAAAATCGCTTCTAAAGTTAATTCGTTAGCCTGCAAGTATTCTAACACTGGCTTCGCATCGCCCGGATCAACGACTGCGCAACGTTTATCGCTATTTTGTATCAGCCAGATGTAATTATCATTAAATGCGGGTATGCTTTTGATCTCTAACACGATTCGTTCTCCGTCACCCATTTTAGTCAGGTGGTTAATGAAACCAGCACTCAGCAACAAAACTATACCACACCCGTCGACTTGGTCAGCAATGAACAACGGTCCGTGGGTGCTTGAGTCAATCCAGACCCGACTTGATGAATGGTGCCCGAAACTCTTCGGCTACCATATGCTCAAACTGGGCGGGTTGAGCTGTGAGCTAACCAGCTGTAATTGTAACATTCAACACCAAGTCAACGTAGATATCCAGAACCCGTTGCATAATGTGATTGCAGATGGTTACGAATTGCCCTTTTTGGAAAAAAGCTTTGATGTTGTGATACTCGCTCATCAGCTCGACTATGCAAGCGATCCACACCGTTTGCTACGGGAAGTCGATAGAGTGATGATGGATGATGGTTATTTGATAATCACTGGATTTAACCCACTAAGTTTGACTGGATTAGCGAGTTTGCTTCCATGGCGTAAACATAATTTGCCTTGGAGTGGACGAATGTTTACGTCGAACCGCATCAACGACTGGTTAGGGTTACTTAATTATCAAGTGATTCATTGCGACCGTTACGCGCTGTTTCCGATGAAGCGCTACCGCACGATGTGGACATGGTTGGAAAACAGTCTCGGTGATTGGGCGTCACCTGCAGGGAGTTTGTATTACATTGTGGCACGGAAACGAACATACCCTCTCAAGCCTATCAAACCGCATTGGCGTTTGAAGAAAAAGCTCACACCACTAGGGGTGATGAATCGAGAGGGTAATACTATGAGGAAAGAATCTCGTTAAGAGGGTTGGTAACCAGTATCTTCCTCGGTTGGGTTTTCTGCGGCGGCACGGGCTAACTCATCACAAATTTCATTCTCACGATGGCCCGCGTGGCCTTTTACCCAGTGCCATTCAACTTGATGGCGTGCGGTTTCTTTGTCTAGAGCTTGCCATAGATCGGCATTCTTCACGGGTTTTTTATCCGCTGTTTTCCAGCCACGCTTCTTCCAGTTATGGATCCACTGAGTAATACCTTGGCGCACATATTGGCTGTCAGTCGTTAAAGTGACTTTGCAAGGTTGTTTTAACGTCTGCAGCGCGACGACAGCCGCCAACATTTCCATGCGGTTGTTGGTGGTTAACGTGTAGCCTTTGGAAAGCGTCTTTTCTACGTCTTTGTAACGCAATACAATGCCGTAACCACCTGGTCCTGGGTTACCTAAACAAGAACCGTCAGTGAAAATCTCAACGTGTTTGGTCATATTTTTTGGTACTATTAGCCGAAACATTTAATAAAGCATAGTCTGACATACATAACCTTATGAATACCAGCAGCAATTCTGAATATAACCGCATTGTCGTTCTCGATACCGAAACCACAGGTATGAACCGCGAGGGTGGTCCTCACTACATGGGACACCGCATTATTGAAATCGGTGCCGTGGAGATCATCAACCGTAAGCTGACTGGTCGTCACTTCCACGTTTATTTAAAACCAGATCGTGAAATCCAACCTGAAGCGGTTGAAGTTCACGGTATTACGGATGAATTCTTGGTTGATAAGCCGGAATACGCGAGCGTGCACCAAGAGTTTCTTGAGTTTATTAAAGGCGCCGAACTTGTTGCCCACAATGCGCCCTTCGATACGGGCTTTATGGATTACGAGTTTGGTATGCTCGATCCTAACATCGGCAAAACGGACGACTACTGCAAGGTAACAGATACCCTTGCTATGGCGAAGAAAATCTTCCCTGGCAAGCGAAACAACCTTGATATCTTATGTGAACGCTACGGTATTGATAACTCGCACCGTACACTCCACGGAGCTTTGCTCGATGCTGAGATTCTAGCCGACGTTTACCTCTTTATGACGGGTGGTCAAACGAGTCTAGAATTTAACGCGAATAAACAAGAGGGTGGGGTAGAAACCATTCGCCGTATTGAAGGAAGAAAAGCGCTAAAGGTTTTGCGCGCAAGTGCCGATGAACTAGAAGCTCACCAAAAAAGATTAGAGTTGGTGAACGACTGTATTTGGCATCAATAGGAGAAGCTATGCTGAGGGCTTTGTTGGTCGCGTTTTTAGCGATATGGAGTAGTCTCTCGAGTGCATCGAGTGCATCGAGTGAATCTGCTATGTCTTTGTTAGACAATCGCTTTCGAGTGGATCCAACCATCGAGCAGATCACTTTTTTAGTTTATCGTGAGCAAAGTTCTCAGCCAGTTGTTTTAGTCCGTCCTGACGGTAAAAAATACTATGCCTGGGGCTCTTACGACAATGTACGTTGGTATCAAGAAGCCTCACTCGATATTATTTCCGTTGATAACCCTATGCCAGGTCCATGGCAGGCTGTGGGGAAAGTTACTCCTAAAAATAACATCCGCTTAATTTCTCACTTAAAGCTCAGCACGGATGTGTTCCCAAACCGATTATATAATGGGGAAGCGCTTAAGTTTACAGCTCGCCTAACCTCCGACGACAAACCTCTTGTACTGCGCGACTTCCTTGACCGCGTGAATCTACGCGTGACATTTACCAAGTTTGTCGAAAATGAAGATGAGTTGATCAAAGAAGCACGTCCAGTGCCGATGGTTGTGGGTGAGTTTGCTGATGATGGCCGCGGCTTGGATGAAAAAGCAGGGGATGGTGTGTTCACTGTCCAACTACCAATAGACGTTGAGCCCGGTAAGTACCGTGCGCGAATCACCTCTGGTAATGGCATATTCTTACGAGCGCAAGAGCAAGTCATCTTGGTTTATCCGAACCCAATTTCTCGTACTTTTATTCAGGCGCGCAATCCTGACAAACCACACCAATTGGTGGTGAGTGGTGAGCAAGGTATGATCGCGCCAGGCTCAATCGCAGTCACGGTGGAACAAGATGCACCCGATGGCTTTGTTAGCTACAGCCAAGGCCAGGTTTCTAAAGATGGAATGAGAACCACGCTGAACCTCAATAACGACGCTGAGCTTGGTAAATACGCATGGCGCGGCGAGATCTTTGCCACTGATTTTGCGACTCAACGTCCACTAGTGTTTCCTATTCCAGAGCAAACCTTCAGTGTTGTTGATGACGTTGATCTAGAAGCCGCTCGAATTGCAAAAGAAGCTGAATTAGCCGAGCAGCGCCGTATTGAAATGGAAAAGCAAATTATCGCTGAGCGGGAGGCTGAGCGTAAGCGCAGCATGATTATTATCGCGGTGGGTAATGTGATAATGCTGCTGATTGTGATCCTTGCATGGATAGTCTGGCGCAAAATTAAAGCGAAACGCGATGCCATGCCAGAGATGCAGTTAGAGGTGCCAAAGAAATAGTAGTAACACATGAAGCGAGAAACGGAGCCAATCGGCTCCGTTTTTTTTCAGTTTAAGTTTGAGACAGAATTTGATATTTCTCATGGTCATTAATCATTTTATTTTAAAGTAACACCATGATTTAACGTTGATTAATCATAATAAAGCTCGCATGATACTCTTTACGTTTCGACTTGATTTTAGTGCGTATAGACGGAGTGAGTTATGACAATTGGAGAGTTAGGACTAGAACATTTACCACGACAAAAGGCCTTGGTTGAGTCAGCTTATGATGCCTTTTATTCTGAAAAAGACGTTGTTGCCGCGGTATTGCTTGGCTCCTTGTCATCAGGACAAGGTGACCGTATTTCGGACGCTGATGTTGTTGTATTTACTCAAAACAACTTCCATAAAGCCTCAGAGCCTTGCTTTACCCAGTTTGAAGCTAATAAAGACATTTTTTATCGCCTTGAGGGAGAGCACAACGAAAATGCGTGTTTCAAAAAATACATTTTTAATGACCTAACCAGTGCAGAGATTCATTGTTTAGATCTCTGTGACCCCTTCAAACTTTCTAAGCCATTTAAGACTTTATTTGATAAAGCTGATGTGATTGCGGGCATGGTTACTGATGAACCTGCGCCAAAGCATGAAGATTTCCCAGTTTATACCAGTGGTGATCAAGGCCTGATCTGGGAACTCTTTGATTGTATTAAGTGGTTGAGCAGAGATAACCATGAGCTTGCTAAGTCCTACTTGAAAAAACTCTCTGAGAAACTCTAATTTGAGAGTCATCTTCGTTCCTCCCACTGAAGTTAGTTAGGCGGTTAGGTTATGAAATATAAAAAGCGTCAGAAGTATAAATACACTCTCCATTCTGAAGAAAAGATTGAGACTCGCATTTCAGTGAGTAACGCGTATGACAGCCCTTTTCTTAGTTTGTCCAAACAAGGCGTGTTAACGATTAAAAAGGGCTATGCATGGGATGGAGCGAGTGGGCCAGCGTTAGACACAAAAAACATTATGAAAGCTTCTTTAGTGCATGATGCTCTTTACCAACTCATGAGGGAAGAGGTGTTGCCACAAAGTGCTCGAAAGCATGCGGATACGTTGTTGAGAGAAACATGCTTAGAAAAAGGAATGTCTAGCTTCAGAGCAACTTATATCTATTATGGCGTCAGAGTTGTCGGCGGCTTCTTTTCTAGACCCGATACTTTGTGTGCTTAATGGGAACATCTTTCCAACGTTTAACTGTTTATTACACAGTTTAGTTATGTAAGCTCCAAGGTGATACAAAGGAGTAGTACATAATGACAATAAGATATGAAGAGCATGTGCCAAGCCCGAAAGAATACTGTGATATGCGTATCAAAGCCGGGCTATCACCCAAATCGTTGAAAGCTGCTGAAATTGGCCTACCCAATTCGTTATATGGCGTATCTGTTCGGGATGAAGGAAAGCTCATTGCAATGGGTCGGGTTGTTGGTGACGGGGCGTGTAACTTCGAAATTGTCGACGTTGCCGTTGATTCTGATTATCAAGGTAACGGTTTAGGTAGAAAAGTCATGGAATACATCGACGGTTATCTTTCTTCTGTTGCACTTGAAGGCTCTTACGTTTCTATGATTGCTGATGAACCAGTTTTTTACGAAAAGCTTGGTTATAGGCTGGTGGCTCCTAAAAGCCAAGGGATGACAAAAAAGTTTAAGCCAAAGGCGTAACACGTATTCAGCTGTGAAGATAAGCACTAGAAAACAGGAGTTTAATTTCCTGTTTTCTATATTAAATTTCTACTTAAGCCACTTCTGGAATTGGTTTGGGTGGCTGCTCTAAATCAGGCTCTTTTTGAACAGTAGGAATTTGTCCCTCACCCACAGCACTGATGTAACAGCCACTAAGTTTAATGGCAAGGTACATATCGGCTCGCAGTAAGATGCCTCCTTCACTGGTGCTGATACCAGTAAGCTCACACCATTGACGTAAGCGTCGTTTCCTTCCTGCGAGGATTAAGCGTACGCCTCTCTTTTTTAAAGTATTGTGAATATCTGCCAGTGTTGCCATCACACTGAGATCCAAGTGAGTAAAGCTCGATACGGCGTCGATGACAACGCAACTTGCGTCTTTGTGATGTTCTACTTGCTCTAACACTCGGCGTTTAAAGTAAGGTGCGTTGAAGTAAGTCAGCGGCGAGTTAAAGCGGTAAATCACCATTCCTGGAATAGGCGAAGCTTTTCCTGAGTCGTCGATGGTCCGAATGGTGCCTTTTTCATCTAAGCCAAGTAGCTGATCACTCGGTCGCATGACAATACGTAAAAATTGAAACAGCCCTAGCAGTACCGCCAAAGTGATCCCCGGTATTACGCCTACGATCAAAACAGAAATAAAAGTGATGATTGCTAGATAGAACGCATCTTTGTCACGAGATTTTAATTTCCAAATGGCTTTGAGATCGAGCAGCGACAAGGATGCGATGATCAACACGACACCAAGTGATGCGATGGGAATAAACTGTAAAGGCTCATAAATAAATATCGCAATAATGGCAATGGTGATTGCGGCGACAATCGAAACTAATTGAGATTTACCGCCGTTTGCATCATTTACCGCTGTGCGTGAGTCAGCTCCGCTTATCGCGAAACCTTGCGAAAACGCTGAGGCAATGTTGGCAAAGCCCAACGCCTGAAACTCTTTATTTGCATCAATATCATAACCGTTTTTAGCGGCGAAACTGCGCGCGGTGAGCATCATGCTAACAAAGCTGACAATCGCAAGGTTGAGCGCCGGGACCACTAGCTCACGAACTTCACCTAGCTCAAACTCTGGCGTTTGAAACTGAGGGAAACCACCTTGAGTGACCCCAACTACGGATACGCCCATCTCTTGTAAATGGAAAAACCAAACTGACGCGGTAGTCACGAGTATCGCCAGCATGGCAGCAGGCCACGTTGGTCGGTAGCGTTTGGTGAGTAAATAAACGACAACCGTCACGATACTCAGAGTTACGGTAGGCCAATGAAGCTCGGTTAATCGTTGTGGAGCCTCCCATAAGCGTTCCAGCAAATAACGTTGTTCGTATTTCAAACCGACCACTTTGGCAAACTGACCAACGATAATCGTGAGAGCGACACCGTTGAGTAGACCCAAAAGAATCGGGCGAGAAAGGAAGTCTGCAAACACCCCTAACTTGAAACGACTTGCCAGTACACACCAAATACCAGTCATCGCCGTCATGGTCATGACTAACTGCCAATGTTTTGTGGGGTCACCTGCGGCAAGTGGTGTCACAACAGCAGCGATCACTGCACAGGTTGCTGCATCGGGTCCGACAATGAGTTGTCGAGATGTGCCCATCATGGCGTACACCAACATTGGCAGTACACACGAGTACAGACCGACAATTGCAGATACACCGGTTAGCTGTGCATAAGCTATGGCAACTGGCAGGGCAACCGCGACAACAGAAAAGGCGGCTCTAAAGTCGTTAACAAACCATTCTTTTTGATAATGCTTAAGCTGAACAAGCCCAGGGAACCACTGTGCGAATAATATTTTAGCCAACGGATTTACCATATATGTGAGTGAGTTACTTAAAAGTATACACCGCTTGCTTGGAACGTCTGTGAGTTAGTTATCACTGGAAATCGGGGGGAAGGGTCGGAGTGCGTGGATTTTATTGCGCTTGCGCAGAGGTTCTTCGTGGTGTGAGGTGTTATGAACACTATTCTGGTAGCAATAAAAAACGGGAGTTGTCACTCCCGTTGTATGGTTTCAGATTAGAGAGTTAAGCAACGCTATCCATCTGAGGGTATAGCGGCTTTGCGGCTAGCAATTCCGGCTCAAAGTCATCAACGTTGATTGTATCCAGACGATGCTGTTCCGCTTCTCTTAGTAGGTCGGCTTCTTCTTGCGTGATAAAGCCTTGTTCTAGCCCTTCCTGAGCAATCATATCCAAACGTAGGAATGGACGACGTTTGCCTTGCGCTTTACATACTTTGTCGAACACTGGCTCAGCTTGAAGAATGACTGACAGGGCAAGCTCAATCTTACCTGCTGCGTTGTGCTCGGTTGGTTCAAGGTACTGACCGCGACCAATGCGTGAGCGCGTTGCACTAGGCGTTTGTAGAATGCGCGCCACTTTGCTGTCTAGTTTATCGCTTGGCGCTTTGCGTACACGACCGAATGGCATGATTAACACGCGCAGTGCACGACCAATCACTTTGTTCGGGAAGTTTGCTAAGAATTCGTCTACCGCCACTTCCGCTTGTTTCAAACTGTCTTGTAGACCCCAGTGTACTAATGGTAAATCTTCGACTGGGCGGCCATCTTGCTCAAAACGTTTCAACGCCGCAGAGCTTAAATATAGCTGGCTTAGAATGTCACCAAGACGCGCTGATAGACGCTCTTTACGCTTCAAAGAGCCACCTAGCACTGCCATTGAGATATCCGATAGCAGAGCAAGGTTTGCACTGTAACGGTTCAATTGTTGGTAGTAACGCTTGGTTGCGTCTTTGGTTGGTGATGAAGAACCTAAACCGTCGCTCAAACCAAACCAGATGCTGCGCACGAGGTTACTCATGGTAAAGCTCACGTGACCAGCAAGCGCTTTATCAAACTTCTCTACAGCATCACTGGCATCAGAGTACGCGGCGTTCATTTCTTCAAGAACGTATGGATGACAGCGAATCGCACCTTGACCAAAGATGATCATTGAGCGTGTTAAAATGTTTGCACCCTCAACCGTTACCGCGATTGGCGCACCTTGGTAACCACGCGCTAGGAAGTTAGAAGGTCCCATACAGATACCTTTACCGCCTACGATGTCCATTGCGTCGATGATGCTTTGCTGACCGCGATGAGTACAGTGGTACTTCACGATAGCTGAGATTACTGATGGCTTTTCACCTAAGTCGATACCTGCCACGGTTAAGTTGCTTGCTGCATCCATCACGTAAGCATTACCACCAAGACGTGCCAATGGCTCTTCTACGCCTTCCATGTGACCGATAGGTTGTTTGAACTGGCGACGAATGCGTGAGTAAGCACCTGTGGCCATTGCGGCAGTTTTGATGCCACCTGTTGAGTTTGAAGGTAGTGTGATACCACGTCCAACCGACAGACACTCAACCAGCATACGCCAACCTTGGCCCGCCATTTTTTCACCACCGATAATGAAATCGATAGGAACAAAGATGTCTTTACCGCGCGTTGGACCATTTTGGAATGGCACATTGAGCGGGAAGTGTCGGTTACCAATCTCAACACCTTTGACATCAGTTGGGATAAGCGCACAAGTGATGCCAAGATCTTCTTTGTCGCCTAGCAAACCTTCAGGATCGCGAAGTTTAAATGCTAAGCCTAGTACCGTTGCGACTGGCGCTAGGGTGATGTAGCGCTTGTTCCAAGTCAGGCGCATACCCAGTACTTCTTTTCCTTCCCATTCGCCTTTACAAACCACACCGTAATCTGGAATAGAGCCAGCGTCAGAGCCTGCTTCTGGACTCGTTAGGGCGAAACAAGGGATTTCCTTACCTTCAGCTAGGCGCGGTAAGTAATGATTTTTCTGATCTTCAGTACCGTAGTGTTGCAGTAGCTCACCAGGGCCCAAAGAGTTAGGAACACCAACGGTAGACGATAGAACGCCAGAAACACCCGTTAGTTTTTGTAGTACTAGTGATTGCGCGTATGCTGAGAACTCAAGACCACCGTACTTTTTCTTAATGATCATGGCGAAGAATTTGTGATCTTTCAGGTATTGCCATACTTCTGGCGGTAAGTCCGCGAGTTCGTGAGTCACTTGGAAATCGCTCACCATGGCACACACTTCATTCACTGGACCGTCTAAAAAGGCTTGTTCTTCTGCACTTAATTTAGGTGCTTGAATTGCGTGAAGCTTTTGCCACTCTGGTTTGCCTTTAAATAGCTCGGCTTCCCACCAGACGGTACCTGCGTCTAACGCTTCTTTTTCGGTTTGAGACATAGCTGGCAGCACTTTCTTGAAAAGCGCTAATGCTTTGCGGCTTACCAAAGACTGACGTACGCCAGGGACCGCGAATACAGCGGCAGCAAGAACGTAAATAGCCCAACCAGTAACGCCAACCGTGCCTATTACTGTGAGCGCTAACATAGCTGCTGTGAGTAAACTAATAGATTTCACGAGAGACATGCGGTGGTAGAGCGTAATGCCTAGCACGACCGTCATCGTGATGATTGAGAGCAAGATGTCCATATGTATTTTCCTTTTCAGACTTTATAAGTGTTGTACGTCTGTATGTTAGGTAAGAGGTCTAACCAGTTGGTTTAAGTGTAATCAAAATATTAAGGAAATGTAAAACATAAGATTGGATAAAAAGTGATCTAAGTAGAGTTAAAGTTCTAAAGTTGCGATTTGAGTGATGGTTTCATGAGCAAGTTGACAAGTTTATTACCATCACCAATCTAAATCTGTTGGTTCACTATCGACACTAATTCTCGTTTGTGGGTAAACTCAGAGTAATCAAACCCGAGTTCAGGTTTATGAAATGTCCGATACCAAATTGGTATCAGAACAATTTGCTCAGTGAATCTAGGACTGACTGAAGCCGAAATAATAAAGAGAACGTCTTATGTACCATGATCTGATTAGAAGTGAATTAAACGAAGCTGCTGAAGTGCTCAACAAATTTTTAAGCGATGACCATAACATTGCGCAAATCGAAGCAGCGGCGAAAATGATTGCTGACTCATTCAAGCAAGATGGTAAAGTACTGTCATGTGGTAACGGTGGTTCTCACTGTGATTCGATGCACTTTGCCGAAGAGTTAACAGGCCGTTACCGAGAAAACCGTCCTGGCTATGCTGGTATTGCTATTTCAGATCCAAGCCACCTTTCTTGCGTGAGTAATGACTTTGGTTATGACTTCGTGTTTTCCCGTTATGTAGAAGCGGTAGGCCGAAAAGGTGACGTACTGTTTGGTCTGTCGACTTCAGGTAACTCAGGTAACATCCTGAAAGCGATTGAAGCGGCGCAAGCGAAAGGCATGAAGACGATTGCGCTAACAGGCAAAGATGGCGGCAAAATGGCAGGGCTTGCCGATATTGAAATCCGCGTGCCACACTTTGGTTATGCGGACCGCATTCAGGAAATTCATATTAAGATTATTCATATCATCATTCAGTTGATTGAAAAAGAGATGGAATAGTCGTTTCACAGCCACCTTTTCGAGCTGTGTTGTTAGGGAGTTTTTTAAATCATGTGTGAATTGCTCGGTATGAGCGCTAATGTTCCGACGGATATTTGTTTCAGTTTTACCGGGCTCATGCAGCGTGGAGGTCGAACTGGCCCACACCGTGACGGATGGGGAATTACCTTCTACGAAGGGAAAGGTTTTCGAACTTTCAAAGATCCCAAGCCAAGTTGTGAGTCGCAAATTGCAGAGTTAGTGCAAAATTATCCTATCAAGAGTCGTGCTGTCGTTAGTCATATCCGACAGGCGAATCGTGGTGGTGTTAATTTAGAAAATACTCATCCCTTTACACGTGAGTTATGGGGTAGGTATTGGACGTTTGCGCACAACGGTCAGCTCTCAGGCTATCAAGACTTACATACGGGTCGACACCGACCTGTCGGCGAGACAGATAGCGAACTGGCATTTTGCTGGTTGTTGAAGCAAATGGAAGATCGATATCCTGAGCCGCCAAAGGATATGGAGTCGGTATTCTTATATGTTGCTAAATGTTGTGATGAGCTAAGAGAGAAGGGTGTATTTAACATGCTTCTGAGTGATGGTGAGTATGTAATGACGTATTGCACCAATCATTTGTATTGGATCACAAGACGCGCACCGTTTGGAAAAGCCGCTTTGCTTGATGAAGATGTGGAAATTAACTTCCAAGAAGAAACAACGCCACATGACATTGTGTCTGTGATCGCGACTCAACCTTTAACGGGCAATGAAGCTTGGCAGCGGATGAAGCCTGGCGAATACGGCTTGTTTCACCTAGGTGAACTTGTGAAAAACAATGCCTCTGAACTGGTGAATGTGCCGTTTGCAGCGGCGAAACCGGGCAATCAGGCGCCAACTGAGCCGTTAGAATAGCGGTTCATTCGGAACAACTCGTAAAGCTCGCTTAATCGCGAGCTTTATTTTTATGCGTTTAAACCGAGGGCGGATACTGGTGAACTCTCATACTTTCTAGCCTCCTAGCCTCCTAGCCTCCTAGCCTCCTAGCCTCCTAGCCTCCTAGCCTCCTAGCCTCCTAGTCTTGCTAAGGCTTGCCGGAAAGATGGAACTGATAGAAATTTCTCATAAAACACCACGTCATTCTGAACGGTGAGGAACGAACCAGATTCAGAATCTACTTTCCGAGTGTCGTGTTACTCAAGTGGTTATGGGATTTTTTAGAATGTTGGGTTTTAGGTTTCTAGTCTCACTACGGCTTTCTTGAATCAAGTTTATATGTTTCAAAATAACAAAAGGCAGCTCTCAGGCTGCTCTTTTGTGTTTGGAGTTTGGTGTTCAGGACTACTCATCGGAGGCGTAGCCGTGTGTGCCAAGCTCTGCGCCATCTAAATAGGCTTTACCATCCTTCATGATTAAGCGCTCATCTACTAACCACTTAGCCACCATAGGGTAGATTCGGTGTTCCTGAGCCTGAACACGCGCTGCAAGTACACTAGCATTATCGTCTTCGAATACCGGAACTTTTGCTTGCAGTATGACAGGGCCACCATCAAGCTCTTCAGTTACAAAGTGCACACTCGTACCATGTTCTTTGTCGCCAGCATCTATTGCTCTCTGGTGTGTGTGTAGCCCAGGATATTTTGGTAGAAGAGAAGGGTGGATATTGATCATCTTACCCATGTAATGAGAAACAAACTCGCTGCTCAGAATACGCATGTAGCCCGCCAGAATAATCACGTCTGGTTGGTATTCATCGATTTGACTCATTAGCTCTGCATCAAAGCTTTCACGCGAGTCGAATGCTTTAGGGTCGACAAAGTGACCGTCTACATCAAATTTTTTTGCACGTTCTAAACCAAAAGCATCTGCTTTGTTAGAGAACACGGCTGCCACTCGTGCGTTTGGCATGCTGTTTTCGCAAGCTTCCAAGATAGCTTGCAGGTTACTTCCGTTACCCGAGATGAGGACCACAATGTTTTTTAGGGTATGGTTTTTCATGATGTCGAGAGTGCCTTGGTATTGTAGGTTAGAGTTATGTAGCTTCTAAACTACCTACTAATAGAATGGTTTTTATTGTTCTAGATAGCAAAATGAGGACCTAGTCATCTAGTGTCCTCATTCTTTTTATCTTGTGAGCTCGATTTGCAAATTATTGGATTTCAACTTGCTCTTCATTCGCTTCAGCTTGCGCGATTTGACCAATCACCCATGCGTTTTCACCTTCTTCTTGAAGAAGAGCAACCGCGGCTTCCGCTTGGTCTTTAGGTAGTGCAACGATTAGACCCACACCACAGTTGAACGTACGGTACATTTCGTGTGTGTCGACGTTGCCTTTCTCTTGTAGCCACTTGAAGATCACTGGCCATTCCCAGCTGCTACCATCGATAACTGCTTTTGTACCTTCAGGCAGCACACGTGGGATGTTTTCCCAAAAACCACCACCAGTGATATGAGAAATCGCATGGATGTCGTGTTTCTCAATCATCTTAAGTGCTGATTTGATGTAAATCTTAGTTGGTTCTAGTAGGTGCTCACCGATAGTGCGACCTGCTAGTTCTTCGTTCTTATCTGCACCTGATACTTCTAGGATTTTACGGATAAGGGAGTAACCGTTTGAGTGTGGGCCGCTTGAGCCAACAGCGATAAGTGCATCACCAGCAGCGACTTTCGTGCCGTCGATCACGTCTTCTTTTTCGACTACGCCAACACAGAAACCAGCTACGTCGTAGTCTTCGCCTTCATACATGCCAGGCATCTCCGCAGTTTCGCCACCAATTAGGGCACAACCTGCTTGAATACAGCCTTCCGCGATACCTGAAACAACATCCGCAGCGGTATCAACGTCTAGCTTGCCAGTTGCGTAATAATCTAGGAAGAACAGTGGCTCTGCGCCTTGCACGATAAGATCATTTACACACATCGCAACAAGGTCGATGCCGATAGTGTCGTGCTTGTTCATATCCAGTGCTAGGCGAAGCTTAGTACCTACGCCATCAGTACCAGAAACCAGTACAGGTTGTTTGTATTTGGTTGGCAATTCGCATAGCGCGCCAAAACCACCGATACCACCCATAACTTCAGGGCGACGAGTACGTTTTACCGCACCCTTAATACGATCCACAAGCGCGTTGCCTGCATCAATATCTACACCAGCGTCTTTATAGCTAAGAGAAGAGTTGTTACCACTCACAGGGAAGTCCTCGGTATTAAGTTGGATATGAAAACGGCGCTATTCTAACAGTGCTTAAACATAGATAGCAAACGTTTGCGTCTGTTTTTTTCTTTAGTGATTTATCCTGATATCCCTGTAAAAATCATGTATAATCTGAAGGTTTGTTTAAATATTGCCAACTATAGCCGGAGATGGACATGAAAGTTGTTGAAGTAAAGCACCCTCTAGTAAAACATAAAATTGGTCTAATGAGAGAAGGTGACATCAGCACAAAACGTTTTCGTGAGTTAGCGACTGAGGTCGGTAGCCTACTTACTTACGAAGCAACGTCAGACTTTGAAACAGAAAAAGTGACCATTGATGGTTGGAACGGTCCGGTAGAAGTAGACCAAATTAAAGGTAAAAAAGTAACCGTAGTACCAATCCTACGTGCAGGTCTAGGCATGATGGACGGTGTTCTTGAGCACATGCCAAGCGCACGTATCAGTGTTGTTGGTATTTACCGTGATGAAGAAACACTTGAGCCAGTTCCTTACTTCAACAAGCTTGCTTCTAACATCGATGAGCGTATTGCGCTTGTTGTTGACCCAATGCTTGCAACGGGTGGTTCTATGATTGCTACGATTGATCTTCTAAAAGAGAAAGGTTGTAACCAAATCAAAGTGTTGGTACTTGTTGCTGCACCAGAAGGTATTGAAGCGCTAGAAAAAGCACACCCAGATGTGGAGCTATACACTGCGGCAATCGATGAGAAGCTAAATGACAAAGGCTACATCGTACCGGGTCTAGGTGATGCAGGTGATAAGATCTTCGGTACTAAGTAATTCTTTAATGTATTACTACGACTGAACAGAAAAAACAAAGGCTTGGTGAAAACCAAGCCTTTTTTATATCTATAATACGAGAAGAATAAAATGCGCCACTCAGTAAAGCAGCGCAGACGCACTATTTCGCGTTCTCTTCTTCCATTTGTGCGTTATCTACAACGTGGTTTTCACCTAAATCGTTTGGTAGCACAAGGTTAAGAATAATTGCCACGATACCGCATAGGCTCACACCTTGTAGGCTGAACTCACCAATACCGAAAGCCATACCGCCAATACCAAATACAAGTGTTACGGCAACGATCACTAGGTTACGAGACTTATGTAAATCAACGTTATTCTTGATCAGTGTGTTGAGGCCTACTGTGGCGATAGAGCCGAACAACAGAATCATGATACCGCCCATGACAGGTACTGGAATCGTTTGAAGAACCGCGCCTAGCTTACCTACCAATGCAAGTACGATTGCAGTGATCGCAGCCCAAGTCATGATCACAGGGTTAAATGCTTTGGTTAGCATTACCGCTCCTGTAACTTCACTGTAAGTGGTGTTTGGTGGAGCACCCACCATCGAGGCTGCGATAGTTGCCACCCCGTCACCTGCGATTGTGCGATGAAGGCCAGGTTTTTTCAGGTAGTTTTTACCTGTAACGTTTGAGATAGCAAGCATGTCACCTACGTGCTCTACCGCAGGTGCGATAGCGACAGGAATCATGAACAAGATTGCGTTTATGTTGAACTCTGGCGCGGTGAAGTTTGGCATAGCTAGCCAAGCCGCTTGTGCTACTGGAGTGAAATCAACCACCCCGTAGAATAGAGAAACAGAGTAACCTGCAAGAATACCACCGACAATTGGAACGAGCTTCAAAAAGCCTTTTGCAAACACGCTTAGTACAATGGTTGTGAGCAGTGAGACCGCCGAGATGATGATCGCAGCATCACCATTAACAAGCTGTGCAGCACCATCACCGGTTTTACCTACCGCCATGTTCACTGCTGTTGGAGCAAGGCCAAGACCAATCACCATGATCACAGGGCCAACGACAACAGGCGGGAGAATTTTATGGATAAATCCAACACCACGCACTTTGATCATCGCCCCTAGAGCCACATAAACCAGGCCCGCTGCCATTAAGCCGCCCATCGTTGCGCCGATACCCCAAGTTTGGATACCGAACATAATAGGAGCAATAAACGCAAAAGAAGAGGCAAGGAAGATGGGAACAGAACGTTTAGTCATTAATTGGAAGAGGAGAGTACCGACACCGGCACCAAAGAGGGCGACATTTGGATCAAGGCCAGTTAGCAGCGGCACAAGCACCAAAGCACCAAAAGCGACAAAGAGCATTTGAGCGCCTTGTAACGCGTTTTTCATAATAATTCCCTATTTTCAAGATACGCAGACAAATCCGGCGAATACTATCATCCTGCAATCGTTTGCAACGTTGCATGGATCAAACTTTCGATTGAATCTTTCCCATAAATAGCGTTTTTGAGAGTTAGTTGCTTGCAAATTGGCCTCTTTTACGAGTCTTGCGTGACGATGAAAAACGAACTGTCTAACTTGTTGAGATAGCTGGATAAGCAATGAGTTTATTATGAAAAACAACACTAGAGTGCTCATTGAGACCCGAGTTAACAAAGCTGGTCATAATACAGACAATTTACTCAGTACTTGCCTTGCTCAAGATTTGATAGTTGCTTATTATTCGGGTTCTTGTTCAGAGGATTATAAAAACTATGCGCTATTTAGCTCTCTTACTGATAGGTTGGTTGTCCCTACCAGTATATGCATTAACTCAGGTGGATATCTATCGTGCCGAAGTGGTTATCGACAGTGAGCAGAACGACGGTGAGTCTCTGGCTCGTCAACAAGGTATGCAGGATGTGATTGTTCGAGCGACCGGTTCTCAATCCTCTTTAAGCAATCCAGTGATAAAAAAGGCACTTGGTTCAAGTGCGCGTTACATTTCCCAACTGAGCTATGGGCAGGTTGATGGAAAAGCGAGCTTAAAAATGTTGTTTAACAGCGACCAAATCAGCTCGCTTTTAACACAAGCTCAATTGCCATCTTGGTCGCCAAATCGTGCCAATATTTTGGTTTGGATGGTGGAAGAACAGGGATACGATCGTAATATTGCTTGGGAGCATTCCGACTCTTCAAACGCTGTAGCACTTCGCAGTGCTGCGAAATCGAGAGGCTTGCCGATCACGATCCCGGTTGGTGATTTTGATGATGTAACTGGTGTTAATGTTTCTGATCTTTGGGGCGGCTTTATTGAGCCAATTGGCCAAGCGAGCCAGCGCTACCCAGCGGATGCCGTTTTAGTTGTGCGCGCTCAAGGTGAACAAATTCGCTGGACGTTATACGATCAATCACCAATGAGAATTGTTGAAGCACAGCGCTCTCCGCGTAACGGTTCCGCATCAGGCGCCAATGCCATTGCTGAGATGGTTGATGGCATCGCTGACTACTACGCGAGTAAGAGCGCAGTGGTAGTATCTGGAAAATCTTCAAAAGCGTTGGCGGTGAAAGTCCTTAATGTAACGTCTGCCACGGACTTCTTCCGTTTAGAGAATGCGTTAAAACAACTTAATTCGGTTGCGGGTACGGAAATTAAGCGTGTCCAAGGTGATGAGCTGACGCTCAACATCCATCTTTTGGCATCTCAACAAGCTTTTGAGAAAGAAGCTTCTTCTATTTCTCAATTAATGGTTTTTGAAGATCCTTTGGGTGAAGTTGATGCCCCAGCTTTAACTCAAGAAGCAGAGCCAATTGCTCCGATGAATGAAGCTAAAGATACAGCTATGGTAGAAAAAGTGCAGTCTGAAGTGCCTGCGGATATCGCGGCGGAAGCAAAGGACGAAACGCACCCAACTCAGCCGATGATTGTGGAGCCTGCCCGAGAACAGTATGACTTGATCTACGAGTGGCGCTCGGCATCGTAATTGCGTTGATAGCGTTCCAGGCGTCAAGCGCAAGGATCAAACACCAATGTGGTAAGCGTAAAAAAGAGTCGCAATAGCGACTCTTTTTGTTTTCTAAATTCGTATTCGAACCAATGCTCAGTGATTGATTGCGATTGGCGTTATTTATTGAATTTCGCTTTTTCTTCTTTTTCTACTTGAGAGAGGCGCTTCAACTTAAGACCTAGCTCTTTGCCTCTCGCTCTAGCAAACAAAATATTGCCAGCGAAACCGAGTGAAGTCAGGAGCAACTCTACTGCCGCAAGCCAACGTTCTCCACCATCCACATAAAGGATGGTCAGCGCATGCAAGAAATACAGCATAAGAACAAAGTTAGCCCAAGCATGAGTGTAAGGCTTACCAGCCAAAATACCAGGCAACGGAAGTAATAGCGGAATACACCAAGCAATAGCAAGTGTTGTGCTGCTAAGGTGAGGGTGAGGGGACAACGCAAGCTGCCAAATTGCGACCCAGGCTAATAAGGCTAAGTTGCCAAATAAAGCTAGGTAACGATAGGTTTTAGCCTGTGTACCGAGTGGTGTTTGGTCTAAAGAGTCAGACATCGATTAACTATCCTTGATTTTACTAACAGACTTTTAGTTTTAACGCTGCAGTTGCCAGCCTTTTGCCTAATTGTTGTGCCAGACGAATCTCTTCACTGCTGAGGGTTGCCTCATGGCCTAC
The DNA here is from genome assembly GCF_013048625.1 of Vibrio sp. 11-4(1). Taxonomy (NCBI): domain Bacteria; kingdom Pseudomonadati; phylum Pseudomonadota; class Gammaproteobacteria; order Vibrionales; family Vibrionaceae; genus Vibrio; species Vibrio sp. 11-4(1). The sequence goes on along the minus strand of NZ_VHSY01000008.1, from coordinate 49,425 downwards.
ACTGCTGGCGCCATACGGAGTGCCTCCGGACTGCGTAGTGTGTAGCTCTGGTTCGGCATAAGGAATGCCCAAAACCATCATCCCGTGATGCAATAAAGGGGTCATCATGCTTTGTAACGTTGTTTCTTGACCACCATGCATCGAAGAGGAAGAGGTAAAGACACAAGCTGGCTTATCGATTAAGTCACCACTGACCCATAAAGATGTAGTCTGATCCCAGAAGTGCTTTAAAGGCGCAGCCATGTTGCCAAACCAGACGGGACTGCCAAACGCTAGACCGTCGCACGTTTTCAGTTCCTCTAGAGTAACAATTGGATCAGAAGGGGAGTGTGAGTGAGGTGACAATTCTTCAACTGTACGCAAAATTGCTTGGCATTGAGGAGTCGATTCGACTCCTCTTGCTATCTGTCTTGCCAGTTGTTTTGTCGAGCCGTGACGGCTGAAATACAAAATAAGGATCTGGCAATCCATTTATAGAATATCCAACACTTGCTCTGGTGGTCGACCAATTTTCGCTTTGCCGTTGGCAACTACCACCGGACGCTCAAATAATTTTGGATTTTTCGCCATTGCTTCGAACAATTGCTCATCGCTAACAGAGTCTTCGCCTAGGCCAAGTTCTTTGTATTCGCTTTCTTTGGTGCGCATCATTTCACGTACAGATGAAAAGCCAAGTTGTGCGTACAGCGCTTTTAGCTCATCTACGTTAAGTGGTGTGTCTAGGTATTTGACGACTTCCGGTGTAACACCATTTTGCTCAAGCAGTTCAAGTGTTTGACGGCTCTTTGAGCAACGAGGGTTGTGATAAATCACGACTGACATGGTTTTCTCCATTTCGTTATTGTAATGCCATGAATCGATCTCTTTGGATCATGAGTTGGTCAATACGGGCATCGTATCGAGCTTGCTCTAAGCTGCCCAACTTGGCCATTTTACTTGCTTCACTATAATATTGAATCGCTTTATTCCAGTTTGCTCGCAACGCCAAAATTTCCGCTCGCGCAGCTAACTCTTCATCACTACGTCCTAGCGCGTGGTAGCTCTTCGATATTAGGTGCCAGCCATTTGTATCTTCAGGATAATCATGAGTGTATCGCTGAAGAACTCGCGTGGCTTGATCGTTTTTATTGTCCTCAAGTAGCGCATTGGCATAGTTAATGGTCAATACTTTATTTTGAGGGTTCCGAGATAACGCTTTACGGAGCATATCGGTTGCTTTTTCTGGCTGCTTCTTCTCGATATATAAATCCGTCATAGCATCCAGGTAGAACGGGTTACTTGGGTCCTGCTCCAGCAACTTTTTCAAAATAGGTTCCGCTTGAGACAAGCGTTTGCTGTCTAAATGTACGAGTGCTCGCCCATAGTCAAAAGCAGGTGTGATGTCCGCAGAGGCTTTCTTTTGAGTTCGCTCAAACCAGCCTAAAGCAGCTTGTCCATCAATGCCGGCGTACCGCGCCACAATGCGCGCACGCGCTAGGTGATAGTCTATTGAAGGCACAACTCGCATTGGTGGATAGGTCCTTGCTCGCGCACGGCTATCGGTAATTCGATCTTCAGGTAGTGGGTGAGTCAGTAGCATTGGCGGCGGTTTACTCGCATAACGATATTCATCTGCAAGACGGCCAAAAAAACGTGGCATTGCTTGAACATCAAAACCAGCTTTTGCCAGTGTTGAAATACCAAAGCGATCCGCTTCTTTTTCATTCGCGCGAGTGTAGTTGATTTGGCTTTGCATGTTACCTGCGGTTGCCGCCGTAATTGCAGCCATTCCCGCTTCTGGTGAGGCAATCGAAAGCAGTAATGCGCCAGCGAGTGCAGCTAATGTGGCCGGAGAGCGACGTGCTTGCTCTTCCATGCTGCGCGCAAGGTGGCGTTGTGTGACGTGCGCAATCTCGTGAGCAACAACAGAGGCTAACTCGCTTTCTGAACGTGCATGAAGAAACAACCCAGAGTGCAACGCTACGTAACCACCAAAAAACGCGAACGCGTTAATATTGCGGTCGCGAATCATAAAGAAGTGAAACGGCGTTTTTACATCGTTCGCATTGGCTACTAATCTGTGCCCGAGAGCGTCAATATACTCATTGATAACAGGATCATTAACGATAGGTTTACTGGCTCTGAGCATACGCATATAGGCGTCGCCGTAAATCAACTCTTGGTCTATTGAGAGCGTGCCACCAGCAGCCGTGCCAATGTCTGGCAAGTCAATGCTATTGGCATAAGTTGTCGGCGAACTGATTGCAGCTGCAAGACATAAGCAAACTAGCGAGCGAGTGCGTTTTAACATACGTTTAAAAGGTTCTCCAAAATACATAAGCATGTGGTTAGAGGCTGAGAACCTCTCAACAGCGTCACATGCGTTTTGGTTATCCGCGAGGATATAAGCTAGCAATAAGACCGGAAATAAATGAATTGGTTTCGTAAATTATTTTATATTCGAGTCATTTCAGCATGTGGTTAAATCATGTCAGAAGTGCTAGCACCAGCTCAAAAAGCCGTTACAATACAACCCTATCATAAGTGCAGAGCAATACAATGGAATCCATGTTACTTGATTTGCGTGAACAACGTTGCCCTATGGCACTGTTACTTGCAAAGCGTCACGCTGCTGAAGTCTTTCAAGGAGAAACGCAGCAGTATCATCAACTTGTTATTCAAGTGGTGGATAACAGCTCTAAACGAGACATTGTGAACTATCTCAGTGCCCAAGGGTACTCAGTTGATTGCCAATCTACATCAGAGCACTACACATTGACTGTATTCAATAAGGAATCCGCATAAGATGTTTGAAATGGTTAGTCGTTGGTATAAACGACGTTTCTCAGACCCTCATGCAGTAAGTCTCGTCGCGATCTTGCTGTTTGGTTTTATCACCATTTACTTCTTTGGGCATTTGATTGCGCCATTGCTTGTCGCGATCGTTTTGGCTTATTTACTTGAATGGCCAGTCGTAAAAATGTGCCGCATGGGCGTGCCGCGCACTTTGTCGGTCATCATCGTGATCTTAATGTTCGTCGGGTTGATGTTGATCGCTTTGTTTGGTTTGGTTCCGACGATTTGGACTCAGGTCGGTAATCTAATTAACGATATTCCAAACATGTACAACGGGTTACAAAAGTTTATTGTCACGCTACCAGAGCGTCATCCTGAGTTAGCAAACTTAGAAATTGTAGAAACCGTGGTGACAAATGCCAAAAACCAAGCGTTGGGACTTGGTGAGAGTGTAGTAAAAGGCTCACTTGCGTCATTAGTCAGTATTGCGACGCTAGCGGTATACCTGATTTTAGTGCCACTACTTATCTTCTTCTTACTGAAAGACAAAGAAGAGATGCTAAGAATCGCGAGTGGTGTTTTGCCGAAAAACCGTAAACTCGCGAATAAAGTTTGGCATGAAATGAACGAGCAGATCTCCAATTACATTCGCGGTAAAGTGCTCGAGATTTTAATCGTGGGTGGCGTGAGTTATGTGACTTTTGCCATTTTAGATCTTCGCTATTCGGCGCTGCTTGCCGTAGCTGTCGGTCTATCTGTGTTAATTCCTTATATCGGCGCGGCAGCTGTAACTGTGCCTGTCGCCATCGTTGGTCTGTTCCAATGGGGTCTTGCGCCTCCGTTTTATTGGTTGCTGCTTGCCTACGGTATTATCCAAGCGCTGGATGGTAATGTGTTGGTTCCTGTTCTGTTTTCTGAGGCGGTAAATCTACACCCAGTTGCCATCATTGTGGCAGTGTTAGTCTTCGGTGGCTTGTGGGGTTTTTGGGGCGTATTCTTCGCCATTCCGTTGGCGACACTAGTTAAAGCCGTATGGCATGCTTTACCAAGTACGGAAGAAAACGAACCAGTCGAACAAGAGTAGGCGTTACCAAAGTACAATGCTCAAAAGAAAGCCCAGCAGTTTGCTGGGCTTTTTGTTATTTGAAGAACGGATCGCGCTTATGCGTTTTCGTTGAGGTAATTTAATACGACTTCGTGGTGATCTTTGGTTTTGAACTTGTTGAACACGTGTTCGATCACGCCTTCTTCATTGATCAGGAAGCTAATGCGGTGAAGACCATCGTATACTTTACCCATGAATTTCTTTTCGCCCCAAACGCCAAATTGGTCTGCAACGGCATGATCTTCGTCTGAAAGCAGGGTGAAGTTTAAATCATCACGCTCGATGAATTTGCCTAGGCGTTTTACAGGGTCGATGCTTACGCCAAGTACCACCACGTTGTGTGCATCGAGTTCAGCTTTGATGTCACGAAGACCTTTTGCTTGTGTAGTACAACCCGGAGTCATCGCCTTAGGGTAAAAGTAGAAAAGTACTTTCTTGCCTTTAAAGTCTTCAAGAGAAACGGTATTTCCGTCTTGGTCGAGCAAAGAGAAGGCTGGCGCTGGCGAGCCTGCTGTCAGCGTATTCATGGTGATTTCCTTTACTTTATAGTGTGTTTTTAATGAAATTCAGAGAACCTTGTACGTTGAGCGACTGACAAAGTTCATCGAAATCTTCTTGTAATTGCATTAAGTTACAATCCGCACTTACTGATGCGGTAATCGCAATGTGGAATTGGTCCGCATCAAGTTGAATTTTCGACTTACTGATAGTTTGGGCGCTAAGAGAGTCCAAACCAATCTGTTGATCCGCGAAGAACTTAGTAAACTTTTCAGTCAGACCTGGGCGGTCTTCAGACTCAATAAACACTTCCATTGTGTAGCTGTTGTCGAGCAATTCGTGCGCCGACGTACGCTTCATAATCGTAATCAGGTCATGCTCTTGGCCAAGTAGAGGCAATTGCGTTTCTACTCGAGTCACGCTACTGGCGTTCCCAGTTAGGAGCATGATCAGCGTAAATTCACTTCCAAAGATAGCGATACGGCTATCGACTATGTTACAACCGGCTTGAGTAACGAGGTGTACGACTTGGTTACAAATGCCTGGACGGTCCGTTCCAACTGCTGTAAGTACCAGATGTTGCTTCATAAATGAGCTTCTTGTCCTTTCTTCAATAGAGAGATGTTAGCACAGATATTGCGGAGAAATATCGAGTCAGTTCTTTTTTTAGTTTACAAAAAAGCAGGTTGGCTCTTGAGGTGAACGATTGGAGGCAAGCAGTAAACGAGGGAGTTGAGGGAATAAAACGTTTGCATGATGTGCTTGCGTGTTGTTTGGTCTTTTTATTCACTCAGGTCTGACTTGGTGAGCACGACCAAAGAGTATATTTTCCTGGCTTGTGCACTTCAGTATTTTCCAAATCACTGATAGATTCTAAAGTCACTCGAAAGCCCAACACGATTATCAATATTGCCGCTAATCAAACCAAATAGAGCAATTAAGTTGCTAGACCTCTAACAACTGATAATTATTCATTCATTTGTACTTTGTAAGCGAGTTTACGCTCTTGTGTTTTTCAATCGCATTACAGTACCATGCAGAAAGAGTTAAATGAGGGAGATAAACATGTTTTCAGGAAGTATCGTAGCGCTGATTACGCCATTCAAAGCAGATGGCGAAGTAGACTTTGACAGTCTGCAAAAGCTAGTAGAGTACCACGTTGAAGCGGGTACAGACGGTATTGTGGCGGTAGGCACAACAGGTGAGTCAGCGACACTGACCATTGAAGAGCATGTAAAGGTCGTTAATAAAACTGTTGAGTTTGCCGACGGTCGCATCCCTGTGATTGCTGGCACGGGTGCAAATGCAACCCACGAGGCAGTAACATTTAGCAAATTACTGGCTGATTCTGGTATTGCTGGCTTCCTGAGTGTGACACCGTATTACAACAAACCAACTCAAGAAGGTTTGTTCTTGCACTACAAGGCAATTGCTGAAGCGAGTGATGTGCCTCTAATTTTATACAACGTACCAGGCCGTACTGCTGTTGATATGCAGCCAGAAACAGTGGCACGCTTGTCAAAGCTTGATAATATCGTGGCTTTAAAAGATGCAACGGGCGATTTGGACCGAATTGCAATTCACCGTGAACTTTGTGGCGAAGATTTTATCTTACTAAGTGGCGATGATGCGACGGGGCTCGATTTTGTGAAACTTGGCGGCAATGGTGTTATCTCGGTAACAAACAATATTGCAGCTAAAGACATGGCAGACATGTTCCATTTGGCAAGTGAAGGTAAGTATGAAGAAGCAGAAGCGATTAACCAACGCTTGATGACTCTACACAAAAACCTTTTCATTGAAGCAAGCCCTATCCCAGTAAAATGGGCAGCGCAAAAGCTTGGTTTGATTGAAGAAGGTGGTTTGCGTCTTCCTTTAACCACACTTTCTGAAAAATCGCAGCCGATCGTCGAACAGGCGTTAACCGATGCCCATATTTATTAAGATTGAGCTATTAAGATTGAGTTACTAGGATTGAAGTTCATACTGGGGGCCAAAGCGCCCTCGGTGTTTTAGGAGTATAGATGAAGCTTTCAAGCCAGTTAGTGTTAAGTTCATTAGCTGTATTCGTATTGACTGCCTGTTCAGGTGGTGCCAATCAACGTCGTCAAGCAAAAGATGACTTCGAGTATTTGAACTCCCCCAATTTGGGTGAGTGGAATGTCCCACAAGGCGCACAGCCACAGTTTTACCCGAACTATGAGATCCCTCAGGGTAACTACGCTGGTGGTGTAGGTAAAGATGTCGACATTCGTCCACCTCAACAAGTCCTAGAGCTTATTCCTGGTGCACGTCTGGACCGCAGTAGTGATGGTGAAGTGACCCTTTGGCTACTTCGTAAAGATGAACTAGACAAGGTTTGGCAAACGGTACAAAACATGGTCGCGGCCAACGAAATACCAGTTGAAAGCCAAACAGATTCTCGTATCGAGACAGGTTGGGTGACGTGGGATTCGCCAGACGAAGAGCTAGAAATTGGTAGCCGATATGAGATCGTACGTGCTGAAGCAAATGGTCGACACGGCTTTAAAGTGAGTCTTATTGACTGGCGTGAAGGCAATCAAGTGAAAGAAGTAACGGCGACCAACCGTGAGCGCTACAATGTGTTCATGACGAACTTGGTAACCGCTCGCTACGATCAAGAAGTACGTGAAGAAGCACAACGTAAAGCGCAAGAGTTGGTTAAACAGATCCCAATTACAATGGGTAAAGACCGCAGCGGGCTTCCTGTGATTGTCGCGCGTGCGCAATACAACATGCTTTGGCAACGTCTGCCTAATATTCTACCTAAGATGGGCTTTAAGATTGAAGAGCGTAGCCAGTCTCAGGGCACAATCACTGCGAAATATGCGTCTCCGGATGATGAATTCTGGAATGATATCGGCGTTAAACCAGTGGAGTTAGACGCTGGTAAGTACACATTCTTACTTGGTGATTTAGGCAACCGTACGTCTATCAATATTACGGATTCCTCTGGTAAGCCAGTAGAAGAAGAGTTTTTGAAATCACTAGCGCCTGTATTGGCTGCGACGGTGAAGCAGTAACCAAAGCGAACTTAACGCGATACGTTTACACAATAATTGAAAAGGGACCTAGTGGTCCCTTTTTTGATGCTTATATTCGGCGTGTCGGGATAAAGTAGGTGTTTAACTAACGAGGCTCGTCTTTGTTGCTCTCCTCGTCAGCGGAGCGCTGTTTATCCAACGTGTTCAGCTTATCTAAATCGTTCTTACGGCTTTTATCCATCTGACCAAACTTCATTTTTGCGGTGTATTTGAGTGCGGCAATGTTACCAATGACCACGCTCAACACTACAATGATAATGACCCAAGGATTGGTGAGTATTTCTATCATAGAGCCTCCGGCGGCGTGATATTGTGAATAAATTTGGCAACGACGTTATCCAAATTATTCAGTATGATGTCAATCCCTGCAATGTTGTCGGTCTGATTTTGCTGAATCAGCTGGTTTCTGAGCACATCAGGCGTCAATTGCGCGAGGCACTGTTGCCCGACAGTGCGGTGGCTGATGTGCCAAGGCTCAATCGAAACGCCACCTAAATCTTGCTGATAAGGGAAGAAGAAGCCGAATCGACCAAGGTTGGCTTTTAACCATTGGTAGAACGCTTGCTGGTGGCCTTCAAGGTACTCCCAAGGCTCCAGCTTGAGTTTGGTGTCAGTAGGCAATAAATTGCGCGCATAGACATCAAAATCGCAACCCCAATGATGACGACTTCCTCCAGGCAGTGCCGACCAGCGCAAAATGGCCATCAACTTCTCTTCGTCATTTAACTCTGCTTTGTTTAAAGGGCGGGAGTTGACGTCGAGAATTGGCAACTCACCAGAAAACTTCCCGTTCCAGATCGCTTTTTGGCGGTTGAAGTCACGAAAACCACTGGCGATTTCCATTTTAAAACCTGCTTCTGTTGCCGCTTCAATCATCTTTAGCAGATCGTCAGCCACTTCAGGGTGGAGTAGAAACGCTTTTTGACCCACTAAAGTGGATTCCAGATGAGAATCTGTGGTGCCGGTGAGTTGCTCTGGTGTCATGGTGCTCTCGCTGATTACTTCGCTAACAGGTGTTTCAACGTGTTCTCGTACATGTCAGTCAACTTTTCTAGATCGTCCACTTTCACGCATTCGTTCACTTTATGAATCGTAGCATTAACAGGGCCTAACTCTACGACTTGACCACCCATTCGAGCGATAAAGCGACCATCAGACGTACCGCCAGTTGTAAGTAGGGCTGGCTTCGTATCATTCACGTCGGCAACAGCAGCAACAACCGCATCTAGCAGCGCGCCTGTATCGGTCAGGAATGGGTCGCCGTTGAATGTCCATTTTAGATCGTAGTCCAGCTCATGCTTGTCCAATGCTTCGGTAACACGCTGAACAATTGCGTCATTGTTAAGCTCAGTACTAAAACGTAGGTTGAACTGAACATGGAACTCGCCAGGAATGACGTTAGACGCACCAGTGCCAGCCGATACGTTCGGGATCTGGAAGCTGGTTGGTGGGAAATAATCATTTCCTTTGTCCCACTCTGTTGTTGCGAGTTCATGAATCGCGAGTAGAGACTCGTGCACAGGGTTATTGGCTAGGTGAGGATAGGCCACGTGGCCTTGTGTTCCTTTTACCGTTAAATCGCCCGTGATAGAACCGCGACGTCCATTTTTCACCACATCGCCAACCACTTCGGTGCTGGATGGTTCACCGACGATACACATGTCGATATTTTCGCCACGTGCCATCAACGTTTCTACAACACGAACGGTACCATTGATAAATGGTCCTTCTTCATCCGACGTAATTAGAAAGCCGATTGAGCCTTTGTGGTCTGGGTTTTCTGCAATGAAGCGTTCGACAGCAACGACCATAGCAGCTAGTGACCCTTTCATGTCCGCTGCACCGCGACCGTGTAGGTAACCATCAATAATAGTTGGTTCAAACGGATGTGTATCCCAGTGCTCCAGTTTGCCAGCAGGTACCACATCGGTGTGGCCAGCGAACGCAAATAGTGGCGCTTCTGAACCACGGCGAGCCCAGAAGTTCGTGGTGTCTTCAAATACCATCACTTCAATTTCAAACCCGAGTGCTTTTAAGCGCTCGATCATCAAATCCTGACAACCTGCGTCTTCCGGCGTTACAGATTGTCTACTGATCAGATCTTTAGCAAGTGCCAATACTGGACTGTCTGTCATCCTTGAGTATTCCTTTATTTAAGAGTTGAAAATGGTAGCGTATTGATCAGCTTTAAAACCGATATGAAGTTGATCATTCACTTTTAAAATTGGGCGCTTGATCATCGCCGGATTTTCTACCAAAAGAGCGATCGCGTTTTCTTCGTTAAGCGTGTCTTTTTGTTCTTGTGTCAGTTGGCGGTAGGTCGTGCCACGTTTGTTGAGCACCTGTTCCCAACCTAAAGCGCGACAAAATTCGCTTACCATAGCTACATCAACGCCTTGCTTACGGTAGTCATGGAAGTCGTAAGCAATATCCTCAGCTTCTAACCATTTTTTGGCTTTTTTGATCGTATCGCAGTTGGGAATACCAAACATGGTAATCGACATAGTGTTTCCTTTTTTCTTTGTTCTATTTTTCACTGGTGCGGTTAAGACGCACTTAAGTGATTTGGGCTGCTATAGCATCCTATCAAGAAGCAATCAAACTGACAAAATGCGGTGGAAAATATTTTCAGATAGATTGAGATAACTGATGTTACGTAACTTATTTACGATGAATGCACTATAAATCGAATAAAAAATCGTCTAAATCAAATGGAAAAGTCGAGTTATTGATCAAACGCAACATCTCGCTGAGCAAAAACGAAATAATGAATCAGCACAATTTTAGGAGGTGTCAATGGAATTGAGTCCTGTTTTTGCAAGGCGGCTATATTTGGCCTTGTTGGTGGAAAACCTAGAAAGGCCGAATGTGCCAAAGTTGATCGAAAAAACGGGGTGGCCTCGTCGTACAATTCAAGATGTACTCAAGGCATTACCTGGGATCGGCATTGAACTCATATTCGTTCAAGATGGCCGACGTCATAATGACGGCTATTATCAACTTTCAGATTGGGGGCCTTTTGATAGCCAATGGGTTCTAGAGCGGGAGAGAGATATCGCTAGCAGTCTTGGATTTCGTGCATAAGCCAGCAATTGCTGGCTTTTTTCATATTCAGGCGTCATCCATTGCAGCGGTAAGCGGAGCCCAGCACGCTAAATGAGGTGATAAAATCTTGTGGGGAGACCATAAAAACGGTATCCGCATCGATAGCCGCTGCATTGTTTTTTAAATCATTCATCGCGCCTTGCATCATCGCGTCATTAGTCATAAAAATGTAGTTATACCAATGACCCTCGCTTCCGGTGACTTCGCCTTTGTATTCGCATCGATCAGGGTTGAACTGAGCGTCAATGCGAATATGAACATCTTGGCTTTGAGTATGAGTAAGGTGAGAAGGCATCGTGCAACCAGAGAGAAGTACGACAAAAAGTCCAAGTAACAGGCGTCTCATCAGCTATTTCCCCAATACTATGTAAGCAGCAAAGCCAATCCAGCTCAGAGCGAGCAGTATCCAAGGCAGTTTGCTTGATGCATAGTTTGGCACATCGTTGGTGATGTTGTCTTGTTCGATAGCTTCTTCATGCTGACGTTGCTTTTCACGTTGCTGTTTTTTCTTTGCTTTATCGGCTTGACGATTGCGCTCTTTTTGCTGCTTCTTATATTGAGCGATGCCTTTTTCGATACCTTGAGCGATCAGCTTGGTTTGCTCTTTGGTTTGCCCCGGTTTCTGTGTGGATTTGGCAATTCTCATCGCTTCGGCTTGAGTTTCTTGAGAAGGCGCTGGGGTAGCTGGAGTTCTTTTTTTCATGTTTCTCATCAACGTCATTGTAAATCTTTGTTTAGTTTACCTGTGTAAGATGATGAAATGAACTTTAGTTCTCATCTTTGCTGGCTTGCAACTCTGAAATGATAGGTTAAAGTGGCGTTTTATCACATTAAGAAGAAGATGTTGTGCGCTACTCGTTTGACCAATATGACGCCCATGGATTTTTAAAAGCGCCGATTATTTTATGGTTTGGATGGATGTTTCTTGTACGTTCATGGGTTGTGTTTGCGATGGCAGGCGTAAGTCGTGATAGTGGCAGTAAGCTACTCGCTATTGTTTATCCAGACTCAAGTACGCTGTATTTGGGTTTGGCTATGGGCATTCCAAGCCTGCTTCTCATGTGGTTGATGGGGCTCCGTCACCCCGATAGAGGATGGGTAAACAGAATTACTCGCTATGGTCGAGAGATCACTTTGATCTTGTGCGGTATCCAACTGGCTCAGACCATGTATCATGTGTATCTGGAACATGGTGTATTCAACTGGGCAAACGCCCTTACCATTACCTTATTAGCTTGGTTTATGATCTATCTTCTAAATGGAAGATGGGTAAAAGACTGTTTTCATGTGCCACAATTGGAGCGCAATGAAGAGCAGCCTTCGAAGAATTAAAAACAATAACTTCCCACACCGGGGCAAAGTATAGAGGAAACCTCAATGTCACAAGCTCAAACGGCGATCGTGCCAGAAGCAGGGCCATTTGCACTGTACACTCAACTTAAAGTGAACCAAAACCGTGAAAACGTATTGGATAAGCTGAAAGCACTACCAAAGTTAGTGGAAGAGTTAAATATTACCCAGCCAGGCGCGGCGCTGACCCTTTCTATCGCATTCACAAAATCGTTTTGGCAACACCTCAATGTAGACGCGCCAGAAGAGCTTATTGATTTTACTCAACTTGGCGAAGGAGACATCGTAGCGCCTGCAACGGATGTTGATGTGCTGATTCACTGTCACTCTACTCGTCACGACTTGCACTTTTATGTTCTGCGTAAGTTTCTAGAAGAGACGGCAGAAGATGTCACCATTGTGGACGAAACGTATGGGTACCGTTACCTTGATGCGCGTGATATGACAGACTTTATTGATGGGACAGAAAACCCGAAAGGGGAGGCTCGCGCTGATGTGGCTCTAGTAAAAGAGGGCCCATTTGCTGGAGGTAGTTATGTCATGGCTCAACGCTTCGAACATAACCTTGCCGCTTGGAATCGCTTGAATGTCAAAGCGCAAGAAAAAGTGATTGGTCGTACCAAACCAGACTCTATCGAGCTAGAAGACGTTCCTGCTGCATCACACGTTGGTCGAGTTGATATTAAAGAAGAAGGAAAAGGTCTCAAGATTGTTCGTCATAGCTTGCCATACGGGACGGTGACAGGGCCTCATGGCCTACTGTTTATCTCTTACTGTAATACACTTCATAACATTAAAGTGATGCTAGAAAGTATGTACGGCGTGACAGATGGTAAAACAGACCAAATGCTTCGTTTCACAAAAGCGGTAACTGGTGCGTACTTCTTCGCTCCTTCACAAGAAATGCTCGCAGAGCTAGCCATCAAGTAAGTTCTCAGACTTTATTTCTTAAGCCCTCCAATTGGAGGGCTTTTGTTTTCTATTTCTATTCCAATCTCTTTTCAAAAAACACTAAACTTTTCTGTTACTTGGTCGATAAGTACTCAAAGCCTTAATTTTAGGACCCTTTATTCGTGGCGATCACCGTTAATACCAATGTTGCAGCACTTGTCGCACAACGTCATTTGACCAGTGCAACGGATATGCTGAATCAATCCATGGAGCGTTTGTCTTCAGGGAAGCGTATTAACAGCGCAAAGGATGACGCTGCGGGTCTGCAAATCTCCAACCGTCTGCAATCGCAAATGCGTGGTTTGGATGTTGCGGTTCGCAACGCGAATGACGGCATTTCCATCATGCAAACTGCGGAAGGCGCGATGAATGAGGTGACCAATATCATGCAACGTATGCGTGATTTGTCGCTACAGTCAGCCAATGGTTCAAACAGCAAAGCGGAACGCACTGCACTGCAAGAAGAAGTGACGGCACTTAACGATGAGCTAAACCGCATTGCCGAAACGACCTCCTTTGGTGGGCGTAAACTGCTCAATGGCAGCTTTGGTAAGTCGGCATTTCAAATCGGTGCAGCGTCAGGTGAAGCTGTGCAAGTTGAATTAAAGTCGATGCGCAGTGATGGCATTGATATGGGCGGCTTTAGTTACATTGCAAACGGACGTGCAAGCTCTGATTGGAAAGTAAAAGACGGTGCGAATGATCTTAGTATGTCATTTACGAATCGTTTTGGTGAGACGGAAACCATTCAAATTAATGCCAAAGCTGGCGATGATATCGAAGAGCTTGCGACTTATATCAATGGTCAAACTGACAAAGTCACGGCATCGGTGAATGAAGAAGGTCAGTTACAGCTATTTATGGCTGGAGAAGAAACTTCAGGCACTTTATCGTTTTCAGGTGACTTAGCGAGTGAACTGGGGTTACAGCTAAAAGGTTACGATGCGGTTGATAACATCGACATTACGTCTGTCGGTGGTGCGCAACAAGCCGTGGCCGTCCTAGATACTGCGATGAAGTACGTTGATAGCCATCGTGCTGAGTTAGGCGCGTATCAAAACCGCTTTAATCACGCGATCAATAATCTGGATAACATCCACGAAAACTTAGCCGCTTCCAACAGTCGTATCCAAGACACTGACTACGCGAAAGAAACCACGCAAATGGTGAAGCAGCAGATCTTGCAGCAGGTCAGTACTTCTATTCTTGCACAAGCAAAACAAGCGCCAAACCTAGCATTGACCTTGCTTGGCTGATGAACGGCCTCGCCCGAATTTAACGCAAAACCAGCCTGTATCGACAACTCGAAAAGAAGCTTTAGCGAAAATTTGACGTTTTTTTGCTTTTTTATCTGCTTCATCACGATTCCTTCTCCAAATGAACTTTTTCCAAAAAAATCCAAAAAACTCCCTAAAGAAATCAGTTTGAGCGCCGTTAATAAAAGTAACTTTGAGAGAACTACTTGGTTTTCCGAGACGTCGGAAACCGCTATACCGGAAAATCAATTGGAGAAATCACCATGGCAGTGAATGTAAACACTAACGTATCAGCGATGACCGCTCAGCGTTACCTAAACAACGCAAACTCAGCTCAACAAACTTCTATGGAGCGTTTGTCTTCGGGTTTCAAAATCAACAGCGCAAAAGATGACGCTGCGGGTCTACAAATCTCGAACCGTTTGAACGTACAAAGCCGTGGTTTGGATGTGGCGGTTCGCAACGCGAACGACGGTATCTCAATTGCACAAACCGCTGAAGGTGCAATGAACGAGACCACTAACATTCTTCAACGTATGCGTGACTTGTCTCTACAATCAGCAAACGGCTCAAACTCGAAATCAGAGCGTGTGGCGATTCAAGAAGAAGTGACCGCGCTAAATGACGAACTAAACCGTATCGCAGAAACCACTTCTTTCGGTGGTAACAAGCTACTAAACGGCACACACGGCGCGAAATCGTTCCAAATTGGTGCGGATAACGGTGAAGCCGTGATGCTTGAGCTAAAAGACATGCGTTCAGACAATAAAATGATGGGCGGTGTGAGCTACCAAGCTGAAAGTGGTAAAGGTAAAGACTGGAACGTTGCTGAAGGTAAGAACGACCTAAAAATCAACCTAACGGACAGCTACGGCCAAGAGCAAGAAATCAACATCAGCGCAAAAGCGGGTGATGATATCGAAGAGCTTGCGACTTACATTAACGGTCAAACTGACCTAGTGAAAGCCTCAGTAGACCAAGACGGTAAACTGCAAATCTTTGCTGGCAACAACAAAGTCGAAGGCGAAGTCGAATTTTCAGGCGGCCTATCTGGCGAGCTAGGTTTGGGCGAAGGTAAAAAAGTAACAGTAGATACTATCGACGTAACCTCAGTTGGTGGCGCACAGGAATCTGTGGCTATCATCGATGCGGCACTGAAATACGTAGACAGCCACCGCGCAGAACTGGGTGCATTCCAGAACCGTTTCAACCATGCAATCAGCAACTTGGACAACATTAACGAGAACGTGAACGCGTCGAAGAGCCGTATCAAAGATACTGACTTCGCGAAAGAAACGACTCAAATGACCAAGTCACAAATTCTATCGCAAGCATCAAGCTCAATCCTTGCGCAAGCGAAACAGGCGCCAAACTCAGCGCTAAGTCTGCTAGGTTAATTTCAAACCTAAGACGAGAACCTCATTGGCTCGTGGTGAGAGATGAGCGAGTAAACCCAGCTTCGGCTGGGTTTTTTTCTGTCTTTTGGGGACTCAGGATTTCTGCGAATCACGACATTAGAGCTTCATCACATTTCAGTAAGCCAAAGAAAATAATCGCAAAAAATTGAAAATTTCTTCTAAAGGATATTCATCGGTCGCCGTTAAAGGGACTGAGAGAAATGAGATGTACCTAAGTGAGGTGAGAGACACGACGGTACATTCACTAAAACCTTAAGGAGATCAATTATGGCGATTAACGTTAATACTAACGTTTCTGCGATGACTGCACAGCGTTACCTAAACCAGGCAGCTGACGGTCAACAAAAATCAATGGAGCGTTTGTCTTCGGGTTATAAAATCAATAGCGCGAAAGACGATGCTGCAGGTCTACAGATTTCAAACCGCTTGAATGCACAAAGCCGTGGCCTAGACATGGCGGTGAAAAACGCAAACGACGGTATTTCTATTGCACAGGTTGCTGAAGGTGCAATGAATGAATCTACCAACATCCTACAACGTATGCGTGACCTATCGCTTCAATCTGCGAACGGTTCTAACTCAAAAGCAGAACGTGTTGCGATCCAAGAAGAAGTAACAGCGCTAAATGACGAGCTAAACCGTATTGCTGAAACTACCTCTTTCGGTGGTAACAAGTTGCTGAACGGTACATACGGTACGCAATCTTTCCAAATCGGTGCAGACTCAGGTGAAGCAGTGATGCTGTCTATGGGTAGCTTGCGCTCAGACACTTCTGCAATGGGTGGCAAGAGCTACGCAGCAGAAGAGGGTAAAGATGCATCTTGGACTGTTGGTGAGAAAACTGAGTTCAAAATGAGCTACACCAACAAACAAGGTGAAGAGAAAGAGCTATCGATCAGCGCAAAACAAGGCGACGACATTGAGCAGCTAGCAACGTACATCAACGGTCAAAACGATGATGTAAAAGCGTCTGTTGGTGAAGATGGCAAGCTACAAGTATTTGCTTCTTCTCAAAAAGTTCAAGGTGATGTTGAGTTCTCTGGCAACCTAGCGGACGAGATCGGCTTTGGCGGTCCGAAAGACGTAACAGTGAAAGACATCGACGTAACAACAGTAGCAGGCTCTCAAGAAGCTGTGGCTGTTATCGACGGTGCCCTGAAGTCAGTAGACAGCCAACGTGCGTCACTTGGTGCTTTCCAAAACCGCTTCAACCACGCAATCAGCAACCTAGACAACATTAACGAGAACGTTAATGCGTCTAACAGCCGTATTAAAGATACTGATTACGCGAAAGAAACCACTGCGATGACTAAGTCGCAAATTCTTCAGCAAGCAAGTACTTCAATCCTGGCTCAAGCGAAGCAGTCTCCATCTGCAGCGCTAAGCTTGTTGGGCTAAGTGGTTGACCCAGCCTGAGGTAAACACCTTAGTGCTGGGGCACCAAAGCGATAGGTTCTATCGTTAGCCCATAAGGTGGAAGGGAGATTGTAATGGATATATCCTCCTACGCATCGAACATCCAGCCTTACGGCACGCCAAGTGGCACAAAGTTTGCAAATAAAAATGGCAATGATATAGGCGCGTCTAGCCCAGCAAATTCAAATGGTGAGGTTTCGCCGCAAAAAGCGAAAGACACCGAATACGACTTCTCTGTTCAAGCCGCGATCGAGATGGCAGAAAGCCGTCAAGAGCTGAACAAAGAAGAACGTGAAAAATTGGTCGCGCAAATGAATGAGTTTGTTACGTCCATAAACAAAGGAGTCGCGTTTCGAGTGGATGAGGAATCCGGGAGAGATGTGGTGACGATTTACGAAGCCAAAACGGGCGACGTGATTCGTCAAATTCCTGATGAAGAGATGCTAGTGGTATTGCGTCGCCTAGCTGAGCACACAGCCAACAGCGGGTTGTTGACTGAAAAAGTGTAAGTCGTTTTTAGAGGTGATTTGATGAGTTTAGGCCCTTTGGGGATGTCTGGCGGCATGGATATCAATTCCATGGTCAGCAAAATTGTGGATGCCGAACGCGTACCAAAGCAGCAACGCATTGACAACGAGCGCACGACAATTAATGCCAGTATCAGTGCCTATGGGCGACTCAGAGAGTCACTGGATACGATGAAAAATCTCATGGCGAACTTTCGTCAAGAGAAAGCGTTTGCCGTTCGTACTGTTGAAACGACAGACGACAATATCGTATCTGCTACGGCAACCACAGATGCTATCGCTGGCAAATATGCTATCGATGTGTTGCAGCTTGCCCAGAGCCACAAAGTCGCTTCTGACGTACTGCCAGAAGAGGCAAAGTTTGGCCCTGGTAAGCTGCAGATTTCGCTTGGTGATGACACCTTCAACGTGAACGTTCGTTCGAGCTCCAAGCTCGCAGATGTCGTACGCGGCATCAACGGCTCAAAAGACAATCCCGGTGTTCGAGCATCTCTCATTAACGACGTTGAAGGTCCACGCCTTATCCTTGCTTCTAACCTCTCTGGTAAGGATCATCAAATCAGAGTCAGTGTGGAGGCCGACAAAGGCAACCCTCTAAAATATTTCGAATATCAAACACTTGAAGACCGTGTTAACGCGCTTGAAGAAGCTCGTTCAGCGGCGGAAGAAGTGTTAGGTCCTCTTCAATTCCCCGAGCAACCAGTGGAACTGGATGCAAACGGCAATCCTCTACCTCCAGAAGAGCAAAAAGCGGCAGAAAATGGACAAGATGATGGCTCCCAAGAGCCAATCTATGCTGCGGGTGCAGAAGCTGCTAAAGCTGGGCAGGAAGCGATTGATGAAGCCAACCGACGTGCGAGTTTGCGCCCTGAAGACCGAATTCCAGGGTGGACAGAAACTGCGTCAGGCACTTTGCTGGATTCTTATGAAGAGCCAGAGCTCGAACTCGACGAGAAAGCAATAGAGAAGGCACCAGATGTACCGGGTTGGAGTAATGCGGCATCAGGCACATTAACCGACTCTTACGTTACGACGAAAGAGGCCAAGCAGCTTCTTGAGCAAGAAAAAGCAGAAATTGAGCAAAAAATTGCGAGTGAAAAACAAGCGCTAGACGCAAAAGTTGAACGTGGTGAATTGACCGAAGAGCAAGCGAAACAAATTCATCGCGCTAAGCTGGATCCTCAAGAGCGTGAACGTTTAGAAAAAATTGATGAAGCAGAAGCGAAAATCGCAAAAGCGCAATCTGCTTTTGAAGAATACCTTGGTATGACAGAGGTACAAGCAGGGCAAGATTCAGAAGTTCTGCTTGATGGAGTAGCAAAGCTTTCTAGTCACAACAATGTGATTGAAGATGCCATAGAAGGTGTTGATTTAACACTTAAAGGCAAATCAGAACCGAACAAGCCACCTGCTGAAATTGGCGTCGAATACGATCGTCAGAGTGTGCGTAACGACATCGAAAACTTTGTGGCTGCGTATAACTCGTTTTATCAAACGTCTCAAGCGTTGGCGAGTGTGGATCCGGTCACTGGTCAAAAAGGACCGTTGTCGGGTGACAGTACCGTACGCAGCGCAGACTCACGATTAAAATCGGTATTTTCCACTCAAATTGATAAAGCGCCTGAAAACCTAAAGTCATTAACTGAATTTGGCATTACTACCACGCGTCAAGGTACCTTAGAAATCAACTATGACATGTTGGATCGTCAGTTGAACAACAACTTCAACGAGCTAGAAAAGTTCTTCGGTGGCAACACAGGTTTTGCTAAACGAGTCGAAGACGCGATTCATGGTATTACAGGCATTACAGGCAGCATTCGTACTCGAGAAAAAAGTCTCACAGAACAAAATTATCGTTTGAGTGATGATCAAGCGGCATTAGATCGCCGCATGGAAAGCCTAGAAAAGCGCACTCACGCGAAGTTTACCGCCATGCAAGATGCGACTGGCAAAATGCAAGGTCAGTTAGGTGCCTTAATGAGTGCGTTGGGTTAATAAATGCAAAAAGAACTCATAGATATTAGTGATATAGATCAACTAATTACGCAAGAATTGGAAAAAGTCGACTTTAGTACTGAAGAAATTCTTCGCTTGGTCGATATCAGGGAACGGTTATTGCAAAACCTGTTACCAATTATTCATCAAAATCCTTTGGTTAAGCAGGATTCAGAGTGGCAAGCGTTGCTTACTCGTACCAAAAGAATTGTCGAGCTGATGCAATCGGAAACGTCAAAGGTCGGAAAAGAACTTCATAAGTTTCGTTATGGCCAGCGTTCGCTTCAGCAGTACAAAAAATTTATTTAAAAGAGGATTACTATGCGCGGTTCTTTGCAAGCATACAAAAAGGTATCAGTCGACAGCCAGCTAAGCGCGGCTTCTCCGCACAAAGTCATTCAAATGCTTATGGCTGGTGCGATTGAGCGCCTTATTCAAGGTAAAGCGGCCATGCAAGCAGGAAACATTCCAGCAAAAGGTGAGCGTTTAGGTAAAGCGCTAGACATCATCATTGCGCTACGTAGCTGTCTATCGATGGATGACGGTGGTGATATTGCTTCAAACTTAGATTCACTCTATGAGTTTATGATCACGCAAATTTCAGCTGCTAACCATCAAAATGATCCTCAACTGATCGACGACGTTATCGACATTATCCGTGAGATCAAATCCGCTTGGGACCAAATCCCTACAGAGTTTCATAATCTTACAGCAGCTGAAGTCGGTATTTAATAACCAAAACAACGCGTTAAGATATTAGAGGAATATATTTGTCAATTGCGCAACGAGTTGTGTAGAAAAGTTTCTATCAAGCTCACACCTCTTTATTGCTTGGTTGCCTTATTTTTATATTCAAATAAAATAGAAGCCATTAGTAGCCCTAATGGCTTTTTTTGTTGCTGATTTTCCTATTTTGTCTATCGTAAATTGAGTGTGGTGGTTCTGCCTTCTTTTAGCACCCAATTGCGCAAATCAAGGTTTGGCCGCAACGCACCTAAAATAAAGGCAATCATTCTTACTTATGCAAGGTTTGGCAAAGCTGCTTGTAATTGATGATGACGCATCAAGTCGTTTAAATTTAAGCAATATATTGGAATTTGTTGGAGAAAATTGCGAAGCGGTCAGTTCTGATCAGCTCAGCGATGTTGATTGGTCTAGCGTATGGTCGTGCTGTATTGTTGGTAACATTCCAGCAGGTCAAGCGGCGAATACGGTTATCTCTCATTTAAACAGCGCCTACCACATCCCACTTTTAGTCATGGGCCGATTTCCGTTGCCCGTGGATGATCTTCCAAATTTTGTAGGTGAGCTAGAACTACCTCTTAATTACCCACAGCTTAGTGAGGCGTTACGCCACTGCAAAGATTTTCTGGGTCGAAAAGGGGTCAATGTCGTTGCCAGTGCACGAAAAAACACACTTTTTCGCAGCTTAGTTGGTCAAAGTAGAGGTATTCAAGAAGTTCGTCACCTGATCGAGCAAGTCTCAGACACTGAGGCAAACGTGTTGATCTTGGGTGAATCTGGTACTGGTAAAGAAGTCGTTGCGCGTAACATTCACTATCATTCGTCGTACAGCAGTGGTGCCTTTGTGCCCATTAACTGTGGTGCCATTCCACCGGAGCTTCTAGAAAGTGAATTGTTTGGCCACGAAAAAGGCGCGTTTACTGGTGCGTTAACGGCACGTAAAGGTCGATTTGAGCTCGCAGACGGTGGCACGATCTTTCTTGATGAGATTGGCGATATGCCGATGTCGATGCAAGTGAAGCTACTTCGCGTATTACAAGAGCGCTGTTTCGAACGCGTGGGTGGCAATAGCACCATCAAGGTTAATGTTCGAGTTGTCGCGGCAACACACCGTAATCTAGAAAGTATGATTGAAGAAGGCACGTTCCGAGAAGACTTGTTCTATCGTTTGAACGTGTTTCCAATCGAGATGCCTGCGCTGAAAGAGCGCAAACAAGATATTCCATTGCTGCTGCAAGAGTTGATGACGCGTCTGGAAGCGGAGGGTGGCCAGCCTATCTGTTTTACCCCTCGTGCGATCAATTCACTGATGGAGCACAACTGGCCGGGTAACGTACGTGAGTTAGCCAACCTTGTTGAGCGAATGATCATTCTGTACCCAAATAGCTTGGTCGATGTAAACCACTTACCAACCAAATATCGCTACAGTGATATCCCGGAGTTCCAACCAGAAAGTAATCCGTTTATTTCGGTTGAAGAACAAGAGCGTGATGTGTTCCAAGACATCTTCTCAGAAGACTTTAGCTTTGATGATCAAGACGATCTTGACCACAGCATGAACGCTCCGCAAGCGCTGCCGCCTGAAGGTGTAAATCTGAAAGAGCTGTTGGCTGATTTAGAAGTTAATATGATCAGCCAAGCGTTAGAAGCACAAGGTGGGGTCGTGGCACGAGCCGCTGATATGCTGGGTATGCGACGCACAACGTTGGTGGAAAAAATGCGTAAGTACAACTTACAACGCTAGGCAACGTTGAGATTTAAGACGATATCTAAATCATTTGGGCTATTTAGCATCGTTTTTCTGACACCAAAAACCGTTATCTGAGGGTGTCAACTTATTGTCGATGACTTAACGTCATGATAAATATAAAAAATAGCTTGGTACGCTAATTGCTTACCAAGCTATTTTAGTTTTAGCGGCGATATTTCGACAGGCAGTAATGGATAACAACACCAACCAATCCCATTTAGATTCCGTAGAAAATCAGGTTGAGCGCTATAAGCAGGTGCTTGATGTGATGCCTGCCGGAGTGATTCTGCTCGACACGTTCGGCATAGTGCGTGAAGCAAACCCAGAGGCGCACCGAATTCTTGAGATTCCACTGGTTAATGAAAAATGGTTCAACATTATTCAGGCGGTGTTTGATCCTCGTGAGGATGATGGTCACGAAGTTTCCCTGCGGAATGGTCGTAAAGTTCGATTAGCCATTTCGGCTTCTACGACAGGTCAATTGATCCTGATTACCGATTTAACCGAAACTCGCTTACTTCAAGCTCGTGTGAGTGATTTACAACGCTTGTCGTCGTTAGGGCGTATGGTAGCTTCGCTTGCTCATCAGGTAAGAACGCCGCTATCGAGCGCTATGCTATATGCATCCAATTTGGGAGCGCCAAACCTTCCACCAGCGACAAGGGATCGCTTTCAAACCAAATTAATGGATCGACTGCACGATTTGGAAAAGCAGGTTAATGATATGCTGCTTTTTGCTAAAGGTGGTGATAATAAAGTCATTAAGCCATTTACGATTGCTCAGTTGGTGGCGGAATATCAGCCGATGGTCGAAACCGCGCTAAAAAATAATGGTATTGATTACTGCCTAGAAGTGGAAGAAGAACAAACTGAGTTGCTAGGCAATGCGAATGCGATTGCATCCGCGTTGAGTAACCTTGTCATGAATGCGATTCAGATGTCTGGTAAAGAGTCGCAAGTCGATATTTTTTTCCGCCCGGTAAATGGCGAGTTGCGCATTTCAGTGCAAGACAGCGGACCGGGTGTACCTGAAGAACTACAAGCCAAAATTATGGAGCCATTTTTTACCACGCGTTCTCAAGGAACCGGGTTAGGGCTGGCTGTTGTTCAAATGGTTTGCCGTGCCCATGACGGTCGATTGGAACTTATTTCAGAGCAGGGTGATGGAGCCTGCTTTACCATGTGCATTCCGCTAGAGCGAGTGCAACCAGAAGCGCAATAAGCAGCTTCTGGTAATAACAATTACTGGAGAATCAGAATGGCGCAAAGCAAAGTGCTGATCGTAGAAGACGATGAAGGTCTTCGTGAAGCCCTAGTGGATACTCTGGCTCTGGCAGGGTATGAGTGGTTAGAAGCTGACTGTGCGGAAGACGCACTACTAAAACTCAAATCGAATACTGTCGATATCGTCGTTTCTGACGTGCAAATGGCAGGTATGGGTGGGTTGGCTCTGCTCAAAAATATCAAGCAGAATTGGCCTAACTTACCAGTACTGTTAATGACGGCGTACGCCAACATTGAAGATGCCGTGTCGGCAATGAAAGACGGCGCGATTGACTACATGGCGAAACCATTTGCACCAGAAGTGTTGCTAAATATGGTCAGTCGATATGCACCGATCAAAAGCGATGACAATGGTGACGCGGTCGTGGCAGATGAAAAAAGTCTGCGTCTACTTGCTTTGGCCGATAAAGTGGCACGAACAGATGCGAATGTTATGGTGCTAGGTCCGAGTGGCTCAGGTAAAGAAGTGATGTCGCGTTATATTCACAACGCATCAAACCGTAAAGATGGTCCATTTGTTGCGATCAACTGTGCGGCGATTCCAGACAACATGCTGGAAGCGACACTGTTTGGCTATGAAAAGGGCGCATTTACTGGTGCTGTTCAGGCATGCCCAGGAAAGTTCGAACAAGCGCAAGGCGGTACAATCTTGCTGGATGAAATCAGCGAAATGGACTTAAACCTGCAAGCGAAACTATTACGTGTTTTGCAAGAGCGTGAAGTGGAGCGCCTTGGCAGTCGTAAGAGCATCAAGCTGGATGTACGCGTGCTCGCGACCAGTAACCGTGATCTCAAGCAGTACGTCTCAGAAGGCAACTTCCGTGAAGATTTATACTACCGCCTGAATGTGTTCCCAATTGCGTGGCCAGCACTGAACGAACGCAAAGGCGATATTGCGCCACTTGCCAAGCATCTTGCTGAGCGTCATTGCAGCAAGATGGGGATGCCAGTGCCTCAATTTTCAGCCGTTGCGGTAGAAAAACTGCTGCAATACCCTTGGCCAGGTAACGTTCGTGAGCTGGATAACGTGGTGCAACGAGCTCTTATCTTAAGTGAGAATGGTGATATCGACGCTGAGCACATCTTACTAGAAGGGGTGGATTGGCAAGATGCCAACAGCTTGCAGCATGTGGTTCAAAATGCAGAGATGGTGGTACCTAATGTTAAGCCAGTCGCTCAACCTGAGAGTGTGAACCGTCCGGTATCTGGCGGGGAAGGCTTGGGCAGCGAGCTGCGTGACCAAGAATACGCCATTATTTTGGAAACCTTGGTGGAGTGTAACGGCCGACGCAAAGAAATGGCGGAGAAACTGGGCATAAGCCCACGAACCTTGCGCTACAAACTTGCCAAAATGCGTGATGCTGGTATAGATATCCCAAATTAACATGTGCAATCGCCATAAGACAAAAAGTGTAAGCAAACCGCTAACTAATGTCTTATGGCACGTTAATTGCTGTGTTAATAATCAGTTTTGTTAATAGTCAATCTTTTGGCTTAGAGGTGCTAATGAAAGTTGATGGTATTCAGGCAGAAATGCGCGCCATGATGGTAGAAGCAACCAATACTGCTCCTACTGCAAGTGGGGCGAAAGTTGGAGCAGATTTTAATGATCTCCTAACTAAAGCCATCAATAACGTGAACACACTTCAAAAAGCATCCGGTGATTTACAAACCCGTTTTGATCGTGGTGATGCCGATGTTTCCCTTTCTGACGTTATGATTGCTCGTAACAAGTCTAGTGTCGCTTTTGATGCGACGGTTCAAATTCGCAATAAACTCGTTGAGGCGTATAAAGACCTCATGAACATGCCAGTGTAATTTAGGTAATAAGTGTGGCAGACAAGTCTACAGATTTAACCGTCACTGAAGGCGGCTCAGATGGTGCACTGGTAGCAAGTTCCGACGTAGATGTGGAGAGTCAAAATCCAGATCTAGAGGAGCGCAGTGCGTCAAAATTTGATATGGCAGTGGGTGACCTTGATTTACTTCGTCAAGTTGTACTTGTGCTGTCAATCTCCATCTGTGTTGCATTGATCGTGATGCTGTTCTTTTGGGTCAAAGAGCCGGAGATGCGCCCGCTTGGAGCGTATGAGACCGAAGAGTTGATCCCCGTTTTGGATTATCTGGACCAGCAAAAAATCAATTACAAGCTTGATGGTAATACCATTTCTGTTGAATCGAGCGAATACAACTCGATCAAACTTGGCATGGTTCGCTCGGGCGTAAACCAAGCCACAGAGGCGGGCGATGATATTTTGCTGCAAGATATGGGCTTTGGCGTATCACAACGTTTAGAGCAAGAGCGCCTTAAACTCAGTCGAGAACGTCAATTGGCTCAAGCGATTGAGGAAATGAAGCAAGTTCGTAAAGCACGAGTCTTATTGGCGCTGCCAAAGCACAGTGTGTTTGTACGTCACAATCAAGAAGCATCTGCGTCCGTATTTTTGACACTGTCGACTGGTACGAACCTCAAACAGCAAGAAGTTGATTCTATCGTAGACATGGTGGCGAGTGCCGTTCCGGGAATGAAAACCTCCCGAATTACCGTCACAGATCAGCATGGCCGTTTGCTCAGTTCAGGCTCTCAAGACCCTGCTTCTGCAGCGCGACGCAAAGAGCAAGAATTAGAGCGTAGTCAGGAACAGGCGCTGCGTGAAAAAATTGATTCAGTGCTATTACCTATTTTAGGTTATGGCAACTACACGGCGCAGGTCGATATCCAAATGGATTTCAGCGCGGTTGAACAAACTCGCAAACGCTTTGATCCCAATACCCCTGCAACCCGCAGTGAGTACGCATTAGAGGATTACAATAACGGCAATATGGTAGCGGGTATTCCGGGGGCGTTAAGTAATCAGCCTCCAGCGGATGCCTCTATTCCGCAAGATGTGGCTCAGATGAAAGACGGTTCTGTCATGGGACAGGGTTCGGTGCGTAAAGAATCCACGCGTAACTTTGAGCTTGATACCACCATCAGCCATGAGCGTAAGCAGACGGGGACGGTTGCTCGTCAGACAGTTTCTGTTGCGATTAAGGACCGTCGTCAGGTCAACCCAGATACTGGAGAAGTGACTTATACCCCTATGTCCGAATCGGAAATTAATGCTATTCGCCAAGTCTTAATTGGTACGGTCGGTTTTGACCAAGGCCGTGGTGATTTGTTGAATGTACTGAGTGTGAAGTTTGCAGAGCCTGAGGCTGAACAGCTGGAAGAACCACCAATTTGGGAGCACCCTAACTTCAGCGACTGGGTTCGTTGGTTCGCAAGTGCATTGGTGATCATCGTTGTCGTATTGGTATTGGTTCGTCCAGCAATGAAGAAATTGCTTAACCCTACCAGTGATGACGAAGACGAAATGTACGGACCAGACGGCTTGCCGATTGGTGCGGATGGTGAAACTAGCCTGATTGGCAGCGACATTGAAAGCAGCGAACTGTTTGAGTTTGGTTCAAGTATTGATTTGCCAAACCTTCATAAAGATGAAGATGTATTGAAAGCGGTTCGCGCTCTGGTTGCGAATGAACCTGAACTGGCTGCTCAAGTAGTGAAAAACTGGATGAATGACAATGGCTAACGATATCGTACCTCAAGATGACAACGCCGCGGGAATGCCAGTTGAGCTGGATGTCTCAACCATTACTGGCGAAGAAAAAGCAGCAATTTTGCTACTGAGCCTCAATGAACAAGATGCCGCTGGCATTATTCGTCACCTAGAGCCAAAACAGGTCCAGCGTGTCGGTAGTGCGATGGCAAAGGCGAAAGATCTCAGCCAAGACAAGGTGTCAGCCGTTCACCGTGCGTTTTTGGAGGACATCCAGAAATACACCAACATCGGCATGGGCAGCGAAGACTTCATGCGTAATGCACTGGTAGCGGCTCTTGGTGAAGACAAAGCCAACAACTTGGTTGACCAGATCCTACTTGGTACGGGTTCAAAAGGCTTGGATTCGCTGAAATGGATGGACCCACGACAAGTGGCGAGCATCATTGTTAACGAACACCCGCAGATCCAAACCATCGTATTGTCTTATTTAGAAGCAGACCAATCCGCGGAGATTTTGTCTCAGTTCCCTGAGCGCGTGCGTTTGGACCTAATGATGCGTATTGCCAACCTAGAAGAAGTTCAGCCATCGGCACTGGCAGAGCTGAACGAAATCATGGAGAAACAGTTCGCGGGCCAAGCTGGCGCTCAAGCAGCCAAGATTGGCGGCCTGAAAGCGGCAGCGGAGATCATGAACTATCTAGACAACAACGTCGAAGGTTTGTTGATGGAGCAGATTCGCGATCAAGACGAAGACATGGCGACGCAAATTCAAGACTTGATGTTTGTCTTCGAAAACTTAGTCGAAGTGGACGATCAAGGTATTCAGAAATTGCTGCGTGATGTGCCACAAGACGTGTTGCAAAAAGCACTTAAAGGTGCCGACGATTCTCTGCGTGAAAAAGTATTTAAGAACATGTCGAAACGAGCGGCTGAGATGATGCGTGATGACATCGAAGCGATGCCGCCAGTTCGCGTGGCGGATGTCGAAGCGGCACAGAAAGAAATCCTAGCGATCGCTCGTCGCATGGCCGATGCAGGCGAACTCATGTTGTCTGGCGGTGCGGACGAATTCTTATAATCTCTATTGCTCCGCGATTATCCTATTGCGGAGCGCCCTCACTTCTTAATCGAATACATAATAGGTAACCCATGGCTGGCGAAAGAAAACGTGGATTTATCCGCCCTGATGAAGATGATTCGATGATCGAACCACAACGTTGGGGGTTGCCTGATTACGGCGAGCCCAAAGCCAAGCAAGCAAAACAAACCGCGTTTAACTATGACCCGGGTTGGGTACCGAATCTTGAAGAACCAGAAGAAGAGCAAGCACTTGAGCTAACCGAAGAGCAGATAGAGCTGATCAAGCAAGGCGCTTATCAGGAAGGTTTGTATCAAGGTCAAGAAGCCGGCTTTAAGCAAGGTTACGACAAAGGCAAAGAAGAAGGCCTGCAAGCGGGCCATGCTGAAGGGCTGGAGCTTGGAAAAGCCGAAGGCGTGACCGCAGGCCAAGAATATATTCAGCAGCAAGTCGAAACCTTTATGAACTTAGCGAACCAGTTTGCTCAGCCGTTAGAGCTAATGAATGCTCAGGTTGAAAAGCAGCTGGTGGACATGGTGCTCTGTTTAGTTAAAGAAGTCGTGCATGTCGAAGTGCAAACCAACCCTCAAATTATTTTAGACACGGTTAAGCAGTCGGTTGAAGCGCTGCCAATATCAGGTCACCCCATTACCTTGCACCTGAACCCAGAAGACGTTGCGATTATTCGTTCAGCCTACGGCGAAGAAGACCTTGATTGCCGCAACTGGACGTTGGTTGCTGAGCCATCACTCAATCGAGGCGACGTCCAGATTGAAGCGGGTGAATCAAGCATTAACTACCGTATGGAAGAGCGCGTCAAAAGCGTGTTGCACAGTTTTTGTGGTGCAAACCGTCATCAAGAGGGTGAGTAATCCATGCAAGCATTGGCTGACCGTTTAAAAAACTACAAAGTTGAAGGCTTAACGACGCGCCCAGTTGCCTCTGGCAAACTGGTTCGAGTGGTTGGGTTAACGTTGGAAGCGACAGGCTGTCGCGCGCCAATTGGCAGTTTATGCTTAGTGGAAACCATGTCCGGTCAGATGGAAGCCGAGGTCGTCGGTTTTTCAGGTGATAACCTATTTTTGATGCCAAGCGAGCAAATTACGGGCATTTTGCCTGGCGCTAGAGTGACGCCATTAACAAGTGACGCTGGCTTGCCTGTTGGCATGGAGTTACTTGGTCGAGTGATTGACGGGGTTGGTAATCCGCTTGATGGACTTGGCCCGTTGTATACCGATCATCGCGCCTCTTTTAATGCTGAGCCAATCAACCCGCTTGCTCGAAAGCCAATTTCAGAGCCACTTGATGTGGGCTTGAAAGCGATTAACGGATTATTGACGGTAGGTAAAGGTCAGCGTATCGGTCTGTTTGCCGGCTCTGGTGTGGGTAAATCGGTCACGCTTGGCATGATGACGCGAGGTACAACCGCACAAGTTGTTGTAGTTGGTCTGATAGGTGAGCGTGGACGCGAAGTTAAAGAGTTTATCGAAGAGATTTTAGGTGAGGATGGACGACGTCGCTCTGTCGTGGTGGCTGCGCCTGCCGATGCTTCACCATTGATGCGTTTGAAAGGCTGTCAAACCGCTTTAACCATTGCCGAGTACTTTCGCGATCAAGGTTTGGACGTTCTGTTATTGATGGATTCCTTGACGCGTTTTGCGCAAGCACAGCGTGAAATCGCCCTTTCTGTTGGTGAGCCGCCAGCGACAAAAGGCTATCCGCCATCTGTGTTCGCCAAGCTACCTGCTTTGGTTGAGCGTGCGGGTAACGGAAGCGCCGAACAAGGCTCAATTACGGCGTTCTTTACCGTGTTGACCGAGGGCGATGATTTACAAGACCCGATTGCGGATGCATCGCGGGCAATTCTTGATGGTCACATTGTGCTGTCCCGTGAAATGGCGGATGCAGGTCATTATCCTGCGATTGACGTCGAAAAGTCGGTTAGCCGTGTTATGCCGCAAATCACCACTGAAGAACATGTTCTGATGTCGAAAGCGGTACGTCAGGTCTTGTCGATTTGCCGCAAGAACCAAGATTTGGTCTCGATTGGGGCGTACAAACCGGGCACCGATCCTGCTATCGATGGTGCGTTTACATTGAAGCCAAAGTTAGACGAATACTTACAGCAGAGCATGAAAGAATCGGTGCCATACGATATGTGCGTCAACATGCTTAGAAACATTTTGGGCGGGTGATAGCGCATGAACAATGCGATGGAGTTCCTACTTGAGCAGACTAAAGAGCGTGAAGAGCAAGCCGTACTTGCGCTGAACAAAGCGCGCTCTGAACTTGAAGATTATTACCGTCAGGTTGAGCAAATCGAAAAGTATCGCCTTGATTATTGCCAACAGCTTATCGACCGTGGGCAGGCTGGCTTAACGGCAAGCGAATATGGGCATTTAAATCGCTTTCTCACTCAGCTAGACGAAACGTTATCTAAGCAGAAACAAGCAGAAAGTCATTTCAAAGAACAGGTAGAAAACTGTCAAGAATACTGGTTAACAGTACGCAAAGAACGCAAATCCTATGAGTGGATGATCGAAAAGCGTGAGAAAGAGAAACAGCTTGCGGAAGCCAAACGGGAACAAAAGCAAATGGACGAGTTTTCAACGTTGCTTTACAGCCGTCGAGCGAAGCCTTTTTAATGTTTAAAAGTTGATATTGCTTCCACTTATAACGCTCGTTTTGTCACTGCAGCAATGAGCTTGTTATTGGCGTAATTTTTGCAGATATCTTTGTAGATGATCATCCCAATAACCTAAATTTGCCACCGTGTGCAATTTAGCAGCGGCCTAGCGCTCGAAGCTGCTGATAATGAGAATTTCTATATGAATGTGAATTTGTCCAATGTTTCTGCGACGAGCAAGACGTCAGTGTCTGACTCTGCCGCACAAGCACCTACAGAAAACGCGGAGAACAAGGGATTTTTAGAAACCTTGACGGATGCGTTTTCAGGTTCACAAAAGTCAGAAAAAGTAGCAACGAAATCACTAAGCGGTGAAGAACAAAACAGTGCCGAGATTAACAAGCTTTCGTCTGGAAAAGCTGATAGCCAAGAAGCGGTCACAGACGTGGCTCAAGCGAGCAGTAACGACGCCGAAGAGTTTCTGGCGCAAGAAAGCCATCAAGAGCAAAACCGCTCTGGCGACATGCAGACAGAGCATGCGAACACCATTCAAAGTGATGAAGTAAGCCTACTGGAAGCCAAACAAGGCGCGCACTCGCAAAATGATGCTGATGTCACTGAGAAAGTAGGTTCACTCTCGAGCGCCCCTTCAGCTGCTAATGGCGCAAAAAGCGCGATGGGTGAAGGACAACAGCTGCTTGGTCGTATTGAACAAGCGAATCAAACCTTGAAAGCGAATAATGCATCCATCGATAGTGGCAAAGTTTTGCCTCAACGAGCGGGTTTAGAGCACTCGTTTAACGGGCAAACAACAGACATTGATGAACTTGCTTTGAATGACATGCCATCAGCTCAATCGCTTGAACAAGTGCAGGCAATGACCGGGCAAGGCTTAGAGCCAATTTTAGATAAGCATGGTCAACCTATCGATGTCGATAAGCTCTCGTCTGAGTTTGCTACTTGGCAAGGTCTGGCTAAACAAGTCAGTCACCCAACCGAGAAGGGCATGGTCAGTGGTGACGTTGCCAATGAACTATCGCCACTGGAGGTAGGTTTGAATGGCTCTAAAATTGATGCGCTTCAGCGTGTTTCTTTGGATGAACTCGAACTCATAGATACCAAACTGGCGCAGGGAAAACCACTGACTCAGCAAGAAGCTGAGATCATAAAAGGGTTGAAAAAAGGGACGGTCATTGCCGATATTCCAGAGCAAGATCTTGCCCAGTTTGTTGCGCTTCCTACTGACGTTAAACAGGTTCTCGCCGAGCAGCAAGTACAACATCATTTGGCTCGCCAGGCTACACCTATGGGGATGTCTCAGCAAGCCCTTAGTTTTGCGCCTCAATCAGCTCAGCCACAAGCTGTTCAGAGTACAGATAAAGTCGCATTATCTCCGATGCCAGATGCGTTGGCCGCAGCTCATTTGCCGACGGCGCTTCAAGGCGTAAAGGACGGAGAGGTTAACCAGAAAGTTGTGAATGCCGCATTGACTGCTGGTGCACTTAAAGCGACAGCGGATAAGCAAGATAAACCAGAACTTCAACATGGTTTAGCAGGGCAGCTTCAGGCGATGGCGGGTCAACAAGGAACAAACGTGCAGCAACAAGCGCGTATTGATGCTGCGCAGCAAGCTCAGCTTCCGTTGCAACTGACCAAAGAGTTGGCCAATGAGCAAGTGGCGGAAAAAGTGCAAATGATGATGTCGAAGAACCTAAAAAACCTCGATATTCGTCTTGATCCACCAGAATTAGGTCGTATGCAAATTCGTATGACGATGAACAACGATGTAGCTAATGTGCATTTTACGGTGAACAACCCGCAAGCGCGTGACATCATTGAACAGACGCTTCCTCGCTTGAGAGAGATGTTGGCGCAGCAGGGCATGCAATTGGCTGATTCTTCTGTTCAGCAACAAAACAGCGGGCAGCAGCAAGGTAGGTATACTGCTGAGCAACATGGTCAAAGCGCTCAAGGCAGCGGTTTTTCTGGACAACCAGAAGAGAGCTTTGATGCTGACGTCAATCTGGATTTGAATGTGGCTTCAAAGCGTGATGGAATTAGCTTTTACGCATAACAGGCCGTTTAAAGGCAATAATACAAGGTTACCAAACGACTTCCTTAGGCATCTCGGTAACCTAAAAGAACAATAAGAGACAACAATGGCAGAAGAACAGCTACAAGGGGCCGATGCGCCGAAAGGAAAAGGTAAGTTACTTATCATCATAATCGCTGTTGTGGTATTGCTACTTGGCGGTGGTGCAGCAGCGTTCTTTCTCATGGGCTCTGATGAACCAGGTCAGGCTGAAGCGTCTCAACAGGTTCAAGCGAAGGCATCTGATGCCTCGCCGATTGCCTACGTGAATCTTCCTCAGGCATTTGTATTTAACGTTACTGGGGACCGTCGCGACAGACTGGTACAAATTAAAGCTCAGTTAATGGTTCGCGGCGCAGAGAATGAAGAGTTGGCGCGGTACCATTCGCCACTGATTGAGAGCTCTTTGTTATCAACGTTTGCTTCGGCGACGGTTGATCAGTTGCGTTCTCCAACGGGACGAGTGGAATTGCGCGATCGTGCTTCCGAAGATATCAAAGCAGCGCTAAACGCTGCGGTCGGTAAGCCAGTGATTGAAAAAGTACTGTTTACAGATTTTGTTATTCAATAGGTAAAACGTGACCGATCTATTAAGCCAAGACGAAATTGATGCGCTATTGCACGGGGTTGACGATGTTGATGACGTCGATGAACCGATAGAAAACGACAACGAAGGTGCCGTCAATTTTGATTTCTCGTCGCAAGACAGGATTGTACGTGGTCGAATGCCGACGCTCGAACTTATCAACGAGCGCTTTGCACGACACATGCGTATTAGTCTGTTTAATATGCTGCGTAAAACGGCAGAAGTGTCGATCAATGGCGTGCAGATGATGAAGTTTGGCGAATACCAAAACACATTGTACGTGCCAACCAGTTTGAACATGGTGCGTTTTCGTCCGTTAAAAGGTACAGCGTTGATCACCATGGAGGCTCGCTTAGTCTTTATTCTGGTAGAAAACTTCTTTGGTGGGGATGGTCGATTCCATGCCAAAATCGAAGGGCGCGAATTTACCCCAACGGAACGCCGCATCATTCAGCTGCTGCTGAAGATTGTATTTGAAGACTACAAAGAAGCGTGGTCGCCAGTGATGGGGGTGGAGTTCGAATATCTCGACTCTGAAGTAAACCCAAGTATGGCTAACATTGTCAGCCCGACAGAAGTGATTGTCGTGAGTTCTTTCCACATTGAGGTCGATGGTGGCGGCGGCGATTTTCATGTCGTTATGCCTTACTCCATGGTTGAGCCGATCCGTGAACTGTTGGATGCAGGTGTTCAGTCCGACAAGATGGAGACAGACGTCCGTTGGAGCTCAGCATTACGTGAAGAGATTATGGATTGTCCGGTTAACTTCCGCGTTAACTTGCTTGAAAAAGACATCTCTTTGCGTGACCTCATGGAATTGCAACCGGGTGACATCATCCCGATTGAAATGCCAGAACATGCGACAATGTTTGTGGAAGACCTGCCGACCTATCGCGTAAAAATGGGCCGTTCGGAAGACAAATTAGCGGTGCAAATTTCTGAGGAAATTGAGCGCCCACATGTAGTCAAAACAGATTTAGCTTTCTTGGGCAAAGACATCATGTCTGAGCTTGAGAATGAAGACGATATAGACGATTAAGATACCTTATTGAACAGACATGCTTTGGCATTAAATAAGGCTTAACACAGGATAGAAAAATGGAACCAAGTGACGATCAAAAGCTAGCAGATGAATGGGCAGCCGCTCTTGGCGAAGACCCGTCTGCACCTTCTGTTGACGTAGATGAAGTATTGGCCGCGCCACTGGAAGAGCTAAAAGACACTTCAAGCCCAATTACCGAAGATGAGCGTCGTAAACTCGACACCATCATGGATATTCCGGTGACGATTTCGATGGAAGTCGGTCGTTCACAAATCAGCATTCGGAACTTATTGCAGTTGAACCAAGGTTCGGTTGTTGAGTTGGATCGTCTAGCGGGCGAGTCATTGGACGTATTAGTCAACGGTACACTGATTGCGCATGGCGAAGTCGTGGTCGTGAACGATAAGTTTGGTATCCGTTTGACGGATGTGATCAGCCAAACTGAACGAATTAAGAAGCTACGTTAAGATGAGCCGCTCAATCAAAACGCGATTGAAGCAAATCACTGGAGCACTGAGCTTAATGCTGAGTGCTCCTCATGCATTTGCTGCCGCACCAAATAATCTGGATCTTGCGACGACACTGGGCTCGCTTGTGCTTGTGATCGGCGTGATTCTTTTGTTGGCTTGGCTACTTAAACGTATGCAAGTGCCGGCGATGGGACAACAAAAAGGCTTGCGTATTGTGAGTCAGTTGCCAGTGGGCACCAAAGAAAGAATCGCCGTAGTTCAAGTGGGTGAAGAGCAGTTTTTGGTTGGAATTACCAGCCAATCAATCCAAACGTTAGCCAAGTTAGATAAGCCACTGAAAGAGGAAGAGTTGGCGACCAATGCTTTTGCGACTCAATTTAGCCAACTGATCAAAAAACATGACAAAGGGTAACCCGATTCGTTTGCTCCTGAGCACGTTGTTGTTTTTCGTCGGCGTGCTGTTTTCTTCATTTTCGTTTGCTGAGGCAGAGGAGTCTGCTCTGCCTGACAACTTGGCTGATGGAAGTAGCGTCACTGTTCAGGCGATGCAAAGTGATACTGGCGCCAGTCGTGCTATGTCCGTTTCTAGTGGTGGTGGCATCCCTGCGTTTACTATGACCACGAACCCAGATGGCAGTGAAGATTACTCGGTTACACTACAAATTTTAGCGTTAATGACCATGCTTGGCTTCTTGCCTGCCATGGTCATTCTAATGACGTCGTTTACTCGAATTGTTGTGGTGATGTCGATATTGCGTCAGGCAATGGGTTTGCAACAAACGCCGTCTAATCAGGTCATCATTGGTATAGCGCTTTTTTTGACCTTTTTTGTTATGTCTCCTGTCCTGAACGAAATCAACGATAAAGCCGTTCAGCCTTATTTGAACGAGCAAGTCACGGCTCGAGAAGCATTTGATGCTGCACAAGCGCCAATGAAAGCGTTCATGCTTAAACAGACCCGAATCAAAGACTTGGAGACGTTTGTAACCATGTCAGGAGAGCAAGTCGATAATCCAGAAGATGTGTCGATGGCGGTGTTGATTCCGGCTTTTATCACCTCAGAGCTAAAAACTGCATTCCAAATTGGTTTTATGCTCTTCTTGCCGTTTTTGATTATTGACCTCGTGGTAGCGTCGGTACTGATGGCAATGGGTATGATGATGTTGTCACCAATGATTGTTTCGTTGCCGTTCAAGTTGATGCTGTTTGTATTGGTCGATGGCTGGAACTTGATACTTTCGACACTCGCGGGCAGTTTTGCCCTTTAGATAAGCGCAGATAGAGGATAAGACATGACACCAGAAATGTTTGTCGAGCTTTTCCGTGAAGCACTTTGGATGGTGCTTATCATGGTCTGCGCCATTATCATCCCAAGTTTGCTTATCGGCCTTATTGTTGCGATTTTCCAAGCTGCGACTTCCATCAACGAACAAACATTGAGCTTCTTGCCGCGTTTGATTGTCACGCTTTTGGCTCTAATGCTATTTGGTCACTGGATGACGCAAATGTTGATGGAATATTTCTATGGCTTGATTGAGCGCTTACCTCAGGTGCTTTATTAGAGGCGCCTATGGAGTACCCCACTAGCGTTGTCTTAGATTGGATCGCAAACTATTTCTGGCCCTACGTTCGTATCTCTTCCATGCTGATGGTGATGACGGTAACTGGGGCTCGATTTGTCTCACCACGAATCCGCCTTTACCTCGGGTTAGCCATCACTTTTGCCGTCATGCCTGCGATCCCTGCAGTGCCTCAAGACATTGAGTTGCTCTCGTTTCGGGGTTTTATGACCATTGCCGAGCAAATGATCATCGGTATTGCGATGGGGATGGTCACTCAATTTATGATTCAAACCTTTGTCTTGTTGGGACAAATATTGGGTATGCAATCAAGTTTGGGTTTCGCTTCTATGGTTGATCCCGCAAATGGTCAGAACACGCCATTGCTTGGTCAGCTATTCATGTTTTTGACGACAATGTTTTTCCTTGCCACCGATGGGCACTTGAAAATGCTGCAACTGGTAGTGTTCAGCTTTAAAACCTTGCCGATTGGTTCCGGCTCGCTCAACGCGGTTGATTTCCGTGAAATGGCTGGCTGGCTTGGTATTATGTTCCAAACGGCACTGAGTATGTCGCTATCTGGCATTATTGCGCTACTTACCATTAACTTGTCGTTTGGTGTAATGACCCGTGCTGCACCACAGTTAAACATCTTTTCGCTTGGTTTTGCATTTGCGTTGATGGTGGGTCTATTACTGTGTTGGTACATACTGGCTGGCCTTTACAGTCATTATGAAATGTTCTGGACAGTGGGTGAGGCGCAGATTTGTCGGCTTATTCGCTTGGAGTGCTAAGATTTGGCAGAATCAGACGGTCAGGAACGCACCGAAGAAGCTACGCCCCGACGGTTACAACAAGCCAGAGAAAAGGGGCAGGTCGCTCGATCTAAAGAACTCGCATCAGCATCTGTACTGATCGTTGGTGCCATTTCACTGATGTGGTTTGGCGAGGCGTTAGCACGCTCACTGTTTTCCATCATGAGCCGTTTATTTGATCTTCAACGAGAAGAGATTTTCGATACGGCAAAGCTATTTGACATTGCTTTAGGGGCGATGACCGATTTGTTGTTCCCTCTATTTTTGGTGCTAGCTACGTTGTTTACTGCCGCCATGATTGGTGCTGCGGGTGTGGGAGGAATCAGTTTTTCTGCTCAAGCGGCTATGCCAAAGCTGTCGAAAATGAATCCGCTTAGCGGTTTAAAGCGGATGGTGGGAATGCAAAGCTGGGTAGAGTTGATCAAATCAATTCTTAAAGTGGTTTTGGTTACTGGTGTCGCGATCTATTTGATCCAAGCATCGCAGGCGGATCTGATTCAATTAAGTATGGATGTGTATCCGCAAAACATCTTCCATGCTTTAGATATTCTGCTGAACTTTATTTTGCTGATCAGTTGCTCGCTATTGATTGTGGTTGCCATCGATATTCCATTTCAAATCTGGCAGCACGCCGATCAGTTAAAAATGACCAAGCAAGAAGTCAAAGACGAATATAAAGAAACCGAGGGTAAGCCGGAAGTTAAAGGCCGTATTCGTATGTTGCAAAGGGAAGCGGCTCAACGTCGTATGATGGCAGACGTTCCTCAGGCTGATGTTATTGTTACCAACCCAGAGCACTTTTCGGTTGCGCTTCGTTATAAACAGAAGACAGACCGTGCGCCGGTAGTGATCGCTAAAGGTACTGATCACATGGCAATGAAGATTCGAGAAGTCGCCCGAGAGCATGACATCACAATTGTACCTGCTCCGCCACTTGCTCGTGCGCTGTACCATACTACTGAGCTAGAACAAGAGATCCCCGATGGATTATTTACTGCGGTGGCTCAGGTTTTGGCATTTGTATTCCAGTTGAAGCAATACCGAAAGCGAGGTGGTCAGCGCCCCAAAATTCAGGATTACGATTTGCCAATCCCGCCAGAACACCGGCACTAATGCTAAAAGAAGCCTAATTCTAAAAAGGCTAATTGAATCAGATATTAAACTCTACTTGAGTGTTTAGTCATTATTTTGGCGTTAATTATGGTACATAGCTTGCTTAAAACGCCTTAATTATCAACCATACCTAAACTTTTAGGCCAAAGCGGTCGCGTATTAATAGTAAGAGCTAACGTGACGCTTCAATCGATTGAGATCTCTCGTAGTATGAAGTTAAGCCTGCCATTTGCAGATAAATTGCCACGAATCCCTCAGCGTGAAATGCCAGCTATTGGCGCACCGGTGATGGTTTTGGCCACCTTAGCGATGGTGGTGCTGCCTATTCCAGCCTTTTTGCTGGATATGTTCTTCACCTTTAACATCGCGTTGTCGATGGTGGTGTTGTTAGTGACCGTTTACACACGTCGTCCGTTGGACTTCGCCGCTTTTCCGACGGTACTGCTGATCGCGACTTTGTTGCGTTTGGCGCTGAACGTTGCCTCGACACGTGTCGTCTTACTGCATGGTCACGAAGGCGGCAACGCGGCAGGTAACGTAATTGAAGCGTTTGGTAATGTCGTTATTGGTGGTAACTACGCGGTCGGCTTAGTGGTTTTCCTTATCTTAATGATCATCAACTTTATGGTGGTGACCAAAGGTGCGGGTCGTATCTCTGAGGTAAGTGCTCGCTTCACCCTTGATGCGTTGCCAGGTAAGCAGATGGCGATTGATGCGGACTTAAATGCCGGATTGATAGACCAAGAACAAGCAAGAGTTCGTCGTTTTGAAGTGACCAAAGAAGCGGATTTCTACGGCTCGATGGATGGTGCCTCGAAGTTCGTAAAAGGTGACGCGATTGCCGGTATTTTGATTCTGTTTATCAACATCATCGGCGGTCTGTCGATCGGTATGGCGCAGTATGGATTGGGTTTCGGTGAGGCAATTGAAATCTATACTTTGCTGACGATTGGTGACGGCCTAGTTGCACAGATTCCATCGCTATTGCTGTCGATTGCTGCGGCGATGATGGTGACGCGTCAAAACACCGATGAAGATATGGGTGAACAGCTGGTCTTCCAGATGTTCGACAACCCAAAAGCACTGATGATTACCGCAGCTATTCTCGGTGTGATGGGTATCGTACCGGGCATGCCACACTTTGCGTTTTTGAGTCTGGCGGTAGCGGCTGGCGCGGCGGCGTATTTCATCGATAAACGCCAAAAGCAGAAAGCGAAAGAACCGGCTTTACCAGCGAAAGCCGACGAAGGTGCAGAGCCTTCATCACAACGCGAACTGTCTTGGGACGACGTCCAGCCAGTCGATATTATTGGCCTAGAAGTGGGTTACCGCTTGATTCCATTAGTGGACCGAGACCAAGGCGGAGAGCTGTTAGAGCGCGTAAAAGGTGTGCGTAAAAAGCTATCGCAAGATTTTGGGTTCTTAATCCCTGCGGTTCACATACGTGACAACCTTGAACTGACGCCAAACAGCTATCGAATTACGTTAATGGGGGTTGCGGTGGGCGAAGCTGAGATTCGTCCGGATCAAGAGCTAGCGATTAACCCAGGTCAGGTGTATGGCATGATTGATGGCGAGCCAACCATTGACCCTGCATTTGGACTGGAAGCCGTATGGATTCGCGAAGATCAGCGTGAGCATGCTCAGGCGTTAGGTTATACGGTTGTTGATTCATCAACGGTATTAGCGACGCACCTGAGCCAGTTATTGACTAACAACGCATCGCAGTTGATTGGTCATGAAGAAGTAGAGAATTTATTAGAAATGTTAGGACGCAGCGCGCCTAAGTTGGTTGAGAACTTTGTTCCTGACCAATTACCATTAGGTGTGGTGGTGAAAGTCCTACAAAACTTGTTAAACGAGGCCATTCCAATCCGCGATATTCGCACGATTGTTCAAACTTTGGCTGAGTACTCAAGTAAGAGTCAAGAAGCTGACATATTGACGGCAGCAGTTCGAATTAGTCTAAAACGTCTAATTGTTCAAGAAATCAATGGTATAGAGCCTGAGCTGCCAGTGATTACTTTGATACCTGAACTGGAACAAATATTGCATCAAACTATGCAAGCATCAGGAGGCGAATCTGCGGGGATTGAACCGGGGCTCGCTGAACGATTGCAGTCTTCACTAAGCCAAGCGACACAGGAACAAGAATTGAAAGGCGAG
The DNA here is from genome assembly GCF_013048625.1 of Vibrio sp. 11-4(1). NCBI lineage: Bacteria > Pseudomonadati > Pseudomonadota > Gammaproteobacteria > Vibrionales > Vibrionaceae > Vibrio > Vibrio sp. 11-4(1). The sequence goes on along the minus strand of NZ_VHSY01000008.1, from coordinate 9,094 downwards.
CCAGCCGTTCTGCTTACTTCCGGTGTATTACGCTCGACGTTGGCGAAATTTGTGAAGAACACAATACCTAATCTCCGGGTACTGTCTTACCAAGAAATCCCGGATGAAAAACAGATCAGAATTGTGCAAGCCGTGGGTAACTGATCTCACGCATCATTAATGGATTCATAGTTTGAAAATAAAGCGATTTTTTGCCAAAGACATGAGAACGGCGCTGCTCCAAGTGAAAGAGGAGTTAGGCGCGGAAGCGGTGATCATGTCAAACAAGAAAGTGGCTGGTGGGGTGGCGATTGTTGCGGCGATAGATAGTGAATCTAACCCGTCTCAAGCAAGCGCAGCGTCACAACAAAATCGCGGTGCTTCTCAATCGAATCGCTATAACGAACATCGTCAAATGTCATCGTCTTCTGCTGATCGTTATCAAGATCGTCATTTAGATGAAGATAAAATTAGCCTGAACAGTAATAACAGTAACAACGAAAAAACAGGCTCGATGACGCAGCGATTCGCTAACATGCTTAAGCAATATAGTGGTGGTGCAGCAGATGCTGACGATCATGTAGCGGAAAATGAAGATTCGCTTTCTGCTTTATTGCAACGCCAGAATAAGCATCGCGACGGCTACAACCAAGAAAAGCCAGCGCCATATCAACCAGATTCACCTTTGGCGAAGTTAATCGCACAAGATAATCGATTTGAGCGTCCAACGCCGAAGTTGGATCCGACACGCTATGATCGCCGCCGTCCAAGTGATGAGCGAGAAGAGTCTGCTGATGAGCTGGAGAGTATGCGCGAAGAGATGACGTCAATTCGTCGTCTTCTAGAGCATCAAGTCTCTGGCCTAATGTGGCAGGAAGTGGAACGTCGTGAGCCGCTCAGAGCAATGCTGATTAAGCGCTTAGAGCGTATGGGCGTTTCTCCGGAGTTAGCAGACCAAATGGCTTGCTATATCCCGGAAGATACAAAACCAGCGCGAGCGTGGAAAGCGCTGTTGTCGCTGGTGGCGGATCAAATCAATATTCCTAAACAGGACATTTTAAAACGTGGTGGTGTGGTCGCACTGTTAGGTCCGACGGGGGTGGGAAAAACAACCACCGTTGCGAAGCTCGCAGCACGTGCCGCCATGGAATACGGTGCCGACAATGTGGCCCTTGTGACAACAGATACATATCGCATAGGTGCACATGAGCAGCTCTCAATTTACGGAAGAATCATGGGTTGTCCCGTAAGAGTTGCTAAAGATTCTAACGAGTTAGCCGATGTTATATATCAGCTAAGAAACAGAAGACTGATTTTGGTCGATACGGCAGGGATGGGGCAACGAGATGTCAGGCTTTCTGAGCAGCTCGATACTCTAATGCAAGAGAGCGGAGAAGTGATTCACAGCTACCTTGTTTTGCCAGCTACCGCACAACGTCGCGTTCTACAAGAAACGCTGGATCACTTCCGACGCATACCACTTTCGGGTTGTATTATGACGAAGCTTGATGAGTCATTAAGTCTAGGCGAATTCATCAGTGTAGTGATTCAAAACGCAATGCCAGTGGCTTACATAGCTAATGGCCAGCGCGTGCCAGAAGACATTGTGATAGCGCAACCAAAATATATGCTTGCGAAAGCAAATGAACTGTTAGAGAAGTCGACAGAGAACGAACCTCACTTTTGGAACAGTGACAGTGAAGGACTCTAAGGCGGCGGACTACTATGACTGAGAATATGATACACGATCAAGCAAGCGGCCTCCGTCGCTTAACACAACCATCGTTGACCAAAGTGATTGCTGTTACTGGCGGCAAAGGTGGTGTGGGGAAATCAAACGTAACACTGGGTCTGGCGATTTGTATGGCTCGCCAAGGCAAGAAGGTGATGGTTCTCGACGCTGATTTAGGTCTGGCCAATGTGGACGTGATGCTCGGAATTCGTGCAAAACGTAATCTAGGACATGTCTTAGCGGGTGAATGTGAGCTAAAAGATGCGATTGTCGAAGGGCCTTATGGTATAAAGATAATCCCTGCAACTTCTGGCACACAGAGCATGACTGAGCTTTCTCACGCTCAACATGCTGGACTCATTCGAGCATTTGGTAGTCTTGAAGACGAAATGGACGTCCTGCTGATAGATACCGCCGCAGGCATTTCTGACATGGTAATCAGTTTTTCGCGAGCAGCTCAAGATGTCGTTGTGGTTGTGTGTGATGAACCAACTTCAATCACAGATGCATATGCGTTAATTAAGCTGTTAAGTAAAGAACACCAGGTCCAACGCTTTAAAGTTGTAGCAAATATGGTCAGAAGCTACCGTGAAGGGCGAGAATTGTTTGCAAAGTTGACGCTAGTCACAGAGCGATTCTTGAATGTCAGCCTTGAACTCGTAGCATGTATTCCATTAGATGATAAAGTACGACAGGCTGTAAAAAGACAAAAAATTGTCGTTGATGCGTTCCCTCGCTCTCCTGCTGCTTTAGCTATTAGCTCACTAGCAAACAAAGCGTTAACGTGGCCACTACCGAAAACACCAAGTGGACACTTGGAATTTTTTGTGGAAAGGTTGCTAAATCGTACCGAATTCGCAGAGGACCCTTTTGGTGAATAAAGCGATAACCTATGACCAACATGGCAAGTTTAATAGCCAGCAAGCGTTTATAGAGCGCTACTCAGTGTTGGTTAAGCGCATTGCTCACCACCTATTAGGCCGTTTACCGCCGAGTGTTCAGGTAGAGGATTTAATTCAGGCCGGCATGATCGGTCTTATCGAAGCTCAGCAGAATTATGATGGTTCTAAAGGTGCGAGCTTTGAAACTTATGCAGGTATCCGTATTCGTGGCGCAATGTTAGATGACATGCGCAAAGGCGATTGGGTACCGCGTTCTGTTCATAAAAATAATCGAGAGATTAACCAAGCGATTGCGGAGCTGGAAGGCGAATTAAATCGAGATCCTACTGATTCTGAAGTAGCCATGCATCTCGGTATGACACTGGATCAATATCATAGTGCTCTGACCGATATCAACTGCTCAAAATTAGTCGGTATTGAAGATTTAGGCGTTTCTGATGATGTGATTTCACCTGCAGATGAAACTGATGACAGTAACCCGTTCAAAGGGGTTGCCGATGAATCATTTCGAAAAGCACTGGTTGAATCAATAAAACAGCTTCCAGAGCGTGAAGCTTTGGTACTTTCGCTTTATTATGATGAAGAACTCAATTTGAAAGAAATTGGCGATGTGTTAGGCGTAAGCGAATCTCGCGTAAGTCAAATACTGAGTCAAGCGATGCAACGTTTGCGCACCAAGCTCAGTGCGTGGACACAAAATGACTAAAAACACTGATTTTACGATTCAGTGGAGGCAATTTTGAATAAAAACATGAAGATCCTTATTGTTGATGATTTCTCAACAATGCGCCGTATTGTTAAAAACCTGCTTCGTGACTTGGGTTTCAATAACACTCAAGAAGCGGACGATGGTTTAACCGCATTACCAATGCTGAAAAAAGGTGACTTCGATTTTGTTGTAACTGACTGGAACATGCCAGGTATGCAAGGCATCGATTTGCTTAAACACATCCGCGCGGATGCAGAACTTAAGCATTTGCCAGTTCTAATGATCACGGCTGAAGCGAAGCGTGAGCAGATCATTGAAGCTGCTCAAGCAGGCGTAAACGGCTACATTGTTAAGCCATTTACTGCTGCAACATTAAAAGAAAAATTAGATAAAATTTTCGAGCGTTTATAACTCTCTCTTTTTCTCTTTGTTATTCGAGTCATTCATACCAATTATTAAATACCTATTAAATGACTCGTTTAGCGTTTTTAAAGTGATAAGAAGAACTAAACGTAAAAGGGTCTATTCAGAATGATCTCACTAGAGCAGGCGAAGTCACTCGTTCAAATGCTAGAAAACGGGGAACAAGACCAAGCCAATATGCTTGTTGCCTCGATCTACGAAGGTGCCGAGAATCCAATGCTGCAAGAAATTGGAGCCTTAACTCGAGACCTTCACGAATCACTCAAGCAGTTCAGTCTCGATCAGCGCATGACCGAAATTGCGAAAGACGAAATCCCTAACGCAAGGGATCGTCTTAATTATGTGATCGAGAAGACAGAGCTAGCAGCCAACAAAACGATGGATGCAGTCGACTGCTGCCTTCCTATCGCTGACAACCTGCATGATTGCCTTCAGAAAGTTCGTCCTCAATGGAATGAACTCATGCACGGGCGCATCGAATTAAGCGAATTCAAAGCACTTTGTCACCGAATCGACGAGCTATTAGTTCAAGTCGAAGGTGACAGTACTGAGTTGCGTGGTCAATTGACCGAAATTCTCATGGCGCAAGACTTCCAAGACCTAACTGGCCAAATTATTCGCCGCGTAATTACGTTGGTAAATGAAGTAGAAGGCCGCTTAGTGGAAATCCTAACCGTATTCTCTGGAAATAAACCTGAAGAACACATTCAAGTTTTGTCAGAACCGGCAGATAAAAAGAATACACAAACAAGCGAAGCCGAAGGCCCGATTCTTCATCCAGAACTGAGAGAAGATGCGGTTTCATCGCAGGACGAAGTCGATGACTTGTTGTCCAGTCTTGGATTTTAAAGGTAACGTATGAGCTACGATTTAGACGAAGATATTCTTCAGGACTTTCTCATTGAGGCTGGGGAAATTCTCGAACTGCTTTCTGAGCAGTTGGTTGAATTGGAAAATAACCCAGAAGACAAAGACTTACTTAATGCAATTTTCCGCGGGTTTCACACCGTAAAAGGCGGTGCTGGCTTCCTGTCTTTGGCAGAGCTAGTCGATACTTGTCATGGTGCGGAGAACGTGTTCGACGTTTTACGAAACGGCCAACGCACGGTCACGCAAAACTTAATGGATACGATGCTAAAAGCGTTGGATACGGTCAATACCCAGTTCCAAGCTGTTCAAGATCGTGAGCCATTGGAAGCTGCGGATCCTGCCCTTCTTGAAGAACTTCATCGTCTATGTAAACCTGAATCAGAAGATGAAGTCGCTGTAACCGTGGTTGAAGAACCAGTGGTTACTCCTGAACCTGTCATTCCTGAGCCTGTTATTGAAGAACCTGCCGCGCCAGCGTCAAGTGTCGGCTCTGTCGATGAAATTACCCAAGACGAATTCGAAAAGCTGCTGGATGAACTTCATGGTAAAGGCTCAGCTCCAGGCTCTTCAGAACCTGCGACACCAACAGCGCCATCAGAGCCCCCTCAATCAAGTGCGCCATCAGTTGAAAGTGGCGATATCACTGACGATGAATTTGAACGTCTACTTGACGAACTTCACGGCGTTGGCAAAAGTCCATCAGCGGCAGAGGCTGCAGCATCTGCACCAGCAGAACCTCCTAAAGCGGCAGAACCAGTTGCGCCAGTTGCATCGTCAGCAAATCAAGATAGTGACTTAATGACGGACGAAGAGTTCGAAAAGTTACTCGACGAGCTACATGGTGCGGGCAAAGGTCCCACGCTGGAAGAACTGGATATGGCAACGAAGCCGGCATCAGCAAACGTAGAGGAAAGCCCTGCGAAACCTGAGCCTGCGGTTAAGCCAGCACCAGCAGCTCCAACTCCGGCTCCAGCACCAAAACCAGAATCTAAACCTGTCGCGGTGAAAGAAGAGGCGAAAGCGCCAGCGGTTAAAAAGCCTCAGGCCGAGGCAACTGTTCGTGTCGATACCTCGACGCTTGATACCATCATGAACATGGTAGGTGAGCTTGTATTGGTCCGAAACCGTCTATTAAGCCTTGGTTTGAACAGCGACAATGAAGAAATGTCCAAAGCGGTCGCCAACCTTGATGTCGTAACGGCGGATCTGCAAGGCGCGGTAATGAAAACGCGTATGCAGCCAATCAAGAAAGTATTTGGCCGTTTCCCACGCGTTGTCCGTGACTTGGCGCGCAACTTAAATAAAGACATCGTGCTGGAAATGCGCGGTGAAGAAACCGATCTCGATAAAAACCTTGTAGAAGCATTGGCTGATCCATTGATTCACTTGGTTCGTAACTCGGTTGACCACGGTATTGAAATGCCAGACGATCGCGCGAAAGCAGGTAAATCACGCACAGGTAAAGTGATTTTGTCTGCATCGCAAGAAGGGGATCACATTGAGCTATCCATCGTAGATGATGGCGGCGGTATGGACCCGAACAAACTGCGTGGTATCGCGGTTAAGCGCGGCATGATGGACGAAGATGCAGCGGCCCGTTTAACAGACAAAGAGTGCTTCAACCTTATCTTTGCGCCAGGTTTCTCAAGTAAAGATAAAATTTCTGACATCTCTGGCCGTGGCGTTGGCATGGATGTGGTTAAGACGGCGATCAACACCTTAAATGGTTCAATCGATATCGATTCTGAGCTAGGTAAGGGCACTAAGATCACGATCAAAGTACCACTGACGCTTGCGATCCTACCAACACTGATGGTTGGTGTTGGCGGTCATCCGTTTGCGCTGCCACTGGCATCTGTGAGCGAAATTTTCCACTTGGATCTGAGTCGCACAAACGTGGTAGATGGTCAGTTGACGATCATTGTGCGTGAAAAATCTATCCCGCTATTTTACTTACAGAACTGGTTAGCATCCAAATCACAAAGCGTCGAAGAGCGTACTGGTCACGGTCATGTGGTTATTGTACAGATCGGTAACCAGCGCGTTGGTTTTGTTGTGGATACGCTTATTGGTCAAGAAGAAGTGGTTATTAAGCCACTCGATAATCTATTGCAAGGCACTCCGGGCATGGCTGGTGCAACAATCACTAGCGATGGCCATATTGCATTAATTCTAGATGTGCCTGATTTACTTAAGCGATATGCTGCGGCTTCACGCCTTTAAGCAAAGCTGACGTTATTAAAAGGAATAAGATGGCGATTAAAGTACTAGTCGTTGATGATTCGAGTTTTTTTCGACGTCGCGTGAGCGAAATCATCAACTCAGAATCGCGCCTAGAAGTGATTGACGTTGCGGTAAATGGCAGAGAGGCGGTTGAGAAAGCCAAATCTCTTAAACCGGACGTCATCACGATGGATATTGAAATGCCAGTGATGGATGGCATTACCGCTGTACGTGAAATCATGGCAGCGGCTCCAACGCCAATCCTAATGTTTTCGTCCCTGACTCATGACGGGGCGAAAGCCACGCTTGATGCGCTTGATGCGGGCGCATTGGATTTCTTACCGAAAAAGTTTGAAGACATCGCACGTAACCGCGAAGAAGCGGTGTCACTGCTTCAGCAACGAGTTATTCAGATTGCTTCGAAGCGCGCTTTTATGCGTCGACCAATCACTCGCGTTGCTGCGAGTACCAATGCGGCATCTCGTCCACTAGGTTCAAGAACGGCTTCGCCAGCGACTCCAGCTCCAGCTCGACCGGCTGCGGCAAAGTTCCGAGCCTCCGGTAAGAAGTATCAACTGACCGCAATTGGCACGTCGACTGGTGGTCCGGTTGCTTTGCAAAAAATTCTGACGCGTTTACCGATGAACTACCCGCATCCGATCGTATTGATCCAACATATGCCAGCAACCTTTACTGCTGCATTTGCCAGCCGTTTGAATACCTTGTGTAAGATTCAAGTGAAAGAAGCCCAAGACGGCGATGTCTTACAGCCTGGTGTGGCATACCTTGCTCCAGGTGGTAAGCAAATGATGGTGGATGGTCGAGCGGGGGCTGCTCGTATTCGTATCATTGATGGCGGCGACCGCATGAACTACAAACCATGTGTGGATGTGACTTTTGGTTCTGCAGCCAAAGTATACGGTGACAAAGTACTCTCTTTAGTGCTGACTGGCATGGGTGCAGACGGTCGTGAAGGCGCTCGTATGTTGAAGGCTGCAGGCTCAACTATTTGGGCTCAAGATGAAGAAAGTTGTGTTGTTTATGGTATGCCCCAAGCTGTTGCTAAAGCAGGCATTTCTTCAGAAGATTTACCGCTTGACCGCATTGCAGAACGCATGTTGGTGGAAGTTGGCCTAGCGTAGGATTCATCATGATTGTTTGGAGTGTAGCTAACCAGAAAGGTGGCGTGGGTAAAACCACCTCAACAGTGACATTAGCGGGTTTGCTGAGTCAAAAAGGCCATCGCGTACTGATGGTCGATACTGACCCTCACGCATCACTGACTACCTATCTTGGTTATGATCCTGACGCAGTAACTTCGAGCCTGTTTGATTTATTCCAGTTGAAGACATTCTCTCGTGAAACGGTGAGGCCGTTAATCCTAGAGACAAAACTGGAAGGGATGGATATCATTCCCGCGCATATGTCCCTTGCGACGCTTGATCGTGTCATGGGGAATCGCAGTGGGATGGGATTGATCTTAAAACGAGCTCTACAAGCGGTCTCACAAGACTATGATTATGTGTTGATTGACTGCCCGCCAATTCTTGGTGTGATGATGGTGAACGCACTGGCCGCCAGTGACCGAATTTTGATTCCCGTTCAAACCGAGTTTTTGGCGATGAAAGGCTTGGAACGCATGATGCGCACGTTAACCATTATGCAAAAGTCTCGTCCGGGTGGTTTCAAAGTGACTATCGTTCCAACGATGTATGACAAGCGCACCAAAGCGTCTTTGCAGACATTGATGCAACTGAAGAAAGATTACCCAAATCAAGTATGGACCTCTGCGGTGCCGATTGATACCAAGTTCCGTGATGCTAGTTTAAAGCATTTGCCAGCATCGCATTTTGCATCTGGTAGTCGTGGTGTGTTTGCGTATAAACAGTTACTGATTTACCTGGAGAGGTTAGCGTTCGATGAGCAGTAACGACGTGCTTTCCAGTGAACAAGCGCTTGATGACTACTTTAATGCGCTATTGGGTGATGAGGCTGAAGCAACGACTCTTGAGGAAGAGCTTGACTTGCTGGCTCAAGAGATATCATCTGCAGAGCCAGAGCCAGAGCCAGAGCCAGAGCCAGAGCCAGAGCCAGAGCCAGAGCCAGAGCCAGAGCCAGAGCCAGAGCCAGAGCCAGAGCCAGAGCCAGAGCCAGAGCCAGAGCCAGAGCCAGAGCCGGAACAAGAGCCAGAATTCCAATTTCAATCCTAGGAACCTGAAACTTACCAGCATAAACAAACTGATCCTGCCGAAATAG